>JAFZRF010000056.1 GCA_017620025.1 Ruminococcus sp.
AGTTCTCTTACCGTTTCTTGTCTGGAGCATATAGAGCTTCTTGTTCTCAACAGTGAACTCCATATCCTGCATATCGTGATAGTGGTTCTCGAGAGTCTGGCAAACTTCCTTGAACTGAGCGAAAGCCTCAGGGAATGTCTCAGCCATCTGCTGGATCGGCATAGGTGTACGAACACCGGCAACAACGTCCTCGCCCTGTGCGTTTGTGAGGAACTCGCCCATGAGCTTCTTCTCGCCTGTAGCAGGATCACGTGTGAACGCAACACCTGTACCGCAGTCATCACCCATGTTACCGAATGCCATTGACTGTACGTTAACAGCAGTACCCCATGAGAACGGGATATCGTTGTCACGTCTGTAAACGTTAGCTCTGGGGTTGTCCCATGAACGGAATACAGCCTTGATAGCGCCCATCAGCTGCTCCTTGGGATCGTCCGGGAAGTCTGTACCGATCTTGCTCTTGTACTCAGCCTTGAACTGTGAAGCAAGCTCCTTGAGGTCGTCAGCGTTGAGCTCAACGTCCTGAGTAACGCCCTTCTTAGCCTTCATCTCGTCGATAAGCTCCTCGAAGTACTTCTTACCAACTTCCATAACTACGTCAGAATACATCTGGATGAATCTTCTGTATGAATCGTATGCGAATCTGGGATTGCCCGTCTTCTTGGCAAATCCCTCAACTGATATATCGTTAAGGCCGAGGTTAAGGATTGTATCCATCATACCGGGCATTGAAGCACGGGCACCGGAACGAACAGAAACCAGGAGCGGATTCTCCTTGTCGCCGAACTTCTTGCCTGTGATAGCTTCCATCTTTACGATGTACTCGTTGATCTCAGCCATGATCTCGTCAGAGATTCCGCCGTCCTCATAGTACTGAGTACAAGCCTCTGTTGTGATGGTGAAGCCCTGGGGAACAGGGAGACCGATGTTGGTCATCTCAGCGAGGTTGGCGCCCTTACCGCCGAGAAGCTCTCTCATGTTGGCGTTTCCTTCTGAGAAAAGGTAGCAATACTTTGTTGCCATTGGTAAATACCTCCAGTTTTAAACTTACCGGACAAAGGAAAACCGTTCTGCTCCGGACGCTGTTTTACAGTGAATGGAAGCAGGCTGTCAGCCTTTTCCGACTTATAACTATTATAACATAATTGTATGAAAAATACAATATATAATTCACTGAGATTTGCAGGCTGCGTTTTGTGCAAATCAGCCAAATATTTGCAGATTTCGATTATTAAGAACAAAAAGACTTGCTTTTTTTGTTAAAGTATGTAAAAATAAAAGAGAGGCTTTTTCTCTCAGCAGATATGATGCAAAGTATCGTTCCCGATACATCACTATACATAAGGAGTATGCTCATGAAAAAGCTCACTGTGATCCTTTTCACCTGCCTTGCCGTACTGTGTACGGCAGCCTCATGCGGCAGCAGGAACAGTGCTGTTCCGGAGGGCGGAAGTCCGGCTGCATCGGCAGGAACTGTCCGGGATCTTCCGGAGGAGATAATGCCCCTGCTCGAGAAATACTATACCTGCAATATCATGTACGATCTTGAAGGGATCAACAGATGCTACTATACAGCCGATGTAAATGAACTCAGAGAAAAAGCCGGTGACTTTGAAGGACTCAACAATATGTTCTCGCCGCCTAAGGAAGGCGAGGTAAAACCAAAAGATCTCAAAATCAGGATAACAAAAACAGAAAAGCTCGGCCCGACCGTCATCGACAGCGCACAGAGCAGTTACACTTCGATGGATGAGCGTTATGGAGCCGTGCAGCATACGATATCGGAAGGATACCGTATCGAACTGACATACTATGACAGGAATATCGACAGCGATTGCGATGAAACGGTCGGTGTTGCACTTATAAACGGCAGTGAATGGGTAGTACTGCCGGTCGGCGACGAGATACTCGACCTGACAGAGCCTGCAAGTATGGAATGATAATAGTTACAAACGGCTGCCGTGGCCGTTACTGAACACGGTATAACATTATTTTACTGACGGAGGTTTTAATTATGGTAACACTGATACTTAGCATCCTGTTCTGGGCAAAGAAAGACAACAAGACCCTGGGCATCGCAGCGATAGCAATGGGCGTGATAGGCTCTTTGATCAGCTGCATAATGTACGGCCCGGTGGGATTAGTTGACGTTGCGGTACTTGTTGTAAACATCATCGTTTTCTACATTAACCATATAAAGAAAAACGGCGATGATGACAACGAACTTTATTGATTAAAAAGGAGCTTTGCGTACTGCATTGAATGCAGATACACAGTGCTCAGGGCTGAGGCTTCGCTTCTTATACCCTGAGACATTGCGGCTCCGAGGAGGACAAATAATGAACAAAGCAGTGATACTGGCAGGCGGCCAGGGAAAAAGGATGAATGCGGATATACCGAAGCCGCTCTTCACCGTGCTCGGTGAACCGATGCTCGAATGGGTCATATCAGCGTGTGAGAATGCGGGTATATCCGATATCTGCGTAGTCAAGGGCTACCAGGCTGAGATGCTCGAGGAGTACCTCGGCGGGAGATATACAACCGTTCTGCAGGCGGAGAGACTCGGCACGGGTCATGCAGTCATGCAGGCGATACCCTTCCTTGAGGAGGGGCTCGGAGACGATCCGGACGGGAACACTCTCGTTCTCTGCGGAGATGCTCCCTTCATAGATCCGGATACCATCAGCGAATCACTTATGCTGCACAAGCAGAACGGAAACGCTGTTACCGTGATAACGGCAGATCTGCCGAATCCTAAGGGATACGGACGTATACTCCGCACAAGCGGCGGCGGCATCAGCGGCATAGTTGAACAGAAGGACGCCACTGAGGAACAGAGGGCTATCAGGGAGGTAAACTCCGGAACATACTGGTTCAGAACGGCTGACCTTATCGGACTGCTCGGCAAGATCACAGACAACAACGTACAGAAGGAATACTACCTTACCGATACCATAGCTATCGCTATCAGCGAGGGCAAGACCGCAGGCGCTTTCAAGTCTGAGAATGCAGATATCATACGCGGCGCAAACAACCGCCGTGACCTGTTTGAGCTGAATGAGTATGCCCGCCGTGAAGTCATCAACAAGCACCTTGACAACGGTGTTGAGTTCGTCTGCATGGACGGCATCATAATTGACCGGAGCGTTGAGATCGGTCAGGGCACACAGATACTTCCCGGCACTATTCTCCGCCACGGAACTTCCATAGGCAAGAACTGCGTTATAGGCCCGAACACCACTATTGACGGCTGCGTTGTCGGAAACAGTGTGGAGATGAATACCGCTCAGGCCTACGATTCAGTCATCGAGGACAATGTCGTTATCGGCCCGTATGTACATATCCGCCCGGAGAGCAGAGTAAAGAAGGGCGCAAGGATAGGCGATTTCGTGGAGATCAAGAACTCCGTCATCGGCGAGGATACAGCTGCCGCTCATCTTATCTACATCGGCGACAGCGACGTCGGAAGGAAGGTAAATGTCGGCGCAGGCACTGTTACAGTAAACTTCAACGGCATTGCAAAGAGCCGCTGCGAGATAGGCGATTACAGCTTCATAGGAAGCAATACGAGCCTTATTGCTCCGGTACGTCTCGGCAAGGGAGTTTACACCGCCGCAGGCACGACCGTAACGAGAGACCTCCCCGACTATGCGCTCGCCATTGACCGCGGAGAGCTGAAGGTCAAGGAAGGCTATACGCTCAGGAAGCTGAACACAAAGAAATAACGGACTTACAAAGAGCTGTGCAGTCAGGTGGCTGTACGGCTCTTTTTTGATGATGCGATATCAGTATGTCCGCAAACCATAGTTTATTCAGGGGACGCCTTCACTTGCAAGGCGTCCCCTCTTCCAAAACAGTCCCCCGGACTGTTTTGGAATTCACTCCTTGCGAAGCGCCCTGCGGATATATGCGGGACTCTGTCCCGCACCCTGCCAGAGGCGCTGCCTCTGGACTCCGCTAAAGGGACTCAGTCCCTTTAGAATTCCAAACAAGATGAAAACGTTCTTTCCCGACAAAACCGAAAGCTCCCTGCATTTCTGCGGGGAGCCTTCGGTTTGCATATTATTTTTTGAGGGGAAGTTCAGTTTGTTTTATCAGAGCGGCATCGACTCTCTGGATGATTATCGCATCGTTTCCGGTAATGCCCTGCTCGCCGTCTACATCGGCGTTCACAAGTGCCTTTTCCGAAAGAGCATACTTGCTCTGGTTTGCTACGTACTGGAGTACTGCAACTGCATCGGATACGGTTATCTTTCCGTCAAGATTGGCGTCGCCGTAGAATGCTTCCTCTGTCTTTGTGCCTTCTTCAGCAGGTGCGGATGTTGTCGGAGCGGAAGTTGACGGTTCTGTTGGAACAGTCTCTCCCTCGGCATACTCGTATACTACCTGTACGCTTGTATACTCGACCTCAATAGCATCCTCCACAGAAGCCTCTGCCTTCTCAGAAGCAGACCACCACTGCTGGAGCTCTATCTTGCCGTCGGCTACGTATGCCTCAAGCTCCTCTGATACCTTGTCGTCGCCCTCGCCGGTCTCCTTGGTGAGAGTACCGTCAAACTTGACTGTTGCCGAGGACTTCTCACCGAGAGGAAGTGAATAGCTCTTGTATGTCCAGAAACCGCTGCCGTCCTTGTCCTTGGCGTTGATACATACAGCACAGCCTGCTGTGCCCCATGATGAGCCGGCGCTTGAAGTTACTTTGCCGTTGATGATGATCTTGGAAAGGTGCTTTTCATCGGTTATCGGTATCTCCACATAGCCGTTGCCGTTTACCATTTTATCAAGATCTGTGTAGGTCTCTGTCTTTGTAAGATTCTCTGTCTCGCTGTACTTCTTGAGGCCGTCGAATGCGTCAGCCTTGTCGGATACTACTACCATGGCAGCGGAGAAAGCAGGAAGCTCGATCTTTACATTATTGTCCTTTACATCCTTTATTATGTCGTAGAGCCTTACCTCCTCGGACTGGCCGAATACGGCATATACAGCAGCGGACTTGTATTCCTTGTCTGCGTTTTTGAGCTCTATAACGGCGTTCTCGTTCTCTGTCATGTTCTTGTTTGTGACCATGACTGTTACCTGTGAGTCGTCGTTCTTGTTTACGGCTGCATAGGAGCTTGACTTTGATACGTCCTCTGTTGAGGCAGGGATAAGTGTATCACCGAAGGAACCGCCCTTACCGTCGTAGTTGGTGTAGAGGTTGAGGCCTGCGAGTATGAACGGCTCGCCGCCCCACAGAGTTGCAAGGTATACGCCCTGATCGGCATAGCAGCCGAGAGCCTCAGCCTGTGCGATAGTTCCGGAGGTATCATCTCCGCCCTTGAAGTTGTACTCGGATATTGCAAGCTTCGTTCCGGGGAAGTACTTGTCTATGGAGGCCTTTACTGTCGGAAGTATCGGCACGTTCTCCATGCACCACTGGCCGATCCAGCTGTTCTCGGAGAAGCCCTCCTCGTAAAGTGTGCGGACGGACTGTACTCTGTCGGCAGCGTCGTTTCTTGCTGACTCGGAGTAGTAGTGTATATCGAGCACATCAAGAAGCCTTGTTCCGCATTCGTCGGAGGCCTTCTTCATATCGTCAAGGTAGCTGTCGAGATACCAGTGATAGTTGTTGGCAGCCTTTACAGACTCCCACTCGTCGGACTCATCGTCGTCATCGAGGTGGTCGAAGGCGGTATATCCGTAGAGGGCAGGTCCGAAGATCTCAGCGTTCGGGTCGAGCTTCTTTACAGCCTTTGCCATCTCTATGGACTTGCTGCTGAGTTCCTCGATAGTTACAGGCTCCGGATGAAGTCTCGGGTGGGTATCGTTCCAGAGAACAGGCTCGTTGTCAAGGCTGTAGCCCTGCATACCGGTCTCGGTCGTGGAATCGCCGAGCTTCTTTATGATGTAGTTCACGTACTCATCCATATACACGATGCCGTCCGTGAGGTCGGGCTCGTCTGCGAAAGGCTCACCCTTTGTGAGGACTACCTTGTTCCAGCGGTCAGAGGGTGCTGTCTCCTCCTCCGTTACAGTGCCGTTCTTGTCGGCGGAGACATAACCTGCAAGCTGGAGAGTAGTCATCTTGTAGCCCACGCCGTTCTTTACGGCATCGGCGGAGAGCTTCTGTACGCAGTCTGCCGGCTGTGAAGAATCGGAGAGGTTGTTATCGGAGCTGTGCTTCCAGTCGCTGCCGGCATTTGAAGCGTTGTTTTCCCAGTTGTAGCCGGTCATGCGGTTTCCGCCCTGACGTACTGCGGTCGCCCTTACGTCCTTGAGCGGTGTGGTGTACTGGTTCACGCCGTAGATCAGGGGGCTGATCTCCTTGCGCTCGCCCTTGAGGTCAACAGTTACGGTCATTTCATTATCCTCTGCAGAGGCAGTCCTTGCAAGACTGCTGAAAGGGGCTGCTGCGGCAGTGCCTGAGAGGAGCACTGCTGCGATGAATGCGGCTGATCTCTTCATATGTATTTCCTCCGTTCATTTTTCTTTTCATGTTTTCTTGTATCTTTCTTTTTACAGCTCCCCGTCCTTCCACCACGGCGCCTGCGGTACGACCTCGTCCTCCTCGCCGTCGGGGCGTCGGAAGGCACCCTTCTCCCAGTCCTCGATATAGGGATCGTTGAACCTGAGATAGTTGGTTATCGATTTTGCAAGCACAAGTATCAGAGTGAGAGGGATGCTGTGGGAATAACCGTACAGGATAACAGGCTTGTCGGCGATATCTGCCGAGACACGCCAGACCATCCCTAAACGGTCGAGGCGGTCAATGGTATTCTGTACCTTCTCGCAGGGTATCTCAAGCTTTTCCGATATGGTCTCGGCCGAGAACATCTTGTTCCTTGCGCTTGCTCCGAGATAGCTGATTATGCGTATCGCATCGCTGTCGGCAAGGGTATTGAACAGGCGCACCATATTCGTGGTATCGCCGAAGTAGGAATTCACTCCGGCGTCGGGTATCTCCATGAAGCAGAAGTACCGGAGATCGGGATTGAGCCGTGCTATGGCAAGCTCCCGGTCGGTCTTCAGCTGAGAGAAGGTCTCGTTCTCGTAGCTGTCCCTTATCCTGCCCACATCATCGCTGCTCTGATTGCAGCCGCAGAGAGCCGAGTACATCAGTGCCATGAAGAACTGCGGTCTCTTGTCATGCGGGATGGTCCTTATCTCGTCGGTGACGAGCTGTTCAAGATCAAGCTCGGCGTCCTTGATGCGTATGCCGAACAGGGTATCGAGGGACACGTTCAGTGCAGCTGCGAGCCTTGGAAGCATCTCGCAGTCGGGATAGCTTGAATTCTCCCATTTGGAGACAGCCTGCGGCGAAACGTTCAGCCGGGATGCGAGCTGCTCCTGTGTCATGCCGAGTGCCTTGCGGCGTGCGGCAAGGTTCATCCTGAAAAGGTTCTGTTTATCCATAGTAATCCTCCGGAGATCAGTACGATAATTCCTTTTGTGTTTTCATTATATCACAACGTCAGGTTGAGTACAAGGGAATCATTTTCCATATATCTCAACCAGCGGTTGTTTTTATTATGATACTATACCGTGTGTACCGGTAGTGTTCCTCCGGCTTCGGGCGGAGAATAAAAAAACGGACGCTCTTTGTTCGTCCGTACAACTTGAAAAAGTTTGGGATTCTAAAGGGGCTGCGCCCCTTTAGCGGAGTCCAGAG
>JAFZRF010000057.1 GCA_017620025.1 Ruminococcus sp.
AAGGGAAAAGAGAGTCCAGAGAGGAAAACCGTGAGGGGAAAGGAGGGAGGGAAATGCCGGTTTTTGCTGCGGTTTTCTTTTTCCCTCCCTCCTTGCCCCGGGAGGTGTTCCTCTTTGGCTTTTGTGTGAGATTTAGCAAATTTTGAAATATGGAATAGAGAAGTCTATATTTGCGTTCTTTTCTTCAATTCATCATAACATCTAACTTGTACTCACATAGCCAGAGGGGGAACCCATGGGACCCGGGTGAGGAAAAGAAAACCGCAGTAAAAGCTGACATCCTCCCCCGTCCCAAGTTTTCCCCCTCTGGACTCCCCCTTCCTTTCCCTCCACCCCCTCCTGTCAGCTTTTGCTTTTTGTTAAGACCAGCAGGCTAAAGCCGGCTATCGCACGGGCGGCTTAATGTGCTGTGTTACTTTTGGTGCTTAGTGCTGCTTGCCGGACAGCCGTTTCATGGGGCGGACGGGGCGGGGATTTTACTTGTAAGTTATAACTAACATATATATCGTTTCCACCGGTTAACTTTTATCCTATTAATGCGGTAGATAATGTATAATATAAACTGATGACTGATGCAAAGGAGTGAGCGTATGAAAACAGTGGAGCTGTTCACGGACGGAGCGTGCAGCGGTAACCCCGGCCCCGGCGGCTATGGGATAGTTCTCCGCTACGGCACCGTCGAGAAGGAGCTCTCCGGCGGCGATGCCTCCACCACAAACAACCGTATGGAGCTTTCCGCCGTCATAGTCGGACTCTCCGCTCTCAAGGAACCCTGCAAGGTGATACTCACCACCGACAGCCGCTACGTAGTTGACGCAGTGACAAAGGGCTGGGTCTACGGCTGGAAAAAGAGAGGCTGGGTCAAGGCCGACAAGAAGCCTGCGCTCAATTCCGATCTGTGGGAGAAGCTTCTCCCTCTGCTTGAAAAGCATGAAGTCACGTTCAACTGGGTGAGAGGCCATGCCGGACACCCGGAGAACGAGCGCTGCGACCGGCTCGCTGTGGCCGAGCGTGATAAGTATGCTGCCGTCCGCTGATAAACGGTAGCAAGGAGGATAAATAATGGAAAAGAGATTCATCTACGCAGACAATGCGGCGACCACTCCTGTATCGGAGGAGGTCCTCGCCGCTATGCTCCCGCATTTCCGTACTGCCTACGGAAATCCCTCGAGCATTTACAAGCTGGGCAGAGATGCTCAGCGTGATATCGAGACCGCCCGTGAAAAGGTAGCAAAGGCACTTGGTGCCGAGCCTGCCGAGATATTCTTCACAAGCTGCGGCTCCGAGTCCGATAACTGGGCTCTCAAGGGCACTGCCGAGCGTCTTGCAAAGAAGGGCAAGAAGCACATCATCACTTCTGTGTTCGAGCATCATGCGATACTCCATACCTGTGAGTACCTCGAGAAGCAGGGCTATGAAGTGACCTATGTGCCTGTAAGCGACAAGGGAATCGTTGACCCTGAGGACATCCGCAAGGCTATCCGTGAGGACACCGCACTGGTATCCATCATGTATGCCAACAACGAGATAGGCACGATACAGCCCATTGAGGAGATAGCTGCGATATGCCACGAGAAGGGCGTGCTCTTCCACACCGATGCCGTACAGGCTGTCGGCCATGTTGAGATAGACGTAAAGAAGCAGGGCATCGATATGCTCTCGCTCTCCGGCCATAAGATACACGCACAGAAGGGCATCGGAGTCCTGTACGTGAAGAAGGGCATAGTTCTTCCGAATCTTATCCACGGCGGCGGACAGGAGAGAGCAAAGCGTGCCGGCACCGAGAACGTTCCGGCTATCGTGGGACTCGGTGTTGCCATCGAGGCTGCCACACGCAATATCGCAGAGAAGGCCGCAGTGATAACTCCCCGCAGGAACAGGCTCATCGACGGCCTGCTGACTATCCCCTATACCCGTCTCAACGGCGACAGGGACAGACGTCTCCCCGGAAACCTCAATATATCCTTCGAGGGCATCGAGGGCGAATCACTCCTGCTGATGCTGGATATGAACGGTATATGCGCTTCATCGGGTTCTGCCTGCACCTCAGGCTCACTCGATCCCTCACACGTTCTTCTCTCCATAGGACTGAAGCATGAGGTAGCGCACGGCTCACTGAGACTTTCCATCGAGGAGGACGTAAGCGACGAGGATATCGATTACATCCTTGAGACCGTACCGAAGGTAGTCGAGAGACTGCGTGCAATGTCTCCGGTATGGGAGAAGATGATGAAGGGCGAGAAATACGAATAAAAGAACACTGATCCGCTTAGAAAAGGAGTGATTAGCATGGGATTGCTGGACAAGCTCATTAACGGCAGGAAGAACGACGATGATCTGCTGACCGATGACGAGAAGGAACTCAGGGAGTATGAGGAGAACGAGTATTCTCCGGAATCGAGACTGGATACAGGTTCCTACGCCGAGTTCATAGTTGAGGACGATTTCGCCATACAGAACGGCACGGTAGTTGTCGGCACAGTCACCGGCGGTACCTTCCATGTCGGCGACAAGGTGCTGATAGTGGCAAGCATAACCGGCACTGAGCTCAGAGCCGAGATAGCCGGAATCGAGCAGTTCCGCAAGACACTCACAAGTGTCTCCGAGGGCGCTCACGCAGGCCTTATGCTAAATGGCGTCACCACAAGGCAGATCAAGCGCAATGATATAATCAAAAAGATAAGTGAAAATACTGAAGGAGAGATATAAATCATGATGTACAGTGAAAAGGTACTCGACCATTTTTCAAATCCCCGCAATGTGGGCGAGATCGAGGACGCAGACGGAGTAGGAGAGATCGGCAACGCCAAGTGCGGCGATATAATGAAGATGTACCTCAAGATCGACAAGGGCATAATCACAGATGCCAAGTTCAAGACCTTCGGCTGCGGCGCTGCTGTAGCCACATCTTCAATGGCAACAGAGCTGATCAAGGGCAGGAGCATAGAAGATGCTCTCAAACTCACCAATCAGGCTGTTGTAGAGGCTCTTGACGGACTTCCGGCTGTAAAGATCCACTGCTCAGTGCTTGCAGAGCAGGCAGTACGCTCAGCTCTTTCCGATTACTATACACGTCAGGGCATCGATCCCCTCCCGATAGTAGGAGAGATCCGCGAGCCCGAGGAATAAAAAAAGAAGACCCCTTCCGGTTAATTCCGGAGGGGGTCTTTTGAGGAAGAGAGATATATTATGGACAATTGAAAGAGCTCCGTGCTCCGGGGCCTTTTCAACGGCCCAGATCCCGTACCGGGAACACTTGCCTGTGTGTTCCCGGACGGAAAGATCTGATGAACACGTTCACTCTGTGAACTGTTTATTGTACTCGTTGAAGGCATTGACGATGATCTCTGCACAGAGCTCATCGCCCAGCTCGGCGCTGTTGAGGCAGAGACAGTACTGCTCCTTGTCCTGCCAGCTTCTGCCGGTGTTCACGTTGAAGAATGTCTCACGGCGCTTGTCCGCCTTTTTCATTATGCTCTCAGCCTTTGATTCGGATATGCCGTACTCCTCGATAGCACGCTTGATACGTGCTTCCTTGGGAGCGTAGATGTATACGCTGAAGCAGCCCTGCTCTTCGAGTATGTAGCTTCCGCAGCGTCCTACGAGCACGAAACTCTTTTCAGTCTCGGCAAGCTCTGTGATGATGTTGCTCTCCATGATGAATACCCTGTCCGACAGCGGAAGGCTGTCTTCCATGGAGCGGCCTGTATTCGATGAAAGCAGCAGTGAATAGAGGAAGCTCGTCGGAACGCTCTCCTCTGCGGATTCAAGATGCTCTGCGGATATACCGCATTTTTCTGCTGTCATTTCAAGTATCTGCCTGTTGAAGAATTTCACCCCGAGTTTTTCAGCTGCGAGCTTTCCGATAAAGCTGCCGCCGCTGCCGTACTGTCTCTCGATGGTGATGATTGGCTTTCTCATTGGTGTATCCCCCTTTAGGTTTACTCGGCCGTTGTCGTTTCGGTATGTGCTCTGCACGATGTTCTGCCTGAGATGTTATGCACACTTTTTACGGCCGGCTATTCTCAGAATAATATCTGTTTCTATAATCTATTATACCACATATTGCACATATTTCAAGGGCGTACCGATAATATTGTATCTGTAATATCTGATTTCTGCTTTTTCAACAATCCCGTGTTGAATATGTTGTGCGATATGACCAAGAACAAAAGGGATACTGTACAGGCGGTAGAAAAACGCCGGAAAAAAGTGACATACAGGTATGATAAATTAATATCATTTGTCTATTGACAGCTTGACGAAAATTATATATAATAGTATCAGAGGAAAATTTTGCTTTTATCGGATTTTCCCGACCGCCGGAGCGGCTCGTACCTTTCCCGGCGCTATAATGATCATTTATTAGGAGGTACAATATCATGTCACTGACAAAGAACCCTAACGTTCTCAAGTGGGTAGATGAGATGATCGCTCTCTGCAAGCCCGAGAAGGTCGTATGGATCGACGGCTCAAAGGAGCAGCTCGATGCACTCATCGAGGAAGTTACATCTCTTCCGGATGACAGCTGGGACAAGATGTATAAGCTCAACCCTGAGAAGTATCCTAACTGCCTCTATCACAGAACCCGTGCAAACGACGTTGCAAGAGTTGAGGACAGAACATTCATCTGCTCAAAGGAGAAGAAGGGCGCAGGTCCTACAAACAACTGGATGGCTCCCGATGAGATGAAGGCTCTGCTCACACCTATGTACGACGGCGTTATGAAGGGCAGAACAATGTACGTTATCCCTTACTCCATGGGACCGATCGGCTCTCCTCTCGCTAAGGTAGGCGTTGAGGTAACTGATTCTATCTACGTTGTTCTCAACATGAACATCATGACACGTATGGGTAAGCAGGCATTCGAGAACCTGGGCGATACCTCTGATGATTTTGTAAGAGGTCTCCACTCCAAGGCTGACGTTGATCCCGACAAGAGATACATCGTTCAGTTCCCTGAGGAGAACGCTATCTGGTCCATTAACTCTGCTTACGGCGGAAACGTACTCCTCGGCAAGAAGTGCTTCGCTCTGCGTATCGCTTCCTTCCAGGGCAAGAACGAGGCATGGATGGCTGAGCATATGCTCATCCTCGGTCTCAAGAAGCCCAACGGCGAGGTTAAGTACATCACAGCTGCATTCCCGTCTGCCTGCGGCAAGACAAACCTGGCTATGCTCATTCCTCCGGAGGGATACAAGAAGGACGGCTATGAGATCTTCACAGTCGGCGATGATATCGCATGGATGAAGCCCGGCAAGGACGGCAGACTCTACGCTATCAACCCCGAGAACGGTTTCTTCGGCGTTGCTCCCGGAACAAACGCTAAGTCCAACTACAATGCTCTTGCTTGTACAAAGAACGGCGCTATCTTCACAAACGTAGCTCTCGACAACAGCGACAACACTGTTTGGTGGGAGAAGCTCAACGATAATCCGCCCAAGGATGCAACAGAGTGGACCGGCATCAAGTGTGACGGTGAGGCTTGGGTAGCAGAGGGCAAGAAGCTTGCTCACCCCAACTCAAGATTCACAGCTCCCGCTCAGAACTGTCCCTGCATCTCACCTGAGTTCAACAATCCCGAGGGCGTACCGGTATCCGCTATCATCTTCGGCGGCCGCCGTGCTACAACAGCTCCTCTGGTATATCAGTCATTTGACTGGACACACGGTACATACATCGGATCAGCTGTATCTTCCGAGACAACTGCTGCTGCAACAGGCGCAGTAGGCGTACTCCGTCACGATCCTATGGCTATGAAGCCCTTCATCGGCTACAACGTAGGCGACTACTGGGCACACTGGCTCGAGATGGGCGCAAGACTCGGCAGCAAGGCTCCTAAGATCTTCAATGTAAACTGGTTCAGAACAGACGACGAGGGCAACTTCCTGTGGCCCGGCTTCGGCGACAACATGAGAGTCCTTGACTGGATCATCAAGAGAGTTGACGGCGAGGTTGACGCTGTTGAGACACCTATCGGATATGTTCCGAAGCCTGAGGATATCAACCTCAAGGGCATTGAGGACGAGGTATCTGCTTCCGCACTCAAGATGCTCCTTACAGTAGATAAGGAAGAGTGGAAGAAGGAGATCGCTGAGATGAGAAGATACTATGACGAGGACATCAAGGCCAAGGGTGGCAACATCCCGCAGGCTCTCTATGATGAGCTCGACATGATCGAGGCTAACCTCAACAAGTAAGTCTTTCAGGGGCGCACTGCGGTGCGCCCTTTTCAATTCATAATGCTTAATTCATAATTCATAATTAATGGTATCGCCTTGCGGCGATGATCTGAAATGCAGGAGCGCACAGTGTGCGCCTGCCGATGCGGAAAACGCCTGTAGGGGCTGCCTTTGGCAGCCCGCAACAACTGTTTTGGCGGCGGTTGCATTATGTGTAGGGGGCGATGCCTACATCGCCCCGCCACTTTGTATATTGCCGCCCTTTTCAATTCATAATGCTTAATTCATAATTAATGGTATCGCCTTGCGGCGATGATCTGAAATGCAGGGGCGCACATTGTGCGCCTGCCGATGCGGAAAACGCCTGTAGGGGCTGCCTTTGGCAGCCCGCACTTTTTAACTGCCGCAACCGGATAGACAGAAAAATCCCGCAGAAGCGAAGTGCTCCTGCGGGATCATATTTTTATGATTCAGTTTCAGTCAAGTATCTTCTTGTAGTTCTTTTCCTCTTCTTCCTCTGCGGCAAGCTTGTCTGCTTCCTTTACGGCGCTGCTTGCGGACTTTCTGCCCCTTGACATGAGGACTGCCGCAAACACTCCGGCAGCTGCGACAAGGGCAAGAGCGATCGTTATGAACAGCACCTTCTTCAGGCTGTTGTTGACGTTCTTGTAGCTGATGCCGCTGCGCTTTGCGTAGGCTGCTCCCTCAGAGCCGTTGAAGACGCTGAGCTCGAAGCCCTCTGCCTTGTTGAATGTGCCGTCTGTGCTGTCTGTGAATCCGAATGCGTGCTCTCCAATCGAGGAGATGCCCTGCGGCAGCAGCACGTTCTTCAGTGCCGTACAGTTAAGGAAAGAGCCGACGCCTATCTTGTCAAGCTGATCCGGGAGGATTATCCTTTCGAGTGCGGTGCAGTTGTAGAAAGCGCCGTCGTCGATATTGCGGAGAGTTGTGGGGAAATCCACGGAATCAAGATTGAGGCAGAACTGGAAGGCAAGGTAGCCTATATCCGTAAGCCCCTCGGAGAAGTGTACGCTCCTGAGGTTCGTGCAGTAGCCGAAAACATCGTCCGTCAGCTGGTGCACCGAGCCGGGCAGGAATACGTTGTCGAGCTTTGCACACATGGAGAAAGCTCCGTTTGCTATCTTCGTGACGTTCTCGTTTATGTACAGGTCGCCGGAAAGCTCCGTGGAGGCGCGGTATATCGTAGCAAGATCCCTGCTGTAGAGTATACCGTCACGGAAAAGGTAATGCTCGCTGCCCTCGGTATCGAAGGAGCTTATCGAAGCGCAGTCGCCGAAAGCAAGGTCGCCGATGAGCTCGAGCTTGTCCGGTATTTTGAACTCCTTGAGATTGGTACAGCCGTAGAAGGCGTTCTCGCCTATCATGGTGATATTGTCCGAGAGCTCAACAGTCTCGAGAGATATGCAGGTCATGAAGCAGGCCTCCGGTATCTCGGTAAGACGTGAGGGGAGGTGTACCTTTGAAAGTGAGGTGCAGCCCGCAAAGGCCTGTACGCCGATAGATTTTACGCTCTCCGGTATGGTGAGGGAGGCTATGTTCGTGCAGCCGAGGAAAGCTCCGTCGGCAATGGCTGTTATGGCGTAGCCGTTTCTGAGCTCCGGCACCTTTGAAACCGATGCAGTGGCATCGCACTTGGTTATGGTATAGGAGCCGTCAACGAGCTCGTAGGTAAATGTGCCGTCGTTGAGTGCTTCGCCGAGCTCTGCGGCCTGTTCCGGGGTAAGCGCATAAGCGCCGAGCGGCACTGAGAATGCGGAGAATGCTAAGGCAGCCGACGCAAGGAGAGCTGCTGCTTTACGTATCAGCTTCATTTGGCTCCTCCGTTCTTTTCCTTCGCACGCTTAGCCTTGATACGCTCTGCGGCATTGGCCTTTATCTCCATGATGCGCTTTTCTTCCTTCTTCTGCTTCGACTTCTTGCCGATGATGATGCCGATAACTGCGAGTATCGCAGCAACAGCGGCTGCGGCACAGCCGATAAGGAAGCCTACGCTCACGTTGTTGTCGTTTATGAGTATGGTTCCGGTGATGATCTCGATTCCACGGTCGTTGGCGTACTTCCATCCCTCGGAGCCCTTGTTTACGTACATCTTGAACTTGGGGTTAAGCTTTGTCTCCGGCTGATCCTTGCTGCTTTCAGCCTCTTCCTCGATGTAGCCGAATGCGTAATCGCCGATCGGTCCTACCTTGTCATAAAGGCGCACCGAGCCGAGAGACTGGCAGTTGAAGAAGGCATCCACGCCGACAGTTTCAAGGTCGGGGGAGAGTATGACCTTATTGAGTGCCACGCAGTTATAGAAGGCTGCGTTGTTTATGGTTGTGACTCCCGAGAGGTCGGCCTCCTCGAGCAGTCCGCAGTCAGCGAATGCTGCCTCGCTTATCTCACGCAGAGTGGGCGGAGCAGTGAACTTGCCCTCCTTTGCGTTGGGGCATTTTATAACGACAGTCTTTTCCTTGTCGAAGAGGACGCCGTCCTCGGAGGAGTATGCGCCGTCGCCGTCTGTAACGGTGAAGGCTGTAAGGCTGTAGCAGGTGCTGAAGGGGTATTCGCCCTCAATGACCTTGCAGGCGCCGGGCAGGGTAAGACGCTGGAGGTATACGCAGTTGTAGAATGCGTCTTCTCCTATCTCCGTAACGGTATCGGGGAGGATGATGTCTGTTGCATAGCTGTACATGAAGCAGCGCTTCACGATGGATGTAACGGTAACACCGTCTATCTGCTGCGGTATCTCTATCCTCTCCTCTGTGGAGTTGCACATTACAAGGCCGGCAGTGCCGTCATCCTTGATCATGTATACGAGGTCGCCGGAGGTTATGGTATCCATCGTGAGGTATTCCCTCTCCTGTGCGGCCTGCTCATGTGTGAGGAATATGAAGAGCGGCTCCGGATCGGATATGGGATCTCCGTTCTCGTTGGTCTCGGGTACGGAAAGGTTCTCGGAGACATACTTCTCTGCTGCCGAGCCGATCGATCCCGAAAGGAAGAATCCTGTATCGGCATCACCGTTGCTGAAGTAGCCGAAGGCCTTCTCTCCGATAGTGGTAACGCTGTCCGGTACATCAACATCGGGAAGTCCCGAGCCGATGAAGGCCTCCTTGCCGACTGTGGTAAGAGTACCGGGGAGGAGCACTTCCTTGAGGTCTGTACAGCTGCGGAAGGCCTGCTGTGCTATCTCGGTGACTGCGGTGCCGCTGAGGTCAGCCGAGCCGAGACGGAAGCATTCGTTGAAGCATCTTGCAGCTATTCTCTCAAGCGATGCCGGGAAGGTGATGCCTGAGAGAGAAGAGCCAGCGAAGGCCTCTGTACCGAGCTCCTTCACGCCCTCGGGGATATCGTATGATGTGCCTACCTTGGCACGGGGATAGCATACAAGACGGCTCTTGTCCTTTGCGATGAGTACGCCGTCCGGTGCTGTATAGTATTCGCTCGCCGGATCAACGATGATCTCCTGGAGCTCCTCTGCTCCGGAGAAAGCGCCGTCGGCGGAAACGTATTCAACTGTTGCCGGAAGAGTAACTGATACTGCCTTTATGCCGGAGAATGCTTTCTTGCCTATCTCCGTTACGGTGAGACCGTCTATCGTATCCGGTACTGTCACCGAGCTCTCCTCAGAGGTGCAGGCCTCAAGTCTTATGCCTGATTCTATGACGGAGTAAGACCATTCGCCGGAGGTTATCCAGCCTGAGGTATCAACTGCCTCCTCTGTATCTTCGTCTGCATCTGCCTCGCCGGAGACTTCTTCGGTATCTGCTGTCTCATCTGCCGGCTCTGCTGTATCTGTAAGGAGCGTCTGCCCGGCGGGTGCTGCTTCATCCTCTGCTGCGAAAGCTACAGCTCCCGTCTGGCATATCAGTGCCGCTGCTGCAATGACGGCGGCTATTCTGCTGCGATCCATAATTATTCCCTCTCTCTGTGTATGACTATGCAGCCTGAGCTGCTGTATCGTATGCCGCATTTCATCCTGCGGCACGCTATTTATACTATTATATCATAAGAGAAGAAGTAATGCAACGGATTTCACATGATTTTCATCCGGACACCGGTCAGCAGCGGGCTGAAGACGGATAATATTCATAAAAATGCGGATATTTTATTGAAATATGAATATTTATCCGAAATCCCTTGACAATATCTTCACACTGAGTATAATATAATTATTACGATAACCACACCGCATCAGCGGTGATATATTTCAGGAGGTATTTATCATGGCTAAGGAAATCAAAAAAGTAGTGCTTGCTTACTCAGGCGGTCTGGACACTTCCATCATCATCCCGTGGCTCAAGGAGAACTACAACAACCCCGAGATCATCGCAGTATCCGGTGACGTCGGACAGGGTACAGAGCTTGACGGACTTGAGGAGAAGGCTATCAAGACAGGCGCTTCCAAGCTCATCATCGCTGACCTCAAGGAGGAGTTCATCCAGGATTACGTTTATCCTACAGTACAGGCCGGCGCTATCTACGAGAACAGATATATGCTCGGTACCTCTTTCGCTCGTCCGATCATTGCAAAGCGCATCGCTGAGATCGCTCTTGCTGAGGGCGCTGACGCTATCTGCCACGGCTGCACCGGAAAGGGCAATGATCAGGTAAGATTCGAGCTCGCTATCAAGGCTTTCGCTCCCGAGATGGCTATCATCGCTCCCTGGAGAGAATGGGACATCAAGAGCCGTGACGAGGAGATCGATTACGCAGAGGCTCACAACATCCCGCTGAAGATCAGCCGTGAGACAAACTACTCCAAGGACAAGAACATCTGGCACCTTTCACATGAGGGCCTCGATCTTGAGGATCCTGCAAACGAGCCGCAGTACGAGAAGAAGGGCTTCCTTGAAATGGGCGTATCTCCTATCGATGCTCCCGACAAGCCCACATACATCACCATCCACTTCGAGAAGGGCGTTCCCACAAAGCTCGATGGCAAGGAGCTCAGCGGCGTTGAGATGGTATCCGCACTGAACAAGCTCGGCGGCGAGAACGGCATCGGTCTTGCAGACCTGGTTGAGAACCGTCTCGTCGGCATGAAGTCAAGAGGCGTGTACGAGACTCCCGGCGGTGCTATCCTTTACCACGCTCACGAGGTTCTCGAGACAATCACACTTGACAAGGAGACTGCACGTATCAAGCAGTACCTCAGCATCAAGTTCGCTGATATCGTATACAACGGCCAGTGGTACACACCTCTCCGTGAGGCAATGAGCGCATTCGTTTCCAAGACTCAGGAGAGAGTTACAGGCGACGTAAGACTCAAGCTCTACAAGGGCAACATCATCAACGCAGGCGTAACTTCACCCTACACACTCTATGATGAGGAAGTTGCAACATTCGACGAGGATGAGGTTTACAACCAGGCTGATGCAGCAGGCTTCATCAACCTCTTCGGCCTCCCGATCAAGGTAAGAGCACAGCTCGACAAGAAGAGAGAGCAGAACAAGTAATCTTTGTTTCTTTATTCGTTCCGGCAGGGCGTATGGATAAACTGGAGTATATAAAGCAGAACTGGGCTGCGCTTCTGGAAATGGCGGTCATCTTTTCGATACCCGCCGCAGGACTGGGGTTCATTCTTTCAAAGCACGCTAAAATAGGTGCTCTGGAGCCTGTTATAGTATTAGTGGTCATCTGTGCCGTCTGTGGAGTCTTTAATCTCCCTGCGGCTACAGTGCCCGTGCTGATACTTGCAGCTCTTGCAATATGCCTGACGGCATGGAGCGCGGTCTTTCTGGTATACTGCGGTATTGCCCTCTTCTCAAAGAGGTGCAGGGCGAAGCTGGTAAGGCTTGAAGTGCCGGAGGGCATGAAAAGCGCAGTTGCCTGCTATGAGATAGACGGGGAAGAAGTCCGGTGCCTTGTAGGAGGCATAAGGAAAGAACTCGCAGAAAGAAGCACAGGCAGATTCGCTAAGAGATACGTCATCGGAAAAGAATATAAAGTAAGATACAGCAGACTTCTGAAAAAGGTCTATGACAAAAGAGCTGTAAAGATAAGCGCAGCGTGTTTCATGACAGGTATCATAGGAGCGTCGTTTTTCATCGTGCCTCTGATATACATGGAGAAACTGCCGTAAGCTCTTGCTGTGACAGATATCTGAATAAGAATACAGGCAGGGGACTTCCTCCTGCCTGTTATGATTTTGAATATGTATGAAGGAGGAAAGTTATGGAATTCATAAACGGAAACGATATCGTTGAGCTTTCAAATCCCGGAGTTGTGTCAAGGCAGCTTCTCAACCCCGAGAATTCAAAGAGCGAAAGAGTCACTATAACGGAAGTACATCTTGCACTGGGTGCAAGTCAGCCGAGACATACCCATGATGCTTCCGAGCAGATATGGTATGCCACAAAAGGCACAGGCAAGCTTCTTCTTGCCGACGATAAGACTATGGAGTTCAAAGCCGGAGACGTTGTAAGATTTGCCGACAGGGACGTTCACGGTCTGCTCAATGACGGAGATACCGAGTTCGTTTATGTTTCTGTAACTGCTCCGCCGATAAACTTCGGATACGCATACAAGGACAAGAAATAATATCGGTTTTACGGTATTCTGTGAGGAGGGAATATTGTGGATATAAGGTCATTTACTATCGACGACTACGATAAGGTCTACGCACTGTGGCTTTCATGTGCCGGAATGGGATTGAACAATCTTGACGATTCAAGAGAGGGGATAGAGCGGTTTCTCGCCAGAAATCCGGAGACCTGCTTCGTTGCAGAGGAAGACGGGAAAATAGCCGGAGTTATCATTGCCGGCAACGACGGAAGAAGAGGATACATATATCATACAGCCGTAAACCCCGACTACAGACGCCGTGGGATAGGCTCAAAGCTCGTCGATGAGGCCCTGAAAGCGCTGAAGGAGCTCGGTATAAAAAAAGTCGCTCTGGTCGTATTTTCAAGGAATGAAAACGGCAATGCCTTCTGGGAGAAGGTAGGATTCACCGTAAGAGATGACCTTACATACAGAAACCGTTCCCTCGCAGATTTCGTAAGAATAGACACGTAAAGGAGTAAAAACAAATGGCAGACATGATGTGGGCAGGAAGATTTTCCAAGCAGGTGGACGCAGGCGTCAACGCCTTCAATTCTTCCATTGCCTTTGACGGACGTATGTACCGTCACGATATACAGGGCAGTATCGCCCACGCTACCATGCTGGGTGACTGCGGCATAATCACAAAGGAGGACAGCCTTGAGATCATCGAGGGTCTGAAGGGTATCCTCGCAGATATAGATTCCGGAAAGCTTGAGCTCGATCCCAATGCCGAGGACATTCATATGTTCGTTGAGGCAGAGCTCACAAAGCGCCTCGGCGATGTCGGAAAGAGACTGCATACCTCCCGTTCAAGAAACGACCAGGTAGCAGTTGACCTCCGCCTCTATCTCCGTGACGAGATCGCAGAGATAAGAGCCATGGTAGTCGAGCTTGCCGATACTCTTATCCGTATGGCAAAGGAGCATACCGAGACCATAATGCCCGGATATACTCACCTCCAGAGAGCACAGCCCATCACACTCGCACATCACCTTATGGCTTATGTATGGATGCTCCTGCGTGATATCGGAAGACTTGACGATGCCGCAGAGCGCATGAACGTATGCCCGCTCGGAAGCGGAGCGCTCGCAGGCACTACCTACCACACGAACCGTCAGCAGACCTCCGACCTGCTGGGCTTCACAGAGCCTATGCCGAACAGCCTTGACGGCGTTTCCGACCGTGACTACTGTGCAGAGCTCTGCTGTGCGTTCTCACTCCTTATGACACACCTCTCCCGCTTCTCCGAGGAGATAATCCTCTGGTGCAGCTGGGAATTCAAATTCGTTGAGCTCGATGACGCATTCGCTACAGGCTCCTCCATCATGCCCCAGAAGAAGAACCCCGATGTTACGGAGCTGATAAGAGGCAAGACCGGAAGAGTCAACGGCGACCTCGTTACCCTGCTCACCATGATGAAGGGTCTCCCCCTTGCATACAACAAGGATATGCAGGAGGACAAGGAGGCTATCTTCGATGCAGTTGACAACGTAAAGCTCTGCGTGAAGACCTTCACCCCCATGCTCGCAACTATGCGTGTACTCAAGGACAATATGCGCCGTGCAGCCGCAAAGGGCTTCATCAATGCGACCGACTGCGCAGATTACCTTGTAAAGAAGGGTATGCCCTTCCGTGACGCATACAAGATAACAGGCACCCTCGTTGCTCAATGCATAGAGAAAGAGCTCACTCTTGAGACTCTTCCTCTTGAGGACTACAGAGCCATGACAGAGCTCTTCACCGAGGATGTATACGAAGCGATAAGCCTTGATACCTGCGTAAGAGAGCGCAAGTCCGAGGGCGGCCCCTCTCCGGACGCTGTGAAGAAGCAGATAGCTCTCGCAGAGGAGAGACTCGGAGCACTGAAGCATGACTAAGAAGGACGCTTTTTTCACATTCGGACTTACGATAATGATGGGAGTCCTCTGGGCGCTCGGCGAGGTAGTCATGGGACTGTGGTATCCCGTCAACGCCAAGGGACATATCTTCTGGTTCGCTCTCATCGTCGTTGCGACACTCGTTGTCAGCGTATGGCATTCGCTGCTCAGCGACGAATCCGCAAGACGTTCTCCGCAGGAGGAGAAGTATGAGAGAAAGATGAAGAAAAAGCAGCAGTCATCGAAAGAGGAGGAATAACAATGTCAGTTAAGATATATATTGACGGTCAGGAGGGTACTACCGGCCTGAAGATACAGGAGCGCTTCAAGGACAGGAGCGACCTTGAGATAATGAAGATAAGCGAGGACCTGAGAAAGGATCCTGCGGAGCGTGCAAGACTTATCAACTCTGCGGATTACGTTTTCCTCTGCCTGCCGGACGCAGCTTCCATAGAGGCTGTATCCTTCATCGACAAGGATAACGACCATGTGCGTATAATAGACGCCTCCACGGCTCACAGGACCAATCCCGCATGGGCATACGGCTTCCCGGAGCTGTCCCCCGCTCACCGTGAGAAGATAAAGACCTCGAACAGAGTAGCCGTTCCCGGCTGCTATGCGAGCGGATTCGCCTCGATAGTATACCCGCTCGTAAATAACGGCATCATCCCCGCCGACTATTCGGTATTCGCCTATGCGACCTCCGGCTACAGCGGCGCAGGCAAGAAGGCTATCGCCGTATACGAGGGTGATGACAAGCCCTATGAATTCAACAGCCCGAGACAGTACGCACTCTCACAGCAGCACAAGCATCTTCCCGAGATGAAGGCTGTTTCCGGTCTGACCTATACCCCCATGTTCAACCCCATGGTATGCGATTACTACAGCGGCATGGTGGTAAGCGTCCCGATACAGACGAGAACTCTTGATAAGAAGGTAACTCCCGCACAGGTGCAGGAGATGTATGCAAAGCACTACGAGGGCGCAAAGCTTGTTGAGGTAATGCCCCTTATGGAGGCTGACGAGCAGAAGGCATTCTTCCTTGCCTCCAATACTCTCAGCGGACAGAACAAGCTGCAGGTATTCGTCTTCGGAAACGATGACCAGATACTTCTCTGCTCGAGACTTGACAACCTCGGCAAGGGCGCAAGCGGCGCAGCCGTACAGTGCCTCAATATAATGATGGGCATTGACGAGACCACAGGTCTTGTCTGATAATGATACAAACGGAGGATTTGATATGGAACTCAAGAAGATAGGCGATGTAAAATTCGTCGAGGGCGGAGTCTGTGCCGCCAAGGGATTCAAGGCAAACGGTATCCAGTGCGGACTGGTACACGCCGGAGCTTCCCTCACAGTAAAGAAGAATGACCTCGCAATGATCGTGGCAGATGACGAGTGCTCGGCTGCTGCCGTATATACCACCAACAAGGTAAAGGGCGCTCCTATCATCGTAACAAAGAAGCACCTTGAGAACGGAAAGGCAAGAGCAGTTATCGTAAACTCGGTAAATGCCAACACCTGCAATGCTGACGGCGTAAAGAAGGCTGAGATGATGTGCAGCCTTACAGCAGAGGCTCTCGGTATTGACGAGAATGATGTCATCGTTGCTTCCACAGGCGTTATCGGCCAGCCCCTTCCCATCGAGCCGATTGCAAACGGTATCCCCGCACTTGTCGAGGGCCTCACCTATGACGGCAACCCGAGGGCAGTTGAGGCTATCATGACGACCGATACCATGCCCAAGGAGATAGCTGTAGAGTTCACGCTCGGCGGCAAGACCTGCACAATGGGCGGTATGCTCAAGGGCAGCGGCATGATCCACCCGAACATGGCCACCACTCTCACCTTCATCACCACAGACGCAGCAGTATCTCCGGAGCTTCTCCAGAGAGCTCTCAGCGACGTGGTAAAGGTGACACTCAACCGTGTAAGCGTTGACGGAGACACCTCCACAAACGATATGGTATGCGTAATGGCTTCCGGTGCTGCCGGAAACAAGGAGCTCACAGCAGAGAACAAGGACTTCGATGTATTCGTTAATGCTCTCTACAACCTCATGCTCAACCTTGCAAGAATGATGGCAAGGGACGGCGAGGGCGCAACCAAGCTGATCGAGTGCCGTGTAAGCGGAGCAGTAAGCGAGAAGTCTGCTGAGATAATCGCCAAGTCCGTTATCACATCGAGCCTGCTGAAGTCCATGATCTTCGGCGAGGACGCAAACGCAGGCCGTATCTACTGCGCCATAGGCTATGCCGATGTTGATTTCGATATCAACAAGGCTGATATCGCCGTTGCATCAGTTGCCGGCAAGGTAATACTCGGCGAGAACGGCTGTGTCGTTCCCTTCTCCGAGGAGGAGGCAAAGAAGGTGCTCGAGGCTGAGGAGATACAGATACTCGTTTCTCTCGGCGAGGGCACAGGCAGCGCAGTATGCTGGGGCTGCGACCTCACATACGATTACGTCAAGATCAACGGAGACTACAGAAGCTGAGGAGGATACGGAGATGGACAAGATCTCTAATCAGGATAAATCACAGGTGCTCATAGACGCACTTCCTTACATACAGAAATACGCAAACAAGATACTCGTTATCAAGTACGGCGGAAACGCCATGACCAACAACGAGCTGAAGGACGCTGTTATGAATGATATCGTCCTCCTCTCTCTCGTCGGCATTAAGGTAGTCCTCGTACACGGCGGCGGTCCCGAGATCAGCGATATGCTCAAGAGACTCAATATCGAGAGCCGCTTCATCAACGGTCTCCGTTATACCGACGAGGCTACAGTTGACGTAGTAAAGATGGTTCTTGCCGGCAAGGTCAACAAGGAGCTCGTTCAGCTCCTTGCACAGCACAAGGGCAGCGCCATAGGTCTCTGCGGTATCGACGGCGAGATGATCATGGCTGAGAAGAAGACCACAGACGACGGACAGGACCTCGGCTACGTAGGCGAGATCACAAAGATCAACACCAAGCCCATAACCGATGCCCTTGCCAACGGCATGATCCCTGTTATCGCAACTGTAGCTACAGACGAGCAGGGCAACACCTACAACGTCAACGCCGATACTGCCGCAGCACGTATCGCAGCAGAGCTCAGAGCAGAGAATCTGATACTCATGACGGATATCGCAGGCCTCCTTGGAGATAAGGATAATCCGGCCACACTTATACCGGAAGTAAATGTCAGCGAGGTTCCGTTCTTGAAGCGCAGAGGAATAATCTCCGGCGGAATGATACCCAAAATCGACTGCTGCGTAGAGGCTGTAAGACGCGGAGTCAAGAAAACTGTCATAATCGACGGAAGAGTGCCACACTCCATACTTATCGAAATACTGTCGAATGAGGGCGTCGGTACGCAGTTTACCTGAGCATACCGGAAACGGCGGATAAATTCAATTTGTGAACTTGTAAAGAAAAAATTTACGTTATTGACTGCCCGAAAGGTTGATTTTTCACCCTGTTAAGAGGTATAATTATATAATGTAGAACAGCATTTAATCAACGCACTGTAAAAAGGAGAGATTTGCCATGAACAGCAATGAAAAGACAATAGAAAAGTTTGATAAGCACGTTATGCATTCTTATGGCAGATACCCGCTCGCCATGAAACAGGGTCAGGGCAGACGCTGCACTGACGAGAGCGGCAAAGCGTATATCGATCTCGGAAGCGGTATCGGGACGAACTCTCTCGGCTACTGCGATGAGAAGTGGGCTGACGCCGTGTGCGCGCAGGTCAGAACGCTTCAGCACAATTCCAACTACTATTATACTGAGATACAGGCAGAGTTCGCAGAGCGTCTCTGTGAGACCACAGGATATACAGATCTGTTCTTCGGCAACAGCGGTGCCGAGGCGAATGAGTGTGCTATCAAGCTTGCACGTAAGTACAGCTTCGATAAGTACGGCAAGGGCAGGCACAACATCATCACTCTTGTGAATTCCTTCCACGGAAGGACTATGGCCACTCTTTCCGCAACAGGTCAGGATGTTTTCCATAACTATTTCTTCCCCTTCCTTGAGGGCTTTATAAACGTCACTGCAAACGATATCGAAGACCTGAAGTCAAAGCTCGATGACACCGTATGCGCTGTAATGATGGAATACGTACAGGGCGAGGGCGGAGTCGTTGCGCTCGACAAGGAATTCGTTGATGCAGTATTCGACCTCTGTGCGGAAAAGGATATACTCGTCATCGCTGACGAGGTGCAGACCGGCGTCGGCAGGACAGGAAAGTTCCTTGCAGGCGAATGGTACGGCAGAAAGGCTGATATAACCACTCTTGCAAAGGGCATCGCGGGCGGCATCCCCATGGGAGTATGCCTCTCCGGCGAGAAATGCAGCAAGACCTTCACACCCGGCACTCATGGTTCCACATTCGGCGGAAATCCTATCGCCTGTGCCGGCGGACTTGCAGTCCTTGACCGTGTTACATCGGAAGGCTTCCTTGATGAGGTACTGAAGAAGGCAGATTACATAAAATCAAAGCTTGAGAAATGCTCTGAGGTCGTTTCCGTTACCGGAAAGGGACTTATGATAGGCATCGAGCTGAAAGAGAAGAAGGCTTCGGACGTTGCTGCGAAGGCACTTGAAAACGGCCTGCTCGTACTTACTGCAAAAACAAAGGTAAGACTTCTCCCGCCGCTTACAGTCAGCTATGACGAGCTGGACGAGGGAATGGAGATTTTGACAGGCATACTGGAGGAATGATGTATGGAGCTTATAATATTCATCAAGAATAATAAGTATATTGTCCAGGACAAGAGCCAGAAAACTATATATACAGTCAAGAAAAAGAGCCTCGGAAGCAGCAAGCTCGGCCTTTACGATCACAACAACTACAGGCTGTACTCCCTTGTCCAGACGGGCGAGGACAGAAAGCCTACCTTCACTATAACCCATAATGATTCATCATTCATACACGTCAGCTGTAAATCTCTTTTCCTTGATCCTACGCTGGTATTCAAGAAGGGCAAGGAGGCTACCTATGAGCTCGCAAGCAAGGACCGTATGAATTTCACGCTGATGAAGGACGGCAACGAGTGCGGCAAGCTGGAAACAAATGTATCGGTTTCCGGAGAGCTCCAGTACAGCTTTAAGATAGACTATAAGGTATTTGATGATTATTTCGTTCTTTTCGCCGTGGCGGTCGATAAGGTCTTCGGCGGGATGAACCGTGAGAAACTATTAAGTAAATGAAAGGATAAACAGGATGAAACACTTACTGAAACTGCTCGATCTCAGCAGTGAAGAGATCATAGATATACTCAATCTTGCTGACCAGCTCAAGTATGAGCTCAAGCATAATATCCCCCATCCGCACCTCAAGGGCAAGACACTCGGAATGATATTCCAGAAGGCTTCCACACGTACAAGGGTATCATTCGAGACCGGTATGGTACAGCTCGGCGGATATCCCCTGTTCCTCTCTTCAAACGATCTCCAGATCGGAAGGGGCGAGCCCGTACAGGATACCGCAAGAGTTCTTTCCCGCTACCTCGACGGCATAATGATCCGTACCTTCGAGCAGAAGGAAGTTGAGGATCTTGCAGAATACGGCTCTGTTCCGATAATCAACGGACTTACCGATTTCTGCCATCCCTGCCAGGTGCTTGCTGACCTTATGACTATCCGTGAGTTCAAGGGCAGCTTCGAGGGACTGAAAATGTGCTTCATAGGCGACGGCAACAACATGGCCAACTCACTCATCGTAGGCTGCCTCAAGGTAGGCATGGCGGTATCTATCGCCTGCCCGGATGACTACCAGCCTCCGAAGGAGATACTCGATTTCGCAGCACAGTACGGCGACAGGTTTGAAATGACCGACTGCCCGAAGAAGGCTGCAAAGGATGCAGATGTACTCATCACCGACGTATGGGCTTCCATGGGTCAGGAGGGCGAAGCAGAGAAGCGCCGCAAGGCATTCGACGGCTATCAGATCAGCGACGAGCTGATGACTGTGGCAAAGGAGGACGCAATGGTTCTTCACTGCCTGCCCGCTCACCGTGAGGAGGAGATCACTGCAAAGGTATTCGAGGCTCACGCAAATGAGATATTCGAGGAGGCAGAGAACCGTCTCCATGCTCAGAAGGCCGTAATGGTTAAGCTCATGGCCGACTGATGAAATAAGCATACATAACAAAGCGGACAGTGGGGACTGTCCGCTTTTTGCGAACATAATGATATGAGGGATAAAACTATGAAAAAAGTAAAGGTAAGATATACGCCTTCCTGGTTTGTGACCGGACTCGCCCTGACAATTGTATTTCTTATGATAGTGCTGGCTGTCGCCATGGCGGCGGGTGTGGAACACCCGGGATATATGTGGCTGGCTGTGCTGTCGGGAGTTATGACCGTGGCAGTGCTGATAGCATCGATCGTGATTGAATACACCGATACAGAGGTGGAGATATGCGAGGACAGGCTGAAATGCAGCCTGCTCGGAGTACACTGGGAGATCGGGCTGAGCGGACTGGAAAAGATAACCTATACAGTAAAAAAGCACACATCGCAGTACACCTCATGGAATACCCTTGACCTGATATTCAGATACGGACCGATGGACGGGGTTTATAACAGGATGCGTGAGTTCTCTGTAAAGATAAGCACAGATGATATTGCGCTGTGTATGGCCGGAGATGCGGATGACGTGCCTGTGATGCAGATCTACCGCTGCGTAGCGGAGATGTATCCGGATGCAGCCGGAGGCTATGAGAAAAGCAAGGGGTTCTGGGGCTGAAAAACAGGATCAGTTATGGTGAATAACAGTGTTTTCGGATACGATATGGGATTATAAAGGAGAATAAAAATGGAGAAGAAATATTATGTAACAGCAGACGATCCGGTCGGATCCTTTGGCTGCGGCCTGGTATTCGTCATAGGAGTGATACTGTCTGTCGTTGCCGGCAAGAATATAGACAATACCGTCTTCCGCTGGACAATCATCGTGCTGATATGGCTGATCGTCTTATTCATCGGGTTCATTCCTTACTTAAAGTATGGCAAACCGTCGCTCACGTGCACAGATGACAAGCTGATATACGATTTCGGCAATGAAAGCTGGGAAATGGAGATATCAAAGATCGATAAAGCAGTGTATACGGTAACAGAGGAGCGTTCAAGATATTCCACAAGCTATACTCTCCGCCTGAAGATCGAGTACGGAGAAGGCAGCGAAGACTGGAGGCAGGAGACATTTCAGGAAAATGTGAGCTTTGAGCAGATGCAGGATATAGCAGCAGGCAAAAAAGAAGGATTTGACCTTATAGAGATACATGACTGGATAGCTGAGCGCCGTCCGGATATAGCAGAAGGCTTTGTAAAGAAAAGGGATTTCTGGTAAGGCTCAGTTGCTTCGAAAATGATATGGGGGTAAAATATGAAAACAGTAAAAATAAAGCATAAACCGTTTGGCATGGGCTGTGCATTCGGCGCGGCAGGCGCCTTTCTGATAATAATGATGACAGCGGCACTGCTCAGCATCGATAAGCCGGGAGGAGCGGCCGCAACAGTAATATCATTGGTTCTGCTTGTTGTACTGATAATAGCAGGATTTGTAGTCGAAGAGTGCGAAACTGAGGTAAAGTGCTTCGATGACAGACTTGAATGCACCATGCTCGGAAGACACTGGAATATCGATCTTGTGAAGCTGGAAGAAATAACATACACTGTCAGCACTCACCATTCGAGGTATTCTCATTGGAACACGATAGATCTTGAGTTCTGTTACAAGGGCGACAGCGAGGAGTTCCTTTCGGTAAAGGTCAGCGCCAATGAACTCGGCGACTGTATGTCCGGAAGGCAGGATGAAGTGCCTGTAATGCAGATATACAACTGGGTCGTCGGGCTGTATCCGGAGAAAGCCGGAGGTTTCAGAAAACAGGAGGAGATGTGGTAATGGAAGAACTTATACTTGCAATGGTCGGCCTTGCGATAGCTGCAGCGGGCGGCATCTGTCTGTCAAGGCTGACCTATTATAAGAATAAAGGAGTGCAGGCAGAAGCGACTGTCATTGATTCAAAGGAAACAAAAAAGAGAACCGGAATATATCTCGGCAATATCTCCATAACATTCAAGGTGACCACATCCTTTGTGCATACGCTGAAATACTTCATCGACGGTGCATGGTATGAGGAGCCTGATAACGCAGGCTATACGCAGGCGATGGAGAACGGAACGAAGCGCAATATACTCTGCGACCCGAAAAATCCGAAGAAATTCCGGTACGAGGACGAGGTGCAGAGGAACATAAGGATAACCGGAGCGCTGATAGCGATGGCGCTTATCTTCGCCGGAAGATTCCTGTATTCATATCTGAAGTGAACCGATTGTAAAATATGCCTAAAAAAAGGAGAAAATCCTTTGCTTTCTTTTAGTTGACAAAGCCCGATATACGTGCTATAATAATTAAGTCGCCTGAGGACAACGGTCCGCAGAAACGACAACAGCATCTTGAAAATTGAACAATGCAAGAAAAAGTAACGACCCTTGAGATTCCTTTGAACCATAGAAATATGGGGAAAAGAAAGTCAAGAAAAGACTAAAAAACACACAAAAAGTAATAACGCAAGCGTTATGAATTAG
>JAFZRF010000016.1 GCA_017620025.1 Ruminococcus sp.
CGCCCCTTAACTGTCATATAACCTTAGTTGTTCAGGGGACACCTTCACTTGCAAGGCGTCCCCTCTTCCAAAACAGTCCCCCGGACTGTTTTGGAATTCACCCCTTGCGAAGCGCCCTGCGGAAATATGCGGGGCGTTGCCCCGCACCCCACCAGAGGCTCTGCCTCGGGACTCCGCTAAAGGGGCGCAGCCCCTTTAGAATCCCAGACTGATTGAACAAGAGCTTTTTAACAAGCTGAGCCGTTCTTTCTGAACGGCTCAATTATTGTATGTTTACCATTTGATCTGTATAAGCGAAAAGGCTTCTTATCTGTAGATATCAGCCGCTCCCTCCGCAGCAAACATACCCTTTTCTATCATGAGCACGACGAGCTTGCGGACATCATCGTCGGGGAGGCATGAACAGGTCTCGCCGTAGGTGCAGAGCACAAATCTTTCCGGATCCCTGTCAGGGCGGTAATATATCAGATAGAGAGTATCCTTGCCATAATCCTCGACTGCACAGGGGAGTATCTCCGGCTTCATATCCGCATACTGTTCGGCGTTCTGACTGAGCTTATCGGTAAGGGCGAGGATATCATCCATACCGGCAAGCTCGTCGGAATCGAAATCGGTGATGATGTTGTAGCTCTCCACGCCTCTTACGGTATCGTGTGTCCTTGCGCTGTCGATCATCATAACGGTGTACGTCGGCGGCTTCAGTGCTTCGATAAGGGACTGACGCATAAGACAGAGATCGAAGGCGTCTATCACATTGTCGTTGCAGAGATCGCAGGCCTTCCATTTCTTCAGAGCTGCATCAGGCATACCGAGCAGCCATTTCTGAAGAGTTACAAGATCGGCTGCGCTGAACTCGCCGTCGCCGTTAGCATCTCCGGAAAGATCCGGTATTACACGGAATTCGACCTCATAGGCTTCGCCGTTGACTACCGTGACCGTCAGATAGTCGTCTGCGTTTGCAGTGGTGCTGTCCTTCTTCGGTATGGAGTATCCCTCGGACGGAACGAGCTTGAAGTAAAGGGCATCGGCGAGTGTGGGTATGGTATTTTCGAACTGGCTGCACAGCCCCGGAACTACACAGGGATTCGAGGGCAGGGATGTGATGAGAGTTGTGCTGTCTGTAACGCTCGATCTCCGGTGCAGTGAAAACTCGGAATCTTCATTGAATATCACGGGCTGACCGGTGGTGTAGTCGCTTATCCTTATCCTTGCATCGCCCTTTGACAGTGAGGGTGTTGTGAGTGAGGTATCGAGATAGCTTGCTGCATAGCTGCTTTTCGGGATGCTGTCGGGGTAGTATATATCCACTATATCCCAGCGGATATCGACAGGACCTTCGGAAACCGGTTCATACACTGCGATATCCATAGTTGTCGGTCTGCCGCTGAATCCTGTATTCTGTGAAGCTCTTTTATCGGTGCAGCTCCACTTTCCGGCAAGCTTCATATTCTCCGAGCAGTAACCCTCCTTCCAGGTTGCAAAGAGCGATGTGGGAGACGGCATACAGAATACCACCCTGCCTCCGGCGACGGATACTACTCCGTTTGCATCATAGTATTCCTTGAACTCTGTCGGACAGTCGGGAAGACCGGCTGTGATATCGGTCTGGGAGATATTCAGGTCAGCGTCAACGGAGAACTCATAGGAGCAGTTGTAATCAGCACACTCTTCGGGCGTAAGGCCGTCTGCGGTGCAGTTGAGCGAGATGCTGAAGCTGCCGGGCTCTGCGGGCCTGAAGACGAATACTTCGGTATCGGTTATGTACATCCCGCTTCCGGTGTATTCATACAGCTCGTGGCTGATCTCCTCCATGGCGCCCTCCGTTGCGGAGACGGTGTAGCCGGCATCGGCGCCGGGGATATTGGGGCGGCAGAAGGTAATGCACAGCAGGCCGTCCTGTATGTATGTTCCTCCGTGGAGGTTGAAGAACTGAAGAGCGGCGTTGCAGCTGTCCGGCACCCATTCGGGGAGCTCTGTGCTTACTGCGGTGTCCTCTGCGTAAACAACAGGGGAGATGTCTGCGGGTATTCTGTCTGAACAAAGCAGCAGGAGCAATGATGCTGCAAGGGCAGCGGCTGTCCGTGGTGCTCTCATGGTATCCGACCTCCTTATAGTATTGAATGATGCAGGGTTTTCTCCTGTTTGCAGCTTTTGCTGCTTATGAGCCTATTATATCATGACTGCCATGAGATTGTAAAGGGAAAACTGATTTTTCCGGAAAGAAAGATGCCCGGCAACGCCGGGCATTATATGTCAGTTTCAGAGCCCGACAAGATTATTCTGTACGATTACCTTGAAATCATCGCTTATCCTTGAATCTCTGCTGAGCTCTATGAAGATATCCCATGAAGCCATATCGCAGGTCTGCATCTGGGGAACTGTACGCTCTATGGTGACATAGTCGCTTGTGAGCTCTGTGACCTCATGGCCGATGGAGCCGCTTCCTTCGCCGAAGGGTATGGCTATCAGCTTATGAGCCATGAACCAGTCGTCATCGTATTTAGCGATCTTATCTGTCTGATCCGGTCCGCCGAGAGTACTGTAGATGACAGAATCAAGAGGTTTGTTCAGATAGCTTTCCAGCTGCCTTGTGCTTGTGATGACAGTCGCTTCGGGGGCGGTGCTTATGCCGTAGATATCGCCGCTCCTTCTGAGATACTGCGCGTTGATGTCATACTTTTTCGGCTCAAGTCTGTTGATCTCGATAAGCTTCTTTCTGAGCATTACAAGATCGAAGGAATCTATGGTATTATCCTTGCAGATATCCGCAGCCTTCCAGTCAGAGAGCTTTGTATCGGAAGAACCGAGCAGCCATTTCTGCATGGTAACAAGATCGGCAACTCCGAATTCGCCGTCGCCGTTTGTATCGCCCATGCAGCTCCAGCTTACCTTCTGCTTGCTGTAGTCGCTCTTCGGTACGGCTGCCTGCAGTATGAAGAAGTAATCAGTGTTGCAGATATTGAAATCCGGTGCGGGCTTGTTGTAGTATACGGTTATGCCCTTGTCGGAAATGACGGTATCCTCTATGCTTATCTTGTCTCCGCCGGTCGCATCGATAAAGAAATCAAGAAGCAGCACATTGTCCTTGAAGAAGGCATCGTCATAGGTATTCAGTAAGTCCTTCTGATAGTTCTTTGTGATGTACTTTGAAAGGATATCGTTGAGCTCTGACGCTGATGAAGCAACTTCCGGCTTGCAGTCCTTTAATACAGCGATCATCGACTCCTCTGCGAAGAGACCCTGTGTAAGGGCGGAGTATTTTTTCACTGCGGTATTTGAACCTGCGGTATTCTTTACCCTGAATATGATCTCTGCGGTGTTGTTTCCGTTATTGATTATCTCTCTCGGCTTGGTCTCGGAAAGGATGCAGCCTTCGGGGAGATACTCCTTGTTGATATCAAGGTCGAGCCATTCGGCGGTTATAACTGTCCAGTAGTAGGGATTCTCTCCCTGGATGACAGTTCCGGGATAGCCGAAGAGACCGGATATGCTGTCATACGGGATTTCAATAGGCTTGCCGGTATCTTCGTCTATAACGCTAATGCGCTTTACGTCGTGACCGAGTACCTCCTTGTCGTTCCATACGACCTCGCTGCCGTCGTAATCCTTCTTCGGTACAACAGCCTGGAGGATATCGAAGTAGGATGTCCTCATACGAGTGCCGCTTACTACGGAGGCGTAGTCTATATTCAGCTTGCCGTCCTTGTAATATGCGCCTGTCAGTCCGTGCTTGAAGACACGTCCCCTGTACGGATCGAGATAGGTGCTGAGCATCAGTACATTCTCCTTGAAGAAGCTGTCGCTGTACTCTGTTTCAAACGCTTTGAGAGCGTTCTCGTTCAGGTATGTGGAAAGGAAATAAGTGAGCTCCTTCTTTGAGGTTATGACTGCTGTCGCAGGCTCTGAGAAATTGCTGTAGAACGCTTCAGCCGAAGCTGTCAGATCTTCGGAATAGAGGCTGATGGAAGAATATCTGAACTGGAGGTTCTGGAGACAGCTGCCGTTCAGACTTACCTTCTGCGCCTTGTTTGTAACTGTGCAGTCGGCGATGAGTGTTCTTTCGGCCTGAGGCTCTTCATAGTCATCATAGCAGGGGGAGAAATCCCACTGTATTACTGTGCTGCCGTCCTTTACTGCCTTATAGACCTCTATCGTGCGTATTGCGCCTCCGTCAAGGAGAGTGCCTGTATCCATGCTGCAGTCAACGGAAGTCTGATGAGTGAAGCAGGAGGTATAGTCCTGTGATCTCTCTGCCCACTGGTAGGGCGTGCCTGCGTTTGAATCAAGGCAGAACACAACGAGATCGTCCTTTGCCGCTACCTTGCCGGAGGTATCGACGAACTCCTTGTATTCGGTGATGCTGTCGGGCAGCCAGCTGAACATATCGCTCTCGGTGATGTTCATTTCCTTATCGACGGTGAAGGAATAGTAAGCCACGGCGTGATTGTAGCCGAGGTCGAGGGAGGAGGATTTCAGCCACGTATCAACGAGGGCGACTTCAAACTCGCCGGCCTCCTCAGGTGCGTAGTATACGACCACCTCATAGTCAAAGGCACCTTCATCCGAGCTGTAGGTCTTGTGTGTGAGCTCACTCATCATGCCCTCTGTCGTTCTGACTTCGTAGCGGGGTGCGGCATCCGGTTCGCCCTTGTTTGCCTTTTTTGTCTGTTCTCTGAAAACGACGCAGACAAGGCCGTCCTTTACAAGAGTTGCACCGTAGGTATTGCGGAAGCTCAGGGCGGAAGCATAGTCGGACGGTATCCAATCCGGAAGAGCTGCCCCCATTCCGTGCTCCTCTGCATACACGGTCTGAGAAAGAGCCGGAGTTATCCCTCCGAGTGAAATGAATGACGCTGCCATAATAGCAGCCGCTGTTTGTTTAAGTCTCATTGTGTTCACCTGCCATTCGTTAGTATTTGCAGACTGCATCTGCTTACTATTATTATAACACATCTATATAATAAAATCAAGTGGAATGAGGCGAAATCACGTTGTTTTTGTAAGCTTTTTCAGGTGCAGGAGACTCCTACGGAGATGAGACTCTGTACTGCATCGTATATCCTGTGTGCAACGAGAGGGTTATTCATGGTATAGAGGTGAATGCCGTCAACGCCGTCGGCGATGAGATCGGTTATCTGATCAATGGCGTAGGCGATGCCTGCATCACGGAGAGCTTCTTCGTTATGCTCGTATTTTTCAAGGACACGTACAAACTTCTTCGGCAGCTCTACGCCGCAAAGCTTTACCATGCGCTCTATCTGACGCTTGTTTGTGACGGGCATGATGCCTGCCTCTATCGGTGCATCTATTCCTGCGATGCGTGCCTTTTCACGGAAGGCGTAGAAATAGTCGTTGTCAAGGAAGAGCTGTGTGATGAGGTGGTCTGCGCCGCACTCGACCTTGTATCTGAGCCATTTCAGGTCATCGACCGCACTGCTGCTCTCGGGGTGTACCTCGGGATAGCAGGCGGCGATTATATTGAAGTCGTAGCGCTCCCTGATGAAGGAGATAAGGTCGCTTGCGTGGAGAAAATCTCCGGGGGCGGCATCACCTGTGATGTCGCCGCGGAGCGCAAGGATGTTCTCGATGCCGCATTCCTGCATACGGTCGAGTATCTCCTTGGCCTGAGGCTTTGTAAGGCTGATACAGGGCAGGTGTGCGACGCTCTCAACGCCGTACCTGTTCTGTATATCGGAGGCTATCTGTATGGTCTTTGTGCCGTTCTTGCCGCCGCCTGCGCCGTAGGTCACGCTGATGAAATCGGGGTGTATATCCGAAAGCTGCTCGAGGGTATCGTATATGACGCTCTCATCGGCATCGGGCTTCGGCGGGAAGACCTCAAGGGAGAAGACGGGCTTCTGCTCAAATAACTCAGCTGTTCTCATTTCGCACCTCTCTTGCTGCGTTCACAAGGTTCGTAAGGCTCGGTATGGTCTCGGCATTTCCTCTTGTCTTGAGACCGCAGTCGGGGTTAACCCAGAGCTTTTCTGCGGGTATGCGTGAGAGCATCTTGTTCACGGCTGCCTTTATCTCTTCCTTTGAGGGAACACGGGGAGAATGGATATCGTATACTCCGGGGCCGACCTCTGTGCGGAAGTTATTCTCCCTGAGTACGTCAAGTATCGTAAGGTCTGAACGTGACGCCTCGAAGGTGATGACGTCTGCGTCCATATCGTCGATATCCCTGATGATGTCGGCGAACTCGCTGTAGCACATATGTGTGTGTATCTGAGTCTCCGGTCTTACGCCGCTGTGTACACAGCGGAAGGCAGGGATCGCCCAGTCGAGGTAATCCTCACGCCAGTCGGATCTGCGGAGGGGGAGCTTTTCACGGAGTGCGGCCTCGTCTACCTGTATGATGCTGATGCCGTTGGCTTCGAGGTCAAGCACCTCCTCACGAATGGCAAGGGCTATCTGTAATGCGCTCTCCCTGAGGGTTATATCCTCACGGGGGAAGGACCAGTTGAGAATGGTGACAGGGCCTGTGAGCATACCCTTCATGGGTTTGTCGGTAAGGCTCTGTGCATATACGGACCACTTTACAGTCATGGGCTTTGCACGGGAGATATCGCCCCATACTACAGGCGGCTTTACGCAGCGTGTGCCGTAGGACTGCACCCATGCCTTCTCGGTGAAGATATAGCCGTCAAGGCACTCGCCGAAATACTCGACCATGTCGTTGCGCTCGAACTCGCCGTGTACAAGCACGTCAAGGCCTATCTCCTCCTGGAGCTTTACGCAGTCGGCTATCTTCTCCCTGAGGAATGACTCATAGTCTGCTTCGTTCAGCTCGCCGCTTCGGAAGGCCTTTCTTGCGGACTTGACTTCCTGTGTCTGCGGGAATGAACCGATGGTGGTAGTCGGGAAGAGGGGAAGGGCAAAGCGCTCCTTCTGTATGCGCTCACGCTCTGCAAACTCCGGCAGTCTGATGAAATCCTTCTCTGTCAGCTTTGCTACCTTCTCTCTTACGGCGTCGTTCCTGCCGGAGCGGGGCTCGCTGTGGAGTGCGGTATTGAGGCGGTATTCAGTTGTCTCGAGGGGATGCTCTGCACCGGCGATGCTGCTTATCTCAGCCAGCTCGGTGAGCTTCTCCTCCGCATAGGCGAAATGCTTTCTGATGCTCTCCGGGAGCTTGGTCTCGTTTGCAAGAGTGCAGGGAACGTGGAGCAGTGAGCAGGAGGTGCTCAGCACGATATCTGAGGTATGCTTTTTCAGCTCATCAAGTATCAGGAGAGTGGAGGCGTAGTTGTTGCGCCAGATGTTCTTGCCGTTCACGATGCCTGCAAACAGCACCTTGTCTGCCGGGAAGTCGTTTGTCTTAACAAGCTCAAGAGACTTCTTGCCCTCGATGAAATCAAGGCCGATGCCGTCAAAGGGAAGTGCGCAGAGCTCCTTGTAGCAGTCACGCACATCGCCGAAGTAGGTTTGTGCGATGACCTTTACACTGCCCTTGCCGGCGAGTATCTTTTCATACAGGGCTGTGAAGAGTTTTATGTCATCTGCGGTCATATCCGTTACGAGAGAGGGCTCGTCGAACTGCACCCACTCTGCGCCGAGAGCGTTGAATCTGTCGAGTATTGCGGAATATGCTGCGGCTGTCTGAGCGATGAAGTCAGAGGCGGTCTTTGTGCCCTTGTATCTTGCGAGCTTGAGGAAGGTGTATGCGCCGGTGATGACGGGCTTTGTCTTAACGCCGTTCTCAAGTGCCTCAGTGAAGAGGTCGAAGGGCTTTGTGCCGGCAAGACGGATATCGGTATCATCGTCTATCTCGGGCACCATGTAGTGATAGTTGGTATTGTACCACTTCTTCATGGCGAGAGCCTTTACATCGCCCTTTTCACCCTGATAGCCTCTTGCGGCTGCGAAGTATGTATCGAGCACCGAGAGCCCGAGAGAGGTATATCTTGCGGGTACTGCGTTCAGGAGAAATGCTGTATCGAGGACTCCGTCATAGAAGGAGAAGTCGTTCGAGGGGATAAGGCTGAGCCCGCTCTTCTGCTGGAGAGCGAGGTTGTATGTGCGTATCTCTTTTGCTGTCTTTTCAAGGTCTGCTGCTGTTATTTCGCTGCAGAAGTATTTCTCGCTGGCGAATTTGAGTTCACGAAGAATACCGATTCTGGGGTATCCGATTATTGTTGTGTTCATTTCCTATTCCTCCGGTATGTTTTATGATATCATCATTATATCATACCTGCCGGAAATGTGTTAATATCAAAAAATCATGCTGCGCCATAGCTAAAAGCTATGTCAGAGAGAATAATTTGCGATGTAGGTCTTCAGATGCTCGAGGTATCTCTGTGTCATTGAATTCATAGGGCGGTCGGTCGTGATGATGTAGCCTATCTCCATTATCTCGTCGCTCTCAAGCGGTATAGAGACGATATTGCTGCCGTTGAGATCCTCGCTGAGTATGCCCGATGAAATCGTATAGCCGTCAAGGCCGATGAGCAGATTGAAGAGCGTTGCACGGTCGGAGACGATTATATTCTTCGGGCTCTCTGCTGTGATATGCAGCTCCTCGGCAAAGTAGAAGGAGTTCTTCACGCCCTGATCGTAGGTAAGGCGGGGAAAGTCCTTCAGGTCGTCAAGCGTTACCGTCTTACTGCCGACGAGAGGATTGCTGCGGCTTACAAATACGTGGGGGCGGGCAGTGAACAGTGGTTCGAAGCGCATTTCCTCGCTTCGGAGGATATGCTGTATGACCTCACGGTTGAAATGGCTGAGGAAGAGCACTCCTATATCGCTCCTGTGTGTGCGGACGTCCTCGATTATTTCCGCTGTTTTAAGCTCTCGCAGAGTGAATTCGTACTTGTCCCTGCCGTACTCACGCACAAGCTCAACAAAGGCGTTCACCACGAATGCGTAATGCTGCGAGGAAACTGCAAAGGCTCTGTTCGGGGGCGGTGCGGATTTGTATTCGCTCTCGAGGAGCTCTGCCTGTTCGACTATCTGTCTGGCGTAGGAGAGGAACCTTGTGCCGTCCTCGGAGAGGTATACGCCCCTGTTGCTGCGGTTGAAGATAGTGATGCCCATTTCCTTCTCAAGCTCGGCCACGGATTTTGAGAGGCTCGGCTGGGCTATGAACAGGCGCTCCGCCGCCATGGTGATAGAGCCGGTTTCGGCTATCATTATGATGTATTTCAGCTGTTGTAATGTCATATCATGGCCTCCTTTTCTGTATCCTGATTATATCACAAAACAGTGCAGAAATCAACGCCGGATAGTAATTACTGAAAGAGCAATGGCAACAAATGGCAAATATATGACATTTCGACCGCAACAAATGATTAGTATTGTTTTACCATTTATGATAAAATGATAATACAAATTTTATTAAGGAAGGTGTAATACCATGAAAATTCACACAAAAAGAATCTTAGCAGCAATTCTGTCAACAGGGGTAATCGCTTCGACTCTCGGAGCAACACTGACAAGCGCAGCAGCTGACGTAAAAGTTGCCATCACAGATAACTATTACACAAACAACTATTGGTTCTTCAGCAAATATTATCTTTACGGCTTTATCCCGATCCCGAATTCTTCAAAGCCCACCCGTTACTATACACCGGAGGATCAGAAGTATTATAACAATGCTGTTAAAGTAGCTAATTTCTGCAGAAGCTTAGGCTTCAATCAGGAAAGCAAGAAGTTTGATGCATACGTTTATAATAATAATCAGATAAAGAGAGTAAATTCAGATACACTTTATATCAGCTATGCACTCAACAATAGTGAGTTGTATAAGAATGCTATCGGTCAGGCAGGTTCGATCACTGTCGGCAGTGTTGATTCTACCTACATGAATCCTATGTCATCGGTTCCTGATATCATCGCTCATGAGTATGTGCATCTTGTTGAGCACCGTATCGCAGGCTGGGATGCATCAGTAAAGCAGGGCAACTTTGAGGGTGGCGCACTCATGGAGGCATATTCCGATATCTTAGGTGAGCTCAGCGAGACAAATCCCGACTGGAGGATGGGTACAGCCCTTTTCAAGAACAACTCCGGCGACAAGTGCCTGAGAGATTTAAGAAACCCTGTTAGTACATATACACCCAAGAATTCCGCCGGTACACGTGTATCAGTAAAGTTCTATGATGACTATAATAAGTTCAAGACTGAGAATCCCGGAATGTACCCGAGCCGCAGCGATGTTGATAATTATTCGGCATCTACTATCGTTTCTCATGCAGCATATCTGATGTCAACCTCCGGTATCAGAAAGGATGTACTTGCTCAGCTGTGGTATGACTCACTCAGCGAGTACAAGAATGCATATCCGTCATTCAGCGAGTGCAGAACCGCTGTAGTTTCTGCAACAAACAAGTATGCTGCCAAGAAGGGATATTCTGCAAGAAACAAGGCAGAACTGCTCGGAAGAGTAAACTGGGCATTCGACAAAGTCAATATCAAGTGATCTGCTGTCTGATGTACATACTGTAAAATATCAATTACATAAACCTCGCATTTCTGATGCCGTCCTTCGGGACGGCATTTTTTTGTCAGTTCGTGATAAATAAAAAACAGCAGCCATGGAGCTGCTGTTTGTCGGGAAATTGCTTTTCGGTCAGTCAGTAGTTCTGAAGGGGCTGCGGCCTCCTTTAGCGGAGTCCCGGGACAGTGCCTCAGAACACCTTCTGGATATCCTTCATGCTGCCGAGCACGAGTATCGCATCCTCGGAGTTGAGAAGCATATTCGGCATGGGGACTACAAGCTGGTCGGAGGTGCGCACGGCTATGATATTGAGGTTATGCTTCTTGCGGATATCAAGGTCAGCGATGGTACGGTTGCACCATTCCCTCGGTACACGCACCTCGTAGATGTTGAGGTCGTGGTCGAGCTGAAGCACGTCGAGGATGCTGTCTGAGGCCTCCTTCACGGCAAGTCTTATCGCTGTGTGCTTTTCGGGGTATACCGTTTCGTCTGCGCCGTTGCGGCGGAGGAACTTCTCCTGTACGTCGTTCTGCGCACGGGCGATGACCTTGCGGGCGCCGAGCTCCTTGAGGAGGGCGGTGGTCTCGAGAGAATCCTGGAAGCTGTCGCTTATGGTCACGAAGCATACATCGTAATCCGGTATGCCGAGAGAACGCATGAAGTCGGCGTTCGTGCTGTCTCCTATCTGTGCGCTGGTTACGAAGGGTAGTATGGCGTTGATGCGCTCCTCCTCCGTGTCGACTACCATGATCTCACAGCGGAGCTCTCCCATCCTTTTGGCGATATGTGTTCCGAACTGGCCTGCGCCTATTAAAAGTACTGATTTCATAGTTTTTCTCCTTTATATCATCCGACAGTGATCTTTTCCTGCGGAAGTCTTGATGCTTCTGTGTTGAGAGCGAATGCTGCATAGATAAGTGTCAGGCCTCCGACTCTGCCTGCAAACATCAGCATCATGAGGATGATGTGAGAGGGGAGGGAGAGCGAGGTCGTTATGCCGAGGGTCAGGCCGGCTGTACCGAGTGCCGAGCCCGTCTCGAAGAGACAGCTTACAAGCGGCAGGGAGTCTATCATGCTTACTGCGATGCCTGTGGACAGGAAAAGAGTCATATACATGAAGAGTATCGCACCGGCTGTGCGGACTGTATCGGCATGGATACGCCTGTTGAAGCATTCAACGTCGTTCTTCCTGCGGAAAACGCTGAGCGCTGCAAGGAAGAGGACTGATATCGTCGTGATCTTCATACCGCCTGCGGTGGAGCCTGAGCAGCCTCCGATGAGCATGAGCACCGTCATCAGCATTGCGCCTGATTCGCTCATGGCTGAAAGGTCGGCGGTGTTGAAGCCTGCTGTTCTTGCAGTTACGGACTGGAAGAGTGAATGGAGGATGCGCTCCTTCATCGGCTCGCCGGAGTATTCCGCAAAGAAGAAGAACACTGCGGGGAGGAGTATCAGCAGAGCTGATGCGACGATGACGACCTTTGTCTGTAACCTGTATTTCTTGAAGTTCAGCTTGTGCTGCACGAGATCGTCCCAGGTGAGGAATCCGATACCGCCGGTGATGATGAGCAGCATGAGGACGATATTCACGTAGGCGTTCCCGCCAAGACTTGTCAGGGAGGAGAAGGGCTCACGGACACCCATAAGGTCGAAGCCGGCATTACAGAAGGCCGATACCGAATGGAAGACCGAATACCATATTCCCTTTACCGGACCGAATTCACGGCAGAATACGGGATAGAGGAGCACCGCTCCGGTGAGCTCTATTGCAGCGGTCATCTTGAGGATGAATTTGGTCAGCTGCAGTATGCCGCCGACATTCGGGGCAGAAATGGAATCCTGCATCATGCCGCGGAACCAGAGACCGATCTTTCTGCCGGAAAGCTTTGTTATCAGAAGGCCTATTGTTATGACGCCCATACCGCCTATCTGTATCATTGTCAGTATGACTATCTGTCCGAAGAGCGACCAGTGAGTTGCGGTATCACGGACTACAAGGCCGGTAACGCAGGAGGCCGATATCGCAGTGAAGAGCGTATCCTTGAACGGTGTGACCGTGCGGTCCTGTGATGATATGGGCAGCATCAGCAGGAGGGCTCCCGTCAGTATCAGTCCGAGAAAGCCGAGGCTGATGACACGGAAGGAATTGCGGTTGTGGATACCGTTCTGAGTCTTTTTAGTTTTCATAAGTATCTCCAATAGCAGGTATTGCCCGGACCTGAGGTCTGAGCGCTTTTTATATTATATCACTTTTTGCACGTTCCCGTCAAGATAAGGCGAAGGGGGCGAAGTGTGCGCCAGCTTGACGGGTGAAGCCATATTCTAAAACGGCGGACTGCCAGAGGCAGTCCCTACATAAGTAATATAACTGTAATTGAATGCCCGTCATGTTTGCTCTGTAGGGGCTGCCTTTGGCAGCCCTCAGCTCGAATATAATAACTGTTAGTCATTGGCTGTCTGAAGTCAATACGAGATCCCTGATTTATCAGGGGACGCCTTCACTTGCAAGGCGTCCCCTCTTCCAAAACAGTCCCCCGGACTGTTTTGGAATTCACCCCTTGCGAAGCGCCCTGCGGATAAATGTGGGACTCTGTCCCACACCCTGCCAGAGGCGCTGCCTCTGGAC
>JAFZRF010000017.1 GCA_017620025.1 Ruminococcus sp.
AGAGCGAAAAACTCCTCGGTGAATCCGGACAAGAACCTGAGAAGCAGGCTGTGTAACTTTGGAATATCGGCGCATTGTGTTTTACCGCAATGTGCGCTATAATGATAACATAGCTTGCTGTATCTGTCGGAAAGGAAGGTTTTATATGACAGACAAGATCACAGCGTTGTATTGTCGTCTTTCGCAGGACGATATGTTACAGGGTGAGAGCAACAGTATCACCAACCAAAAGGCTATCCTCAAGAAGTACGCCGATGACAACGGCTTCCGCAACACGGCTTTCTATGTCGATGATGGCGTAAGCGGAACGACATGGGAGCGTGATGGCTTCAAGGCTATGATGGCTGACATTGAGGACGGCAAAGTGGGAACGGTCATTACCAAAGATTTGAGCCGCCTCGGTCGTGATTATCTGAAAACGGGTGAACTGATAGAAATGGTATTCCCTGATTATGATGTTCGCTATATCGCTATCAATGATGGCGTGGATACCTTCAAGTCAGAGAATGAGCTGATGGCGTTCAAGAACATTTTTAATGACTGGTACGCCCGTGATACGAGTAAGAAGATCAGAGCCGTTTTTAAGGCAAAGGGGCAGTCGGGCAAACATCTTTCCAGTCCAATCTACGGCTATAAGCATTCGGAAACGGATAAGAACCTTTGGGTGATTGATGATGAAGCCGCCGAGGTAGTACGCAAGATTTTTCATCTTTGCATAGACGGATATGGTCCGGCACAGATCGCTCGTATTTTGACGGAAGAAGGTATCCCCACGCCGACGGCTTATGCTCTGTCGCAGGGCAGGGACAACGGTCATAAGAATGCCGATCTCAACCGTTGGGGTATGGAAACAATTGCCCATATCCTTGAGAAGCAGGAATACTGCGGACATACCGTCAACTTCCGCACTCATGTGAAGTCCTACAAAAATAAGAAGCGTGTGGATAACCCGAAAGAGGACTGGCTGATCTTTGAGAATACCCACGAAGCCATTATCACTCAGGAGGAGTTCGATCTGGTGCAGGAGCTTCGCAAGAACAAACGCCGTCCGACAAAGCACGAAGAAGTCAATCCATTTTCGGGCATCTGTTACTGCGCTGACTGTGGAAAGAAATTGTATCTTTGTCGTGCGACAACCATGACTGCCGACCAAGAACATCTCAAATGCGGAACCTATGCAAAAGACAAGGATGGCTGCACAATCCATTTTATCAGGACAATCGTGCTGAAAGAAATCATTCTCGGTGAGCTGAACAAGATGATTTTCTTTGTCAGGGAGAACGAGGACGAGTTTGTACGGGCGGCTATGGACAATTCCGTTCAGAAGCAGTCCTCGGAGCTTGCTAAGTCCAAGAAAAAGCTGAAAGACGCTGAGAAGCGTATTGCTGAACTGGACAGACTGTTCACAAGGCTCTATGAGGACAATGTATCGGGCAAGATCTCAGATGAGCGCTTTGCGATGATGTCGGCAGGATATGAGGACGAGCAGAAGAAACTCAGGGCGACTGTTGCCGAGCTGACTACCTATATTGAGAATGCTGAACAGAAGTCAGCCGACGTGACTGCGTTCATGATGGCTGTACAGAAGTATGAGCATATCACGGAGCTTACTCCTGAAATCATGCACGAACTGATTGAGAAGATCGTAGTCCACGCTCCTGACAAGAGCAGCGGTCATCGCACTCAGGAGATCGAGATACACTATCGTTTCAACGTGGCTGTTACTACTGCTGTCGCTGACAGCATGAAGTACGACAAAAAGAGAAAGGCTGCGTAACCGCCGAGGTTACGCAACCTTATCTTCAAATCATAAAAACTGCTTTATGAGTACCCGTTTTGATTCCCGGGTCGTTAGTTTTATTCATTTATCCGCCGCTTATGCGAGCATTGTTCCCTCCGGAACGGAATCGTCTACCATGATGACCTTGCAGCCGCAGGCGTTGTTTGTAGCAGCAAGAAGCATTCCCTCGCTGGTAACACCGGTGATACGTGTGGGCTTGAGGTTCGCAAGAACGATTATCTTCTTGCCGATAAGATCCTCGGGCTTGTAGTAGTGCTTGATGCTTGATACGATCACTCTCTCCTTGAGGCCGTCAAAGAGTGTCAGCTTGTAGCAGCTGTGTGACTTTCTTATCTCAGCACACTTGAGCACCTTGCATACTCTCAGGTCGAGCTTTGCAAAGTCGTCCATCTCGATCTCGTCCTTTACAGGCTGTACCGGATCGGGCTCGCCGTATACAACGGTCTCCTCTTCAACTGTTTCCTCAACCTTAGGAGCCTTCTCCTCATCTGTCATGGGATAGGAGAAATCAAGAAGCCTTACGTAGCTGTCCCTGTCGATAGCATAGAGGAAGAGATAGAGTCTCGGTCCCTTCTCCTTGCCGAGGAGCAGCTGGTATACGCTCTTGAAGAATGCGCCCTGAAGAGTCTTGATATCGGGGTTGTCCTCGCCGTAGATCTTCTTCGGGATAGCATAGAGCTCTGTATTCAGCTCATCGAGTGTGTACTCGCTGTTCTTGAGGTAGTCGTGGAGCATGGATATCATTTTCTTTCCGTCCTCGGAAAGCTCGTTGTAGATATCCCAGTTGCGGTAAGGCAGAAGCTTGTTTGCATTCTCGGGTGAGCAGTTCTCGAGCCAGTTCTTTGCGAGGTCGAGACGCTGTGCGAATTCCTCATGCTTGAAGGGCTGGCCGATCTTCTCGAATACAGTCTCAAGCATCGGCACGTTGAAGTCAACGATGGAGCCGAGCTGTACAAGAAGTCCCATAGGAACTGTCTTTATCTTCTTGTCTGTCAGCAGGCAGTACTCAACGATCGACTTTGTTCTCTCGTCAGCCTCGCCGCTGATGTACTGGTTGTACTGCTTGTCGAACTCAAAGTACTGACGAAGGATTCCGTCATCGAAGCAGAAGTCAAATGCCTTGTTGGGCTCAACCTTGGAATACAGCCACAGGATGACCTCAGGCTGATAGATCTTGAGAAGTGCATCGGGTGTGAGGTTGAGACCGGAGGAACCGGACATCTTTCCTGTTGTGCCCTTGATGCCGATGAACTCGTAGCCCTTGAACATAGGAGCCTTGATGCCGAATATCTTCTCTGCGATAACACGGCTTGTATCATATGAACCGCCGGGAGCAGCGTGATCCTTTCCGCCGGGCTCGAAGTCTACGCCCTCGAACATCCAGCGCATAGGCCAGTCTATCTTCCACGCGAGCTTGCAGTTGGTATCCTTTGTGAAATCGAAGTCACCGCAGTGACCGCACTTGCACTCGAACTTTGCGGTATGTGAAGCGTCATCGTAGGAAACTATCTTTGTGGTATCCCTGCCGCACTCGGAGCAGTAGATGGATACGGGATAGTAAGCCTCTCTTTCGCCCTCCTGAGCATCCTGTGTACGGAAGCTGTCGAGGATATCGAAGATCTCGCCCCTCTTGTCGAGAGCTGTGAGTACGTGCTGACGGTATGCGCCGCTGCGGTACATCTCGGCCTGATGACGGTACTCCATCTTTATGCCGAACTTCTCTATTGCAGCCTCGAACTCCTTCTCGAAGTACTGAGCATAGGTCTTCTCCTCCGTGCCGAAGGGGTTAGGTACGTCAACGTAGGGTCTGCCGATATGCTCCTCGAAGCCTGTTGTTATCTTCTCAACGTTCTTGGGCACCTTGCGGAGACGGTCGAACTCATCCCATGAGAACAGCAGCTTTGCTTTCTTTCCTGCCTTCTGAAGTGCCTCTGTAACGAACAGAGATGTAGCTATATCTCTGAAGTTTCCGATATGTATTGAACCGGAAGGACTGATTCCGGCGGCGCAGACATACTCCTCCTTGTCAGGGTTGCTGCGAATAAGCTCTTCTGCTATCTTTTCTGCCCAATGCATTCTATCTACTCCTTAAATACTTGATTGTTTTTCTGTCCGGTATCGCCGGACAGGTCGCTATTTGCCATTATACCATAAAATACAGTCACTGTCAAGGTCTCAGACAGGGGACGGTGAAAATTTGATCACTGCCTCTCAATTGTACCTTCCCGCAAAGTTTGGGATTCTAAAGGGACTGCGTCCCTTTAGCGGAGTCCAGAGGCAGAGCCTCTGGCAGGGTGCGGGACAGAGTCCCGCATTTAGCCGCAGGGCGCTTCGCAAGGGGTGAATTCCAAAACAGTCCGGGGGACTGTTTGGGAAGAGGGGATGCCTTGCAAGTGAAGGCGTCCCCTGATACAGCTATCGTTACAGATATACCGAAATGACCGCTCCCTGAGGAACGGTCATTATATATCATTTCTATATCATGCCAGTTTTACAACAAGTGTTACGCTGAAGCAGCCGTCTTCTATATCCGCATAGATATCGCCGTTCATCATCGTCATCAGCTTCCGGCAGATGAAAAGTCCGAGACCGCTGCCCTTTACGCCGTTTGAGTTGCTGCCCCTGCGGAAGCTGCCGAAGATATCCGTCAGCTCCTCCTCGCCGAGTGTACAGCCTGTATTCGTTACCGTGATAAGTTTACAGCCGTCCTGCTGATCAAAGCTTAGGGATATGCGCTTTCCGTCGCCGTACTTTATCGCATTCTCGATCAGGTTCTGCAGGCATTCCGCAAGCCTGTCCGGATCGCAGGAAAGGAGCGAATCACTGTACTCGCCTATCTTCAGCTCCGTGCCTGATATTGCCAGCTGAGCGGCATATCTCTCGTAGATCTTCGTAACTATACGGCTGAGGAACTCCTCCCCCATGCTCACCTCGAAGGTCATGAAATCCTCGCCTGCTGCCTTGGTTATCTGACTTACGAAGCTCTCTATCTCATCGGCGTGGCGGTTGATACTCTCCGCTGCCTCACGGCGCTTGTCCTCGTCTTTGTAGAGTCCCCTTGCGAGTGCCCTTGAATTCAGCTTTATCGCCGAGAGGGGAGTCTTGATATCATGTGAGAGCGAAAGCAGCAGCATCTTCTTGTCACGCTGCATCTCAAGCTCATGCTCCCTGTCCTTCTCGATGCTCTCACGGAGAAGATTCACGCCCCAGGTGAATTTTCCGAAGAACCTGCCCTTCTCCTCAGGGATAGGCACTGCAAGATTGCCTTTTGCAAGCTCCTGAGGAACGCTGTTTATCCTTCCGAAGGGTACGATGAGATGTCTGTAGAAATAAAGGAGCATCCCCGAAACAAGCAGCAGGACTACGGCTATGAATACGCTCGCTATCACCAGTACACGCCGGCTGTTGTCAAGCCTGTACTCGACACGGTAATAACTGCCGCCGGCTTCTATTATAAGGTACTGGCTGTCCGTATCATAGAGCTCGCTGCCGGTACCGCCGTATACTCCCGTAAGATGCGGATATCTGCTGAGATCATAGGTGCCGGTATCATTTATCTCATCGGCAAGGCGCTTGGCCTCCACACGGTAGATACCCGCCGGATCCTTCCTGGCGTTTAAAAGCATCAGCTCTGCAGCAGCTGCTGAAACGAGCAGTATCACTATGAACAGTATACCTATCCTTCTGAAGCTCTTCATACGTACTTGAAGCCCACTCCCCAGACTGTCACAAGGCGCTTTGCATTCTTCGGATCATCGCCCAGCTTTGCACGGAGACGGTTGATGTGCACGTGCAGGGTCTGCATCTCGGATTCGCTGTCGCTGCCCCATATCGTACTGAAAAGGTACTGCTTCTTCATTACCTTTCCCCTGTTGCTTATAAGGAGTGCAAGAAGATCGAACTCCTTTGAGGTGAGCTCCGCTTCCTTTCCGTCAATGACCGCAGTCCTGTCGGCAAGGTTGAGCTCCACGCCGTCAGCCGTAAGTATCTCACGCTGATACCGGCGCCGGAATATGCCCTTTATCTTGGCTATGAGGATATCTATGTCGTAGGGCTTCTCAATGTAGTCATCTGCGCCGAGGTCAAGGCCGTTTATCTTGTCGTCCTTGTCGGTGCGGCAGCTGACTATGAGTATAGGAGTATCCGTATCCTCCCTGAGCTTTGAGCATACCGCAAAGCCGTCCATGCCCGGAAGATTGATATCGAGCACCACCAGCTTTGCGCCGTATTTCTCAAAGAGCTCGAGCGCACGCTCTCCGCTCTCGACTGCCGTGACTGTATACCCCTCGTCACGGAGAAAGTCGGTAAGCAGCGCCGCAAGCTCTGTATTATCTTCAACTATCAGTATATCTGTCATAATATCACCGCCTGATACTATTCTATCACATATGCCGTGTCAGCGCAATACCCCAATATCATTACCGCTGCTGCTTTTTACCATCCCTGCTCCATGAGCCAGTTGTTCAGTTCCCTTTCACGGTCACGGAGCTCCTTGTCACCGCCGCCGAAATGTCCCATATCCTTTTCGCCGACAATGCCGCCGTCAACAAGGTAGAGCACCCTGCTGCATTTTGCGGCGACCTTCGGGTCATGCGTCACGCACATAACGGTAGTTCCGTCGTTGTTGAGCGAGAGCAGCTCCTTCATCACCTCATCGGAGCTTGAACGGTTGAGAGCGCCTGTGGGCTCGTCGGCAAATATCATCTTCGGGGAGTTTATCATGCTGCGGCATATGCAGGCTCTCTGCAGCTGTCCGCCGGAGACCTCGTTGATATCGTTCCCGCCGACGTCCGCAATACCGAGACGGCGCATGAGAGCCCTGCCCCTCTCCTCAGTCTGTCTGCGGCTCTCCTTGTTCTTCTTTGACTTTACCGCCGGGAGTATGATGTTATCGAGCACGGAGAGGTTCTTCATCATGTACATCTGCTGGAAGATAAAGCCCATCTCGTCAAGACGAAGCCTTGCAAGCTCCTTGTCCCTGAGCTTTGCAGTCTCCTTTCCGTTGAAGACTACATTGCCTGCCGTAACCCTGTCCATACCGGATACACAGTAGAGCAGAGTGGATTTTCCTGAGCCTGACGGTCCCATTACTGCGACCATCTCGCCCTCCTCGACTGTGAGGTCGATATTCTTCAGAACGTTGTTCTGTCTCTTGTTTACTATATAGGTCTTGCAGAGACCATTTGCCTGTAATACTGTACACATATCATTATCCTCCTGTTATTCTATGCCGGCTGCATCTGCCGACTTTATCGTTCTTGTGTAGAGTGAGGTCAGGAATGAACCTATGACCGTTACGCCTATGAGTATCGCCGGTGCTATGAGCAGCACCTCTGCCGGATCGAAGGCGCATCTTATGCCGGAAACATCGCCGATAAGGAGACATATCCTGTTCATCAGGAAATCACTTACCGGAGAGAGCAGCGCAGTTGCGAGCAGGCAGGCAAGTATCGATACGATCACGAATCTGAGCGTGTGCTGTCCGATGACAGTGCCGTTGGATATTCCGACCGCCTTCATAAGTGCTATCTCGCTCTTCTCCCTTGAGATGAAGGAGCGCTCCATGAGTATAACTATCATCACGGTAACGATAACGGTTATTATCATCATCAGTCTCTTGATAGTGGTCAGTGTATCCGATACCTCTGTCATCGTCTTTACGAAGTCAGCTGAGGAGTACACCTTCTTGCTGCCGGTGGCTTCCTTTATCTTTTCGATATAGCCGTTTACAGTATCCTTGTCCGGATCACCGTCAAAGCGTATCTGTACACCTACAGATCCGGTGGGTGCAGCCTCTCCGAAATCAAAATCCCTGTAGAGGAAAGCAGAGTCTGACGCAAATGCCGAATACCTTCCTGTGATGATGAAATCGTATTTCTTGCCGCCCATATCGGCAGTTACCCTGTCGCCGATCTGAGCATCAAGATGATTCATTGCGCTTATCGTCATTGCTATCTCGTCATTCTTCTGCGGAGCACTGCCCTCGTCGATACGAATCTGGAAATCATCTGCGCCCTTTATTGCCGAATAGTTTATCTTTACCTTCTTATCCCCGTGTACGGTCTCGCCGTTCTTCATGACTGTCATCGAGCATTTTCCCGGGATACCGTTGTCGGCAAGCATCCTGTTATTCTCATCGATGATATCCGTATACGTTCTCTGACCTGACATCATCTCTGTCAGCATCTCGGTATCAAGGATATGAGCCTGACAATCCGGTACCTCGAACAGCCACAGCAGCTTATCGCTGCTGAGCGTCTGCGCAAAGTTGGACATAAGAGTTATCAGGAGAAGGCAGAGTGTGAATATGACTGTGATGATGCCGAATCGTTTAGGAGCACTAAGCACATCATTGACAGAGAGGAACCCGGTGGCAGGGAGCTTTGAACGTCCGAGCCTGAGACCGCTCTTCTTTTTGAAGCGCTCGCCTGTCTCGCCGTTCCTTACTGCGTCTATGGGAGAAAGCTTCTTTACGCTGTGTGTACAGCCGTAGCAGAACAGAAGTATGATGACTACTACCGCAGCAACGCTCAGAAGTCCCATGGCAGGACCGTTCTCACTTCCGAGCACCATATTCTCCGATACTGTCTTCATCATTGCAGCTGTCAGCGGTATCGAACAGATGAATCCGACTGCCGCACCGAGCAGCGAGAGTGCAAGATACTTTATAATATAGAGACTTCGTATACTGCCGTTGCCTATGCCGACTGCCTTCATAACGCCGATCTCACGGAATTCCTCACTGATCGTGAATCCGATGGTGAATCTGAGCACCACGAATGCGGTTATCATGAGCAGTATGCTTATCGTAAGCATGATATAGGCGGCAAACATATCGTAGAGATATATCTTTTTATTTTCATCTCTTCCGAAAACATTTACGTTCTCAACACCTTTTACAAGATCCTCTACCTTGTCAGTATCCGTTGTATGAACATAGGTATAGCTTATCGGCATCATGCCTGCCGCTTCATCGCTTTTGAAGCATTCGTAATCCTCCGAATCCAGGAGAATGTACGGGCTTGAAGTTGAATCATTGCCGAACAGTGCTCCCTTTAATCTGCCGGCATATCTGAGCCTCAGAGTCGTTTCTCCCAGGGTGAACTCCACATAGTCCCCTGCGCTGATATCCAGATCCTTAGTGAATACCTTTGTAGCATAGAAGCTGCCCTTTTCAACGTCCCTGATCATTTCGTTTTCCTCGTTGAAGTAATTGATACCCATTTCCTTTTCCGAAACTCCGACAAGGATTCCGATGAAATTATCCAGTTTCCTGCCGTTATACTCACAGCAGGCCGAATCGGGAAATATGAGCCAGTGCTCTGTCTTTGCTTCCGATACACCCGGCAGATCGGCGATCTTTTCTTCAAGATCGTTCTCGCCCTCGATATACACCATTGCTTCGGGAACTCCCGCAGCATCAAAGTAATGCTCGATACCGCCCGTAACAGCGATTATGTTGTTGACTGCCGCCGCTGCAAACATCGAGCAGAGTATGATAAACAGCAGCAGTATTATGTTCATGGTCTTTTTACGTTTAAGGTCTTTTTTCAGTATCCTCCAGAACATTTCTGATCCCTCTTTCATGTTGTTATTGAAATACCGGGATGACGTCCTTCCCCGTTTCCATGATCTGATTATAACACGGCAATTATTAAAAAGTCTTTAACTTTTTTCCGGACCGAAAAAAAGATATATACAGAAAAAACTGCATTACTGAAATGCAGAGTCCGGAGCTGTAAAAATAACTTGGTTTTATCAGGGAACGCCTTCACTTGCAAGGCTTCCCCTCTTCCAAAACAGTCCCCCGGACTGTTTGGGAATTCACCCCCTTTAGAATCCCAATCTGTTCGCAGAAGTGCGTTTTCTGATAAGTAAAAGCCCCGCATTACTGAAATGCGGGGCCCGTTATCCTGTATTTATTTAATAAGTGAGAATGCCTGCTTTAGATCCGATACCGGTATTATCTCGATATCATGCTCCTTTGTATCGATTGAGCGCATCGACTGCTTCGGTACTACGCAGGTGCGGAATCCCATACGCTCTGCTTCATGGATTCGCTGTGAGATATGCGATACCGAACGAACCTCTCCTCCGAGACCTATCTCGCCGAATGCAATGAGCTGCTCGTCTATCTGCTTATCCATGACTGCGGAATACAGTGCCATTGCCACAGGAAGGTCTCCTGCCGGCTCATCAAGACTGAATCCGCCTACTATATTAAGGTATACATCAAGTGTGCTCATGTACAGCCCGAGTCTCTTTTCAAGGACTGCTATTATAATGTACAGACGATTGTAGTCAAATCCCGTTGCCATACGTCTCGGTGCGGAATAGGATGTCTTTGATGCGAGCGCCTGCACCTCCGCAAGTATCGGACGGGTGCCCTCCATAACACAGGCAACACAGGTGCCGGATACGTTATGCGGTCTGCCTGCAAGAAGCATCTGTGAAGGGTTTGCGACCTCGGCAAGACCCTTGTCGAGCATCTCGAATACGCCTATCTCGTTCGTAGAGCCGAAACGGTTCTTGACCGCCCTGAGAAGACGGTAGCTCTGGTGACGCTCTCCCTCAAAGTGGAGGACAGCGTCAACTATATGCTCCATGACCTTCGGGCCTGCGATAGCGCCGTCCTTGTTGACATGGCCTACTATTATAACAGGTATCTCCTGGCTCTTTGCAGTGTGCATGAAGAGGTTGGTACACTCCCTGACCTGTGTAAGGCTTCCGGGACTTGAGGAGATACGGCTTATATTCATCGTCTGTATGGAATCTATTATAGCTATATCCGGTGCGGAGGAGGCTATGGTGGAGGCTATCGCCTCTGCATCCGTAGCAGTGAGGATGTAGAGATTCTCACTGTCTACGCCGAGTCTCTTTGCACGCAGCTTTATCTGCCTTGCGGATTCCTCTCCCGATATATACAGCACCGAATGCTCACGGCCGAGATACTGGCATATCTGGAGGAGTATCGTACTCTTTCCTATACCCGGTTCACCGCCGAGCAGCACAAGCGAGCCCTTTACAATGCCGCCGCCGAGAACTCTGTCAAGCTCGCCGAGGCCTGTCTTGTAGCGGATATCTGCATCGGAGCCGATATCGCTCAGCTCCATTATCCTCTGAGAGAGGTCGAGGGCGTTGCTGCCTGAGGCTCTTCCGCCGGCCGGTACGGATTCCGCTATCTCTTCCTCAAAGCTGTTCCATGCTCCGCAGGAGGGACATTTGCCGTTCCACTTCGGGCTTTCGTATCCGCACTGGTTGCAGGTATATACAAGGCGTGACTTTGCCATTTACTCTGCTTCCCCGTCAGCAGGGGCTGCTTCATCAGCAGGGGCTGCATCATCTGCAGCGGCTTCCTCTCCCTCTGCGGGAGCTTCACCGTCTTCGGTCTTGGGTGCGCCGTTCACACCGTAAACGTCCCAGCTGATATTATCGAGAGTCAGCAGCAGCTTGTTGCCGCACTGCATAAGGCTTCCGGAGGATTTGTAATCTGCTGCCGAGAAGCCCTCAAGGAAGCTCCAGTAGTTTATCTCGCCCTTGGTATCGGAATAGAATACACTGTTGGCTATATCGAGCATGAGTGTGCCGTCGTTGCCGTATACTCCGTCCATCTCCTTGAGCTCGTCATACATCTCTCCGGTGAACGTATAGATACGGCAGCCCTCAGGAGCGGAAATAATCACCTCTGGCAGATCGTCCGAATTGAGATCGACTATCTCGAAGGCAGCGCCGAGTATTCCGGCTGAGCCTGCCTTTGACATCTCCATTGTGAGAGTATCATTGAGTGCCTGCTTCTGCTTGTCAGTGGTAACGCAGTTCCATGACTCTGAAGCGTGTATCGCATAGTTCACAGCCTCGCTGCCGAAGGTGAACTTGCGGCCGAGGTAAAATGTGGTGGAGCCTGTATACTCCGAAAGCACCTGGTCGTACTGCGGGAGAGTTACTGACTGCCCGTTTATCTCATGTACTATATTTGTACCGGCAGCGGCAGATGCGGTATTGTCGCTGTAGGTCATAACTTCCTTGAAATCGCCGTCTTCATAGGCAACATACTTGCCGAGGACGAAGCCCTCACCCCTGTACTCGTCGTGAAGGAGGCCCTTCAGCGGGAGATACGGGATAGTGCCGTCGCTGCCCATATCCGGGAGCTGTGAAAGAACGCCCTTGGAGTAGGAGTATATGGTACAGCGGGTGTTCCTGTCCTCGTTCGGGGAGAGGATGAGCTCCGGTATACCGTCGCCTGTGATGTCACGGAGGTCAAAACGTGATTTCTTCTCGCTGTAGCTGTCTGATTTCATGAATTCATCTATCTTGCCCTGATATGCATTCTGCCAGTCGAGTATAACGGTCTCCGGAGAGATTATCACTGGCTTCGGGATCACATTTTCCTGAGGCTCGGAACAGGCAGTCGTCACAGCTGCTACCATAAGAGCCAAAACGGATAAAGCGGTCTTTCTGTAGTTCACTTTTGTTCCTCCTATATCAACTGAGCCGGTATAAGACCGGCAGTTTCTTTATACTTATATAATAGTATACCCGCAGAACGCTCCCGTGATTCATTACGGCAGCCTGCCTCCTGCGGACCTGTTACTATTTAATTCTACCACGTTTGTCGCTTTATGTCAATTAAGATATGATTACATAATTCAAAAGCGGCTGCCGAAAATCGTGTGTGTAAATTGTGAAAAATATTCTAAAATGACGGACGGCGGCATAAGCTGTAAACACGAGATTCTACAGGAGGTATATACTATGTATAACGGGGAATATCTTCCTTCTGACAGTTCCGCTGAGACAGAAGAAGAGAACGATGTGATTTTACTGCCGGAGGAGACCGCAGACTCTTCCGGAGCATTGAACAGCGTTTCCGCCATGCAGGCAGCGGTATGTATAGCTGTAGTTGCAATGCTTGCCACCTTCATATATCTTGTGCCTGATACAGGTAACGAACTGCTTTCGCTGTTGAGAAAGCTCACCTCACAGCCGGATGAGCTCTTCCGCAATCCGCTCACATTACTCCTTGAACGGTTCGGCATACTGTGCTGAAGGTTCATATTAAATTCTCCTTCCTGCTGTTCAACGCCCTTCTGTTCCTGATGTGTGATATACGGCATATCACTGTGTTTTATACGGTGTGTACACTTCATGAGCTCGGCCATGCGGCAGCGGCAGTGCTGACCGGCGCAGGAGTGAGACGTATCATACTCAGCGGATGCGGGGTCATAATGGAGACGGGAACGTGTATCAGGATGTGTGACGGGGCAGCTGTGCTTGTCTCGGGGCCGGCAGTCAATATACTGCTGTGGCTGCTGCTCACCGTCGCCGGATGCAGCGGTCCTCTCAGGGATATGGATCTTGCCGCCGGCCTGTTCAATCTTCTTCCCTTCCCCGGCCTTGACGGCGGCTCACTCGCCGAGCTCTTCATCTCCGGAAGGGTATGCGAGCCCTTTCTGAGAAGGCTCCTCCTGATACTGCAGATACTCACAGGCGCAGGACTTGCCGCCGCTCTTCTTTTTTGCTGAACCTGCCGTTTTTTTCAAAATAATACCGCAAGTTTTGACAAATTATCACATTCCCCGCAATTATCCCACTTGATTTAATGTCCGATCTGTGTTATAATATATCTGTCAGCCGGATATCTCTCCGGCTGTATCAGACAGAGATCTTATCCCATGAAAGAAGTTGCAAAATGAAGAAATTCAAAGATCTTATCGGGAAGCAATGGTTCTCAAATGCGGTCGCAGGCTGCATAACCGTTGCCTTCTTTATCATACTCTCGAATATCAATGACGTATGGAGAGCGATAACGCAGTTCGTCAGCTATTTCTCAACCGCCATAGCAGGCTGCGTACTTGCCTACCTGATGAACCCGCTCGCAAAGCTGTATCAGCGGACGGTATTCTCAAAGGTCAAACGAAGTCACGCACAATGGACGCTTTCCATCGTGCTTGCAGTCACCTCGGTGCTGCTCTTCCTTGTCGTGCTGATGAGTATCCTCATACCTCAGCTCTTCGACAGCATCATAACCTTCATACGTAACCTTGATTCCTATGCGGACACGCTTCAGGAATTCATCCACAAGCTCGCCCCGAAGGACGATGAATCCGGCAACTTCCAGAGCTTCGTCATCTCCTCGGAGAACATCATCAATACCGTTGTTGATTACATCGTGGACAACTCCTCGAAGATCATCAACATCTCCACCGACGCCGGAAAGGGAGTTATGAACTGGGTGATCGCATTCATCCTCTCCGTTTACCTCCTCTCCTCGAAGCAGAAGCTCAAGGCCGGTATCCGCAGATTTCTCTCGGCTGCGCTCAGCAAGAACCATTACGAGCACGCCACCTCCTTCCTTGTACACTGCAACTCGATCCTCAACCGCTACGTTATATTCGATCTCCTCGACGGTCTTCTCGTCGGCACGATCAATGCGGTATTCATGTCGCTCTGCGGTATGCAGTACGTCGGACTTGTTTCCGTGGTCGTCGGCATCACGAACCTTGTACCGACCTTCGGCCCGTTCGTCGGCGCAATAATCGGAGGCTTCATCCTCCTGATGGTCAAGCCGTTCTATGCGCTTATATTCATCATCTTCACGATATGCCTGCAATTCGTTGACGGCTATATCATCAAGCCGAAGCTCTTCGGCAATACACTCGGCGTCCCTGGTCTCTGGATACTCATCGTCATCCTCGTCGGAAGCCGTGTATACGGCGTTATCGGTATCCTTATGGCTATCCCGTTCGCCGCTATCACAGACTATATCTACCGTGAGGTCATCCTCAAGGCTCTTGAAAAGCGGGCAGAAAAATCGAATGCGCCAAATGCCGCAGCAGATGAAGGCTCCCCGCCTGAACCGGAACCGTCCGATAAACCGGATACTACTGAAACAATTATAACGGAGGAATAAAACATGAGCATACTTCTTGCCGGCGGCGCCGGCTACATCGGTTCACATACAGCAGTCGAGCTCATCAATGCAGGCTATGATGTGATAATCGCAGACAACTATTCCAACAGCTGCCCTGAGGCGGTAAAGCGTGTTGAGGAGATCACAGGCAAGTCCGTCAAGGCCTATGAGGTCGATATCAAGGACACAGAAAAGCTCAGCCGTGTGTTCAGCGAGAACAAGATCGAGGCCGTTATCCACTTTGCAGGTCTCAAGGCTGTCGGTGAGTCCGTAGCAAAGCCCGTACTCTACTACCGCAACAACATCGACACCACACTTGCCCTGCTTGAGTGCATGGAAAAGTACGATGTCAAGAACATAATCTTCTCCTCAAGTGCTACTGTTTACGGCGAGGAGAACCCCGTTCCCTACACCGAGCAGATGAAGCGCGGCACCTGCACGAATCCCTACGGCTGGACAAAGGTAATGATGGAGCAGATCCTTGAGGACGCTGCAAAGGCTGACAGCGAGCTCTCCGTAGTTCTCCTGAGATACTTCAACCCCATCGGTGCTCATCCCTCCGGCAAGATCGGCGAGGATCCGCAGGGCATACCGAACAACCTTATGCCCTATGTATCACAGGTCGCAGTAGGACGCCGTGAGAAGCTCACTATCTTCGGTCAGGACTACCCCACCCCCGACGGCACTTGCCGCCGCGACTACATCCATGTAGTAGACCTCGCAAAGGGCCATGTAAAGGCTATCGACTACATCCTCTCACACAACGGCGTTGAGATATTCAACCTCGGCACAGGCACTCCCTACAGCGTGACCGAGATCGTTGATACCTTCGAGAAGGTAAATGATATCAGCATCAACCACGTATACGGAGACCGCCGTCCCGGAGACCTCCCGGAGAGCTACGCCAACGCAGACAAGGCACTTGACGTGCTCGGCTGGAAGACCGAGAAGACACTTGCCGATATGTGCAGAGATTCCTGGAACTGGCAGAAGAACAATCCCAACGGATACAGAAAGTGATCATAAGGCTCACCGGAAAATTCCGGTGAGCCTTTCAGTATATTAAAGCAGTTTTCATCTGTTCGGGATTCTAAAGGGACTGCGTCCCTTTAGCGGAGTCCAGAGGCAGCGCCTCTGGTGGGGTGAGGGGCAACGCCCCCGCATATTTACGCAGGGCGTCCCCTGCTGCCGCTCCGGTCAATCAGCAAACTGGCACTCACTTAAACGTTGTGCCTTTTTTCTTGACACTTCCGGTCATATCTGCTATACTATATTTAGCCGATATTTATTATACTTAACAAAAGGAGGCAACAGCATGAGGATAGGAATATTAGGCGCAGGAACATGGGGCATCGCTCTTGCAAGAATGCTCTGCATGAGCAATCACGATGTCACGGTCTGGTCCGCTCTCCCGCAGGAGATAGACGACCTCAGCGCTACACATATACACCCGAAATTCCCGGATACTGTTCTGCCGGAAGGAATACGCTACTCGAAGGATATAGCAGAGGTCTGCGGAGACAACGATATGCTGATAGCAGCAGTCCCCTCCGTATTCATCCGCTCCACCATGAAAACGGCAGCACCGCATCTCAGGAACGGCCATGTGATAATCAGCGTGGCAAAGGGCATTGAGGAAAAGACCCTCTTCTCCATGACCGAGGTAATCACCGACGAGCTCGGCGATCTTGTCAAAGAAAAGGATCTCAGGATAGCTGCCCTCTCCGGTCCGACTCATGCGGAGGAGGTCATCAAGTCCATGCCGACTACCATCATTTCCTCCTGCCCCGACCTCGAGACAGCCGAAAAGATACAGGATGTCTTCATGAACACCTGTATGCGTGTATACACAAACACCGATATCAGGGGCGTTGAGCTCTGCGGCGCACTCAAGAACATAATCGCCATAGCCTCCGGTATGCTAATAGGTCTCGGACTTGGCGACAACATCAAAGCCGCTCTCATCACAAGAGGACTTGCAGAGATCAAGAGACTCGGCGTGAAGATGGGCTGTCAGGAGCAGACCTTCTACGGTCTCGCAGGCATGGGCGACCTTATCGTTACGGCACTGAGCGTACACAGCCGCAACTATCAGGCAGGCATACTCCTCGGACAGGGGTACGGATACAAGGAGGCAGTCGAAAAGGTCGGCATGGTCGTTGAGGGCATCAACGCACTGAAGCCCGCTATGACTCTCTCGCAGAAGTACGAAACCGAGCTTCCGATCATCTCCGCAGTGTACTCGATAGTGTTTGAAGGAGCCGATCCTATGGCAAAACTGACCGGTCTGATGACTCGTGAAAAGCGTTCCGAGCTGAGTGAATACTATAAGTAATATTTTACATGAATAATACTGCAAGGCGCATCTGAGCGTTCAGGTGCGCCTTGTTGTAGATTAACAACAAAAACCGCAACTTTTAAGTTGATTTTTCGTTTAATACTGTGTTATAATCTGAGTAAGTTCCGTTTATTCAGATAAATCGCTTGATTTTATGAAAGGAGCTAAAAACAATGAATGGTAAACTCATAGTATTTGAAGGGCTTGACGGCAGCGGAAAGAAGACGCAGTCAGACAAGCTTCTCAGACACATGACAGAAGCAGGGATGAATGTCAGGAAGGTCGAGTTTCCTGATTACAGCAGCCCTTCCGCTTCGCTGATCAATATGTATCTTGCAGGAGAATTCGGCACAGCCCCGGGGGATGTCAATCCGTATGCGGCTTCAAGCTTCTATGCTGTAGACCGTTATGCAAGCTACAAGAAATGCTGGGCGGACTTCTATCAGAGCGGCGGTATCATCATCGCCGACAGGTATACCACTTCAAACGCCATCCACCAGTGTTCAAAGCTGCCCGAAGAGCAGTGGGACAGCTTCCTTGACTGGCTTTTCGATTACGAGTACCGTCTTCTCGGACTCCCGAAGCCGGATCAGGTCATCTACCTCCGTGTAGATCCTGACGTAAGTCAGAGACTGCTCAGCGAACGCTACCACAACGACGAGAGCAAAAAGGACGTACATGAGAAGGATGTAAGTTACCTGAAGCGCTCGGGTGCAGCCGCAGCATACTGTGCAGAGAAGCTCGGCTGGGACGTTGTAGAGTGTGTAAAGGAAAAAGAAATGCGCTCAATCGACGATATATTTAACGATATTTTAGATTTTGTGCATAATGCACAAAAACGAGCCAAAGAATTATGATTTTTAATTTTTCGCTTGCTTTTTTGATAATTGTGTGTTAGAATGGTTATAGTTTACACGTTATTGAAAAATAAATGTAAACTCGTAAAAAGGATGAACTTGTTGGACACTCATTGCAGATGTATGGAAAGTCCAGGCAATTCAACAGAATAATTGACTTCGTTTTATCCTGATGGTATAATTGTAATACCGGGTCGGATAACCACCTTTTTCTTTTATCAGAGAGGAGGATCGTGCAATGGATTCTATTGCCAACTACGGAGCAGTCGCAGAAGATAAGTATACAGCAGACATAGCTCCAGCAGCGCCCCAGGAAAACAACGCAGAGACGTCTGGCACCGATGCCAAGGAGGGTATTAAGGAGTACCCGATCCTTGAATTCGACGAAACCAAACTCACCAAACTCAGCACCGGCGTCAAGGAGACGCTGAAGCATTCAAAGGTCCTGCCGGCAGGCGGAAAGGCCTACGAGGCCGTCAAAAGGGTGTTCGATATCATAGCTTCACTTGCAGCTATAATCGTATTACTTATCCCGATGCTCGTGATTATGCTTCTTATATACCTTGAAGACCGGGCGAATCCGCTTTTCGTCCAGGAACGTCTTACAAAGGATGGAAAGATCTTCAAGATGTACAAGCTTCGCTCAATGTGTCCCGACGCTGAAAAGCGTTTCGGTGAGGTCTCAAAGGGGAACCAGAGCGACGGTCTTGCTTTCAAGAGCGACAGCGATTCACGCATCACAAGGATCGGCGGTTTCATCAGAAAGACCTCTATCGACGAACTCCCTCAGTTCTTCAACGTACTGAAGGGCGATATGTCACTCATCGGTCCCCGTCCTCCCCTGCCTCGTGAGGTAGTTCTCTACACTCCCGACCAGATGGACAGACTTCTTGTAAAAGGCGGCCTCTCATGCATCTGTCAGACAGAAGGCAGAAGCGATATGCCCTTTGATGAATGGGTAGAGAGCGATGTCCGCTACATACAGACAAGAAGCTTCGGTCTTGATCTTCTCCTTATGATCAAGACAATCCTCGCAGTGATCCTCAGAAAGGGCGCAAGATGATCACTGACTAACAAAAAGACTATTTCCGGACTGCATATGCTATGCAGTCCTTTTTTTCGCCTTTTATGCATTTTGTATCCCTCCGGACTGTTCACTATAATCTACCGTAAGTGAAGTTTAACACAAAAAGAAAAGATATACTTGATTTTTTTGAAAGGCCATGATATAATATACTCAGAGGCATAAAAACTGCCTGTTTGTACTCGTATTTTATACAGCCATTTAACAACGAGAGGAGGCGAATGCAGAAAATGGATCCTCAGAAACCGTATAAGAAGATAGTATCAGAAGACGAGTTTACCGAAGTCGCTCTTGAAACCATGAAAGAGAATTCGGGCGGCGTCACTGAATACCCTATACTCGATTTCACGGAGGACGCTCTCAAACTTCTCTGTACAGGCGTTCATGAAACGCTCAAATACTCAAAGATAAAGCCTGCCGGCGGTAAAGCCTACGAAGCTGCCAAAAGATGCTTCGATATCATTTGCTCCGCAGGTGCTCTTACTGTACTGGCTGTGCCGCTCGGAGTCGTAGCTGCTATCATCTACATCGACGACCACGGCAACCCATTCTTCTCACAGGTGCGTCTCACAAAGGACGGCAAACCCTTCAGGATATACAAGCTCCGCTCCATGTGTATGGATGCAGAGGCAAGGTTTGCAGAGGTGCAGAAGGAAAACGACAGCGACGGTATCGCTTTCAAGAGCGATGATGACCCGAGAGTTACAAAGATAGGCCGCTTCATCAGAAAGACCTCCATCGACGAGCTCCCTCAGCTCATCAATGTACTCAAGGGCGATATGTCGATAATCGGCCCGCGTCCCCCTCTCCCCCGTGAGGTAGTTCTCTATACTCCCGAGCAGATGGACAGGCTCCTTGTCAAAGGCGGTCTCGCCTGCATCTGTCAGTGCGAAGGAAGAAGCGATATGCCGTTCGATGAATGGGTAAAATCAGACATCAGATACATAAAGACAAGAAGCGCAGCTCTTGATCTCAAGCTCATAGGCAAGACTATACTGGCGGTCATCATGAAAAAGGGCGCTAAATAAGGCTACTATACTGCTTCCGGCATATACTCCGCAGGCAGTATTTTTTTGCCCTCATTCTCCTGATATGTTAAATCAAAAAAATATTTATTTTTCAAAAAAAGCTATTGACAACACCCCCTTGCTGTGATATAATAATTAAGTCGCAGGTCACTAAAGAGCCTGTGAAAAAAGCGTGGGGGTTTAGCTCAGCTGGGAGAGCATCTGCCTTACAAGCAGAGGGTCACAGGTTCGAGCCCTGTAGTCCCCACCACCTTTTTGGCCCGGTAGCTCAGTTGGTTAGAGCGCCGCCCTGTCACGGCGGAGGTCGTGAGTTCGAGCCTCATCCGGGTCGCCAAAAGCGGATTTAGCTCATCTGGTAGAGCGCCACCTTGCCAAGGTGGAGGTAGCGAGTTCGAGCCTCGTAATCCGCTCCATTTTTTCGGCGCTATAGCCAAGTGGTAAGGCGTGGGTCTGCAACACCCTGATCCCCAGTTCAAATCTGGGTGGCGCCTCCAAAACTCACGCATAAGCGTGAGTTTTTTCTTTTATGTGCAACGCAGCTCCGGCTGCGTTTTTCTTTTGTTCATATTTTTTGCTTGACTTTAATTTGGTCAAATGGTATAATATTTCTAACAGCATCCTTTTTAGGGAGGTGGACAAATGCTTGCTCAGTTTCAGCCATATATTCCGCATTACAGCTATGTCGGCGATATAGTTGTTATCGCTCTGTGCATAGTCATTCTTATTCTGCTCCGCCAGACTTTCCTGCGAAAGAATTCAAGATTCCGCATCCTGCTCGCTCTTATCGCACTCCTTTGCGGTGCCGCCTATTGCAGCCTGATGTACCATTCCAGTCTCGAGCAGGGAGGAAACCATCTCTACATCCATCTTTTCAGACTTGGTCATAACCTCCTTCTGACCATAGTGCTCGATTTGTACATACAATACCTTCATGAGCCGCTATGGGTACCGAACAGTGTAAACCGGCAATACCTCTATGTTTCTGTCATTTCGCTGGTGATCATCATCGGAGTCGACTTTCTCCTCTGGAAGACGCAGCTCGGATTTTATATAGACAACGACGGTATGGCTCATTCCGGCTTCAACGTCTTCATCATCCTGTACGTACTTTTCACAGTCTCGCTTTTCTTCATAATCATCAAGCACCGAAGCAGGATTATCAGACATATCTTCTACGGACTGATCGCCGTCAATATCCTTTCGATCATACTGCTCTCTATCCAGGGCTTCTTCAATAACACTTCCTTCACAACCGTATCCTTCACACTTCCGGCTATCTGCATCATTTTCATGTTCCACCCGAACCCTTATGATATAGATACCGGCGCAGTCTCCGGCACATACCTGAACAGCGAGCTCTCAGACTGCCTCTCAAAGGGCAAGGATCTCCTCCTTATGCGCTGCACGATGAAGGACTTCTCTTCAAACATCAGGAAGTCACCGGAACTGAGGCATGAATATCACAAGTTCTTCCGGCAGAACGTCAAGAAGGGCATCCTTTACCACATCTCCGAGGATACAGTCCTCCTCACACTGAGGAAGCAGCACAATGTGGACTATGAAAAGCTCATGGCCCGCATGATCTACGACTTCAACCAGAAGTACACGCAGTTCAACATGGATTACAAGATCCTCTTCATGGAGACTACCACTGAGGTAATCGGCCACGAAGACTACACCAAGATACTCGATTTCATCGATCAGAAGATGTCATTCAACGAGACTCACCGGGTATCGAGCGAGGATATCCTCGAATTCTACGACAGCTGCTACATCCTCAGTCAGCTTGAGGACATCGCAGCACAGCGCAATCCCGATGACGAGCGTGTTGTTGTATACTGCCAGCCGGTGCGCAACCTCGAGACCGGAATGTTCGATACCGCCGAAGCGCTGATGCGTCTCGACCTTCCGAAGGTCGGTATCGTATACCCGGATCAGTTCATACACCTTGCCGAACAGAACAATATCATCCACTGGCTCAGTATGGTAATGCTCAGCAAGACCTGTGCGGTGATCAGCGATTTCCTCGACGAGGGACTCGACATCAAGCGCATATCCGTAAACTTCTCCGTTCTTGATATCCGTTACGATTCGTTCTGCACGGAGGTCAAGAGCATAATCGACCGGAACGATATCCCCTATGACAAGATCGCCGTTGAGATCACCGAGAGCCGCAGCGACGCAGACTTCAACGTCATGAAGCAGCGTGTGCTCCAGCTCAGGGAGCTCGGCATCAAGTTCTACCTCGACGATTTCGGCACAGGCTACTCCAACTTCGAGAGGATCATGGAGATACCCTTCGATATCATCAAGTTCGACCGTTCTCTTCTTATCGAATCAAAGAAGGATGATTCTTCCCACTTCATGGTATCAACCTTCGCCGCAATGTTCGACAAGCTCAACTACTCCGTCCTTTTTGAGGGAGTTGAAAACGACGAGGACGAGGAGCATTGCAGGAAGATGAGAGTCAAGTACCTCCAGGGCTTCAATTACTCCAAACCGATACCGATAGAGAAGCTCAGAAAGTTCCTCAGGAACGTACCGATACGATAATGTACATACAAGCGGCAGGCATTTGTCCTGCCGCTTTTATTTCTATATTTTAATTATTTCTCCAAGCCCTTGAAATCGTCATTGCATTGTGATATAATTAATTGTAAGTGTGCATATGCGCCTTTATGGCGCTGCTCACGCAATCTATTATTATGAAAAGAGGAAATACAATGCCTGCAAATATTGTTGTCGGAACTCAGTGGGGCGACGAGGGTAAGGGTAAGATCATCGATATCATCTCTTCCCGTGCCGATGTGGTAGTTCGCTCTCAGGGCGGTAACAACGCCGGTCACACAGTAGTAAACAACGGTGAGGTATACAAGCTCCACCTTATCCCCTCTGGTATCCTTTACAAGGACACCCTCTGCCTTATCGGCGCAGGTGTGGTTCTTGACCCGAAGGACTTCATCGGCGAGCTTGACAGCCTCGAGGCAAGAGGCATCTCCACAGCAAATCTCAAGATCGATCCCCGTGCTCAGATCGTTATGCCCTGGCATATAGCCCTTGACGGTCTCTCAGAGGCTTTCAGAGGCGGCAAGGACATCGGTACAACAAAGAGAGGTATCGGTCCGGCTTATATGGACAAGTATGAGCGCTGCGGCATCCGTATGTACGATCTTACTCATCCCGAGGTCCTCGCTGAGAAGATCCAGGCTACCGGAAAGCTCAAGAACAAGATAATCACAGACGTTTACGGCGGCGAGGCTTTCGATCTTGACGCTGTTACAGCTGAGTATACAGAGTACGGCAAGAGACTCCTCCCCTACATGGACGATGTATCCGTACTCACATTCGAGGCAGACAAGGCCGGCAAGACCATCATGTTCGAGGGTGCTCAGGCTACTCTGCTTGATATCGACTTCGGAACCTACCCCTACGTTACCTCCTCACACCCCCTGTCCGCAGGTGTATGCGTAGGTACAGGCGTAGGCCCCAAGGTTATCACAAACATCATCGGCGTGGCAAAGGCTTATACTACCCGTGTCGGCAAGGGACCCTTCCCGACAGAGCTCGATGACGAGATAGGCGATCAGATCAGAAACGTCGGCGGCGAGTTCGGTACAACAACAGGCCGTCCGAGAAGAACCGGCTGGTTCGATGCTGTTATCGTTCGTCACTCTGTAAGAGTAAACGGTCTTGACAGCCTTGCTATCAACAAGCTCGATACACTCGCAGGCATCGACACTCTCAAGATGTGCGTAGCCTACAAGATGCCCGACGGCAGAGTTATCGAGAATTTCCCGCCCACACTCGAAGAGCTCGAGGGATGCGAGCCGGTATACGAGGAATTCCCCGGATTCACCGAGGATATCTCCGGCTGCCGCAGCTTCAGCGAGCTTCCCGAAAACTGCCAGAGCTATATCAAGCGCCTTGAGGAGCTTGTAGGCTGCCCTGTAAGCATGGTAGGCGTAGGCCCTGACAGATCTCAGATACTCGAAAGATAAACACTCCCCCATAAAAAGGAGGCGTTATGAAAAGGCGACCGCTCCTTATGGCACGCATAGCCGCCGCCGTTATCGCTGCCTGTTCAGTTGTCTGTACAGTCAGTCTTCCGGTATGCAGCTATGTATGTACCTATGCTGCTTCAAACGTCACAGAGGCAGGCGCCGAGCTGAGAGAACATCTCAGGGCGCATGACGAGAATTTTACTGTGACCTTCACCGGCAGCGATACCATCAATGAGACCTATGTTGACAGAATGTTTGAAACAGCCCTTGCAGAGACAGGAAGGGGCACCGACGGAGACTACATCCGCTATGGAATCTACTCCCTGGGCTATGCCCCGGTAGTAACAAACTTCAGGGTCAGCGGGCTCGAGTTCTCGGTCGTCTATACCTCAACAGCCGCTCAGGAGGCTTCTCTCAATAACGCCATAGCTTCTGCCGAGTCGCAGCTCGCTCTCAGCAGCAAGAACGATTATGAGAAGGTGAGCGCTGTATACAGCTATATCACTTCCCATGTGACCTACGGAAAATCAGGCGAAACTGAACTCTTTTCCGCATACTCCGCCCTTGTCAACGGCAAGGCAGTATGTCAGGGAGTCGCTCAGCTGATGTACAGGATGCTCACCGATGCCGGTCTTTCATGCCGTATAATCCCCGGCTACGGCAACGGCGGAGATCACGCCTGGAACATCGTATCCGTCGGCGGGAAGTACTACTACATAGATGCGACCTGGGATCTTCAGACAAAACCGGAGCGTTACAGCTTCTTCCTCAGGGGAAGCAGCGATCTCGATGAGATCGGCAATTCAAACACGCATTCGCTCGGGGACTGGAGCAACCTTGATCCAACACTTTACTCCGATTACAGGAGAGGCGATTTCTTCAGCCGCTACCAGCTGTCCACTGTCGCCTACTCAAAGGCACCGGCTTCTCAGGCATCTCCCGGCGACGTCAACGGTGACGGCCTCGTCGATTCAAACGATGCCACAGCCGTTATGGACGAATACGCCTCACTTTCCACTACCGGTCTCTCGCTGTTCAACGCACGTCAGCGCGCAGCCGGCGATGCAGACGGAAACGGTCTGGTGGATTCCAATGACGCTTCACTGATACTTATGTACTATACCTACGCCTCAACCGGAGGAACTCTTCCGCTCGACCGGTTCAGGGCTACTATATGATACGAGGTGAATACTATGAATGATGACAACATCTACGGAACAACGGGTCTCGATGATTTCGATTATACTCCCCCTGAGCCGAAAAAAGAAGGCCCCACGGGAGTATCCGCACCGGTACTCGATGATTTCGGCTACTCCGCACCCGCTGCCAGGAAGGACGGCCCGACAGGAGTTTCAGCTCCAGTTCTTGATGACATGGATGTGTATACTCCTTCCTACGGCGACAAGAAGGGCGCTCCGACAGGAGTTGCCGCTCCCGTACTCGATGACGACACCTACTCCTACAGCAAGCCCGCAGAGCCGCAGAAGCTGATACTCAGTGACCAGGATATCATCGACGGACTTACGCCGGAGCTCAAGGAGCGTTTCGATACCCTCACAGCAGATCAGCAGCAGAAGATAATCGAGATGCGCCGCTCACAGCTCGGAGCCGAGGCTCCCGCACCGCAGGTAAGCGCTGCAATACTCGATGACGAGGACAGCTATACTCCTCCCCCGAAGGCTGAGGAGCCCGCAAAGCCGGCTGAACCTCTTACCGCTCCCATACTCGATGAGGAGCCCGAGCCTCCGAAGTACGTTCCGAAGTATGTTGACGAAGACCTCGAGAATGCCAAGAAGCAGGGCGCAAAGGCTGCTGTATCCTCCGGTCTCGTACAGGAGCAGAAGGACTCCAAGGAGAGTCTCCGCATGATGCTCGAGCTCAAGGAAGAGCGCCGTGCAGATCTCGCAAAGAAGGGCTTCAAGCTCCTCCTGGTTACTGCGCTTATCGGAATAATTGCTGCCGTTGCATTCGGTCTTCTCTATTCGGGCACAGTATTCAAGTGCGACAGTCTCGGCGGTTTCTCTGAGAAGGTAAGCGATTCCTCCGCTATCATCGCCGTACTCATGGCAGTCAGCGGCCTTACTCTTCTCTCCGGATTCGGCGCATTCAAGTCACTCACATCTTTCATATACATTATATCAGGCTTGCTGCAGATCTTCCCGGGTCTTGCAATGATACCGCAGTACGAAGGCAACCTGGTACTTGTAATCCTTCTTTATGCAGTCGCGCTCCTCGGCACCATCGGAGTTATCGTTATGCTCTCAGCCAGCGAGGCAGTCGGCGCATACTTCAGCAAAAACAGCAGGTAAAATTCTAATAAGCTCGAAAGCTGCTTCAGTTCCAGTCTGAAGCAGTTTTCTTTATACCCTCTTTTCGGCTTATTACCGTGCTTTTAGCCGAAAATCACGTTCCATGCCATGAAATTTTAGTGAAAGGACTAAAAAATCACTTGACAAGTCTATGGAAATATCATATAATTATATCAGCGGCGGCGATGGGGTTGCCGCTGCATAATAACTATCATTCATTCTATTACCATGAAGGAGGATTTAAAGAAATGGGTGTATTTTCAAGACTTGCAGACCTGCTGAAATCAAACGTTAACGATCTTATTGACAGGGCAGAAGACCCTGAGAAGATGGTCAAGCAGATCATCGTTGATATGCAGAAGGAGCTCAATGACAATACTCAGAAGTACGGCAAGGCAAAGGCAAGCGAGAGACTTGCTGAGAAGAAGTACCAGGAGGCTGTAAAGGTTTCAGCCAACTGGGAGGCTAAGGCTAAGGCCGCTCTTTCCAGAGGCGATCAGGAGCTTGCAAAGAAGGCTCTCGAGCGCAAGGTAAAGGCTGACGAGGATGTTGCAAGCTACAAGGAGATGTTCGATTCTATCTCTGACCAGACCGAGGCTATCGGCAATCAGGTAGAGGTTCTCAAGCAGAAGCTCGACGAGGCTAAGTCACGTCAGGCTATGCTCATCGCACGTTCTCAGATGGCAGATACAAAGAAGCAGCTCGCTCAGGCTCAGGGCGGATTCGATGCTTCAAGCGCTATGGAGAAGTTCAACCGTATGGAAGAGAAGGTTCAGCGCAAGGAAGCTGAAGCTGATGCATTTACTGAGATCGCAGGCAACGGCGGCGAGGAGTCAGAGCTTCAGGAGTCATTCCAGCAGATCGAGACAGACGCTAAGGTTGATGCAGAGCTTGCACGTCTCCTGGCTGAGATGGACGGTGTTCCCGAGCAGGCAAGCGACCTCCAGGGCGCTGCTGACGACGAGGAGATCGAAGTATCCGATAACGAATAAAGAAGGTTTATTATGAACAGCAAGAAGAATGCTATCACTCCGCACAAGGTCCTGAGTATGTTCCTTCCCATTGTCGGAGCTGTATTCATAGCGGTAAGCTCTATACTCTACATACTCTACAAGAGCTGGAGCAACAGGGTTTATCTTGAACAATGGAAGGATTATGAGGACTGCGGAGTCTGATAAAAAACACTGACGGGAGGCATTGCGCCTCCCGTTTCCTTATACAAAAAAATGCGCCCTGAGATATGTCTATCCCAGGGCCGCTTTCATGTTTTCTATTCTCTTATCTTACTGCATACCGCCTCTGATAAAGAAGTTATCCTGGATGATGAGTGCACATCCGCCGAGGAAATTGTTCTTTCCGTCAAGCTTGCTGAGCACTACTCTGTCAGCGATCTCCTCGCTTACGAGACGGATCATCTCACGCTTGATGTAGTCGAACTGCTTCTCGTTGAGGTGATAGTTGTGGAGTACTATCTTCTTTGCAAAGTGGCTGATGGCAAGGTTGTTGATAAGAACGGTATACTTAGCGATAAGTCCGTCAACAACTGTCTTTACAGGCTCCTCGCCTCTCATAAGAGCTGCGAATACAGTATCTGTATTGATCTTGCTCTTGTCGCCCTCTGTCAGCTCATACAGCATAGGTGTCTTGTCCTTGGAGTAGATCTCGTAGAACGCACTGAGCATTGCTGTACGTGAGAGCTCAGCCTTTACGGAGCCGTTGGGATAACCCTCGTATGCTCTTCCGTCGGGATTAACGATGTACTTCTCGATCATAGATGTGTAGGAGACGTAATCGTTTGAAAGCTCGTTCTTGTTTACGATAGCAAGATTAACCTGGTTGCCGTTGTGCAGGAAGGCTGTATTGGTCTGATAACCGTTCTGGATACGGAAATCGTTGCTTGCAAGCGCCATAAGACCGATAGCGTTTCCGCAGTGGATATCTATATCAAGGCCGCTCTGGAGCTTGTCGATAAAGTTCGTGAAATCAAGCACGCCGTCCTTGTAGAATATCTTCAGCTTGCCCCACATAGAGGGTACAACGCCTACGCCGAGACCGAGTATCTTGTCCTTTGTGAGGGCACTGTTCTCAATCATGGTGTTGCTGGTCTTGATTATGTAATTGATGATGTCCTTGCTTGTTGTTCTCTCATCAATTACCATGCTGGACTTGTCGAGTACCTCTGAGTTGAGGTTTGTAAGTCCGATGCTTACTTCCTTCTCGTCAACTGTTGCGCCGAGTGCAAAACGGCTGTTCACATTGATATCTATAAGTATCTTTCTTCTGCCCTTCTGGAGCTTCTCGGTATTTACAGGCGCTTCACCGATCTCCACAAGTACTCCTTCTTCTATCATTTCATTTGTAATGATAGTAACTGCTGCTCTGGTTATCTCCAGTGCGCTTGCAACATCGACTCTTGATATGGGGCCGGCTTCCCTGATGACCCTGAGTATCTGCATACGGTTGCGGCGCTTGAGATCGAGCTTGCTGATTCCTCTTTTTTCCATGCTAATTCTCCATTCTAAAAATTTTAAATGTATTTCAATCCGGTTAGCTCTGTATTTAAGTATAGCATTTACGGATTAAAAACGAAACTGATAAAAAATAAAGACAATGTTATTTAAAGTAATTGCCTTAATGTCTAATCTTATTATAACACATTTTTATCAAATTTCAAACATTTTTTAGCTTTTAAAAGAAAAATCAGCGTTATTAACAAACAAATAATATCATTTTTGTTAAAGTTTCTGTAACCTTAACAATGAGCGGAAGGGTAATTACCGAAAGTATAGTACCGGCAGTGAAAATCTGGGAGGCATAATGAGAATTCTTACCGTATTTCAGACACTGCAGTGTGCATATTGCAGCCGGAGGTGCGGATGCTGCTACTAAAACGGTAAGTCTGACCTTCTCGTCAACCGGGATAAGTGCAGTCAGCGATATGACCGCAGATACTACAACCGGTATAACAATCAGTTTAAAAAAGCACACTCTATACACGCCGGATTCTTTAAGTAAGGAGCTTAATTTATTCTCCGACATGGTAATTCCTGACACTATCATAGCAAGCGGTGTATTGAGTGCTGCGATGTAGCCTACGGCTGCCGAGGGTATCTCCGGAAGGCGTATGCGGAGGAAGAAGCAGATGATGCCGAGGAAGATCGAGATGATCGTCGGCGAGCAGAAGACCTTTATCAGCTTCTTCATATCACGCTCTCCGGTGAGCATGATAAGGCCGTGAGTCCATACGACTATATTGAAGACGGTAATAAAGGCTGTGAGGTAGAATACGCCCTCGCTGCCGAAGAGAGAGTTTACAAGCGGGATGCCCATGAAGCCGCAGTTGGAGTAGATGGAAGAGAAACGCTCTATCGCAGTCTCTCTCCCCTCCTTCTTAGGTACGAGGATATAGGCACAGGCTATCATGACGCCCATGACTGCTGCCGAAAGGGCAAAGCATATCAGGAGGTTGCGGACAAGACGGTCCTCGTAATCGGCCTGATACGACATGAATATGACTGCCGGGTTCACTATCTGTATGACGAAGGAAGACAGCTCCCGGTTCGCAGCGCTGCTGACTATGCCAGTCTTCCGGCAGAGCGCTCCGCAGAGCATCAGCAGAAGCATTACTATTGTCTGATGAAGTATTATTCCTGACATATTTTCTCCTTATTTTCTGCTCCTGCTTACAAAGAAGTAGGCGGATATGTACATAATCCCCGGCACAAGCGAAAGCAGCCCCATGACGGCAAGCTGACCTGCGGTAAGCTGTTCAGAGGAAAGCGACGGGGTAATGAGATTGTATATCTGTATGAAACAGGCGTTCAGCAGCTTGTGTACAACGAAGTATCCGGGGAAGTGCTTCCGGCTGATGCACAGCAGTATCCAGCTTGCAACAGGCACAAGGCTCACGCATATCCCGGTAAACCACGGTTCGCTGCAGGGATCCTTTTCGGCTGTCTTTACGGCAAGAGCGGCCATAAAGCAAAAAAGAATCCCCACTGTACAGAACACGCTGGCGATCCTGAATGCCGGCTTGCCTGAAACTGCGAGGGTGAAGGCGATGAACAGCGAAAGTATATTCGCTGATTCTATATATGTTATTGCTTTTCTCAGCTTCATGTATATCACTTCTCCTGACGGTAATAATACATATGGGGGTGATCTCATGGATGACGAGGATATGAAGATATACGTACCTAAGAGCGCAGTCTCTGCCGAAGCGGAGGACGGCAGCGAAGAGGTGCATATCCTGAAACCGGAGGACTGAATCAGTCCTCCGTTCTCTTCTTTCCTGAGCAGTCCGCACAGATGCCGTAGAATACGGTCTGTGAGGTATCGATTATGAATGAATGCTGCTCTGCTATGTGGTCACGTATCTCGCTGAGATGTCCGCAGTCAAGGTGTATCAGCTTGCCGCAGCCGAGACATTTAAGGTGGAAATGCTCATGGCATTCCATTGACTCGTCGATGTACTGATAGCAGGCACCTGTCTTTCCGTCAAAGGTGTACTTACGCACTACTCCGTTCTCAACGAGCCTGTCAAGCTGGCGGTAGATAGTCGCAGTACCGAGGGGAGTGCCCTCAGAGCTCAGGTAGGCGCTTATCTCCTGTACATTGGTATGCTTGTTCCTGTTCGCTACAAGATAGCTGAGGAGCTTTTCTTTCTGCTTGGTGTTGTATCCTGAATCCCGTTTCATAAGTCCTCCTGAACTGATAATTATTCCCGAATTGACATTTTATCATACTTCTGCCGCTTTGTCAAGGCATATTCTCATATTGTCCGGCTGCATCTCATGGTCTGCCGGCATACTGAGAGGGCGCACAGGTGTGCGCCCTTAGTCTTATACGTCATTTGCTGCCGCCGGAGTCCTTACGCTCCTTTTCCCACTTTTCAAGTGCCTCGGCATACTCTGTCCGGCTCATGGATTTCTTTCTCTTTCTGTAACGCTTGTACCTCAGGGCAGCTATTCCGTTCGGGGCATACTCGCCTTCAAACGGATCGAGCTTTGAGGCTACATAGCCGTTATCGGCGGAGATATTGCATGGAACAGCTATGGCGTGCTCTATCAGAAGATCCTCCGCCTGTGCGAAAATGTTGCAGCGGCGCTCCAGATTGTCGCATACTGCCGATGCATCGCTGACAAGAGACTTCCAGTTCTCAAACAGCCCGCTGACATCGAGATCCGGAGACCTGTCCCAGAATACATAGCTGCTGCCTTCCGAAAAAGGCTCTGTCCAGGTGAAGGGATCGGTATAGTCCGCTCCCCAGTTGCATTTCATGAAAGCGAAATTGCCGCTGCGGCGCACCTGCGAGAGAAAACCGGTCTCAGGGCCAGTTTCAACGATGATGTCGATATAGTCTGTACCGAGGGTCGCCTCAAGGCTCCTCTCGACCATTGCGCTTTCGATATCCCAGTTTATTACCGAGGGATTGTACGGCATAAGCACCCGGACCGGCAGCTTCACTCCGGCCTCTTCAAGCTCCGGCAGTGCTCTCTCCTTCTCACGTAGCGCACGGTCGGTATCGAACATACCGCTTGTGACTACCGTCGAAAGCGGCAGGCTCTCTGTATAGTCCCTGTTCTTCACCGAAGCAAAGCCGTAGGGAGTTATCGTCCTTGAGACAAGGCGCTCCGGATCGTATGGATCGTGTACGGCACATATCTCCCGGGTATCGAGCGCACAGGCGAGTGACAGGCGGAAATGCTCGTTTGCAACGGCCTTGCGCCAGTTCTCAGGCTCGTATTCGCTGCCGAACTGCGGATCAAAGTTGAAGGCGTAGAAATAGCTGAATGAACCGTTAGGGCGCGAGGGATGCACAAGGTCACGGGTCGACCTGTCGCTCAGCCAGGTCTCAAGCATATCAGAGCTTATCTGAGCCTGATCCACCTGACCGCTGAGGTACATCTTACCCTGTACGGTATACGCATCGGGGTCGTATATCCTCTCGATGCGGCCGATATGTACATTACCGCTGTCCCAGTAATCAGGAGAAGCGGTGAGCAGCTGCTTCTGCTCCGGCACGAACTCCGAAAGTATATATGCGCCGTTATAGAGCAGATGCTGATTGTCGCTGGCAAAGCTTTCGCCGCATTCGTTCAGGAAACGCCTGCATACCGGCATGAAAGAGGTATACGACAGCACACTGAGGAAGAACGGACAGGGCTGCTCAAGAGTGAAGACGAGAGTCCTGTCATCGGGGGCTGATACTCCGATATCCTCGGGGCGTATCTCCTCGCCGGTGACTGCGCCGTCCGCAGCCGATGCGGTATAGTTATAGTAGGCCTTCGCATTCCTTATCACGGAGCCTGTGGAATAGATGTATCTGCACGGTGATTCGTTTGCGGCGTTATTGACGTACTCGGCTGCTGCCACCCAGTCATCTGCGGTAACGTCAGCATAGTACTCCCCCTGCCAGTCAAGCCAGTGTATGCCGCTGCGGAGAGTAAACGTCCAGGTCTTCATATCATCGCTGCTCGTCCAGCTCTCGGCAAGACCGGGTATGATATTGCCGTAGCTGTCATAATCGACGAGACAGTCTATTATGTTTGCGGATATGACCGTATCATTCCATGAATCGGTCCTGAGGTAGTTGAGAGTCTCCGCCTCTCCGGCATAGAGAACACGGAAGGTATCGTCAGCAGCTGCGGGAATATCGTTTCCGCCGCTCTGCTGCGGGATACTGCCGCAGGAGGACAGGAATACCGCTGCCGAAAGGATCAGACATGAGAGAAAGCGTTTCATGCGCCTACCTCCTCTCCGTCATCTTCAGGACTGCTGCTCCGGATATCGAGGCCGTGCTCGTCATAGTACCGCTTCTTGGAGGCATACATTCTCTCCTCGGCAGTCTTTATCATTTCCTTGACCGTAGAGACCTCGTCAAACATACAGAGTCCGGAGGAGGCATGGTAATCGTTTCGCACCATCTCGACCTGCACCTGACGCATCTTCTTGCGCAGCTCCTTGAAGGTCTTTCCGTACTGGAACACGACGAATTCGTCACCTCCTATACGGTAAACCGTTTCCTCGCCGAAGGCTACCTTGAGGGCATCCGCCATGAAACGGAGCATCTGGTCGCCGGCAAGGTGTCCGCGGGAGTTGTTGAGCTCATGCAGTCCGTTCGCATCTATGTAGAAGCAGGAGAGCCCGTTTGTCTTCTTGCCGATCGCACGGACAAATTCCTCGTAGCGGTTGCGGTTCTGAAGTCCGGTGAGGGCATCCATATTTGCCTGCTTTTCGGTATTCGCAATGGAGCGTCTTGTGGTATAGAGCATGAATGTAAGATAGGCAAGGAAGAGCAGCGCCTGAACTATCAGGAAATTCCTGAGGGAACGGTGCATAGTGCCGGCCTCGGCAAAGACTGTCTCCTCGTCCACTGCTACGGCTATCTCCCAGTCCTCGATATCCATGGGCATATAGGATATGAAGGTACCGTTTCCCCTGTCAAGGCGCATAAAGCCGCTCTCGCCGTTGATGATCTCTGAGGTCAGCTGAGGCTGTCCGAGATCACGGATATTGTTCTGTCCTGCCTCCCAGCTGTTTACGATGAACTCACCGCTGCTGCGGTCGATTATACAGAAGGAAGCATTGCCGCCGTAGATCTCAGGCGACCACATCTTTGCGATATTTGCCGGACGCATCTCGGCATAGAGCACGCCTATCGGAGTATTGTTCTGCCTTATAGGCACAAAGCTGCGGATAACCTTGACATCCGGAGAGGATACCGAGGGCTGCAGAGCGCTGATATGCTCGCCGTACTCCACCTCTTTCCAGAAGTCCATTATGCCGTCCGCATCGACTGTCAATCCACGGAAGCGTATTATCTCGTTCTCGGGGGTAAGTATACCGAGCTCGGAGATAAGACTGTTTACATCGTACACCATCAGCATACCGCCTGAATCAACGGAACTGAGGCCTTCTTCCTCTGCGAGCATCTTTGCGAGCATACGCAGATTGATCCTGTCGGAACGGAAATTGCTCTCAAGACCGCTGCGTGCCTCTGCGGTTGACTGTGTGAGCTCGCTGTAGCACTTCTGCTCGGTCACACGGTTGATGCGCATGGCAAACAGTACGGAAACGAGCGTCATGAAAGTTATAAGTATCAGCGTAGCAACAATACCGCTGCTGCGCAGATAGGATATTATTTTCTTTGGATCAAATGGTTTCATCTTTTATCACCCTTGACCAGTATTTTATATAATAATATTACCATATTTCACCGGATTTTGCAAGTCTTTTTAAAAAGAAATTCATATGATCATTATTTTTTTGTGCAAAAAAGCCGTACATTTCATTGACTTTTTTCCGGATCAGAGGTATAATATAATTAAGCATATCCGGAAGGAGGAAAGTTACCATGAAGAAGAGCGACAAGACTGTTCTTATGGCTGCCGCATTCGCTGCTGCCGCAAGTTTCTCAGCCTGTCACAACTTTGATGATTATACAACGGTATACGGCCCGCCTCCGGATACAGATTCTTCCGTGCTGGAAACCCTTCCTCCGCCGCAGCCGGAATACGGCCCCATGTGGGAGCAGGAGGAAACTGATGAAGCAACCGCGACGACAACTTCAGCGACTGTTACCTCCGCGACTGAGGACACTACGACTGATTCCTCAACAGAGACGGAGTCATCAACGGAAACGGAGACCACGGCTGTGACTGTGCCGCCGGATGAAGAGGGCATACCGGGAACAACGATCGTATATGACCCTTCACAGAATGAGCTGCAGTTATTCTATGGTCCGCCGTCATTCCTTTCTTAGTTAAAACCGACAAATTGTGCGCAGCAATATTGTGCAATCACACAAAGTTTCCCGCCGGGAATAAAAACTCGGCCGGTTTCCGACATTTATATAGTAGGGTTATCCATAGAGCATCCGCAGACTGCGCTTTCTGCGGCCTCCTATGACAGATATCACACGACAAAAATGAAAAGGGGTGCTTTAGATGAAGAAAACTGACAAAACCGCTCTCACCGCAGCGATATTTGCCGCTGCAATGAGTGCCGCCGCTGTAACAGGAGGACAGGCGGAGGCAGAAACCGTCACCGCTGAATCCATGATAATCGAGTCGCTTGCTACATATGCGCCCGTATATGGACCTTCTCCCGATATCAGGACTCTGCCTGATGAAATGTACTATGAAGAAGGCGAGGAGACCTCTCCTCAGATGACCGTTCCGCCTACGGTATACGGTCCGCCCTGGATATTCGGCATCGGCACAGAGCCGGCTGACGAATTCGGCGATGAGTTCCAGGATGTATACGGTCCTCCTCCGATAATGGAGACTACAGATACACCGACAGAACCGGTTATTGATACAACATTGCCGGAGTTCCAGGAAGTCTACGGACCTCCTCCGGAAACAGAAACTACGACCGCTATCCAGGATCTTACTGAATATGCAACAGTGTACGGACCTATGTGGTACAGGAACTACGGCGATGTGAACGGCGACGGCAGTGTTGATGTATTCGATATGCCGCTGATGAGAAAAGCGGTGACCGGCGACTATAAACCTGCCGACCCGGGAAACAACGCCGACGTCAACCGTGACGGACAGATAAACGTTGCCGATCTTGTAGCGCTGTCCCAGTACCTCACAGGACAGAGAGATCTCATCATCAATCTGCCTAAGGATAACAAGATCAAGGTCATTTACAACGATGAGAACACGGACCCGACAGAGCCGCTGCCGCAGCCTGAGTACGGTCCGCCCGATCCCTATTACGAGGATCCTACTGAGCCTTTCACCGATATACCGCAGCCGAAATACGGTCCGCAGTATGCCGGCGATCCTGAGAAGCCCACAGATCACGTAGAGGAGCCCACATATCAGGTAGTATACGGCCCGCCTTCAGTCTTCGGGCTTGAAGATTTCTGATAACTTTCCGCACGCCGGTCACAAGTACTGCCGGCTGAAAGCAAGAGGTGAACTGCAATGAAGAAAACTGAAAGAACCGCTCTTACCGCTGCGATCTTTGCAGCTGCCATAGGAACTTCTGCTGTGACAGGCGGTCAGGCTGTTGCCATAGATTTAGCTGAAGAACCGGTCACTGCCGAGTCCGATCTCGAGTCATATGCCACTGTATACGGCCCGGCTCCGGATTTTGAATACAGAGAGCCCGAGACCGAAGCAATATCTGAGGAGCCTACTGAGAATATGACTATGCCGGAATTCCAGGACGTCTACGGTCCTCCTCCGACGACCGAGCCGGAAACTGTTGAGTCTATGACGCAGGCGCTCTACGGTCCGATATGGGACGGCGGAGATGCAAATCTCGACGGCAAAGCAGATGTATTCGATATGCCGCTGATCAGAAAGTACGTTGTCAGTGATAACAAATTCTACAGTGATCCTTCCGTTTTCAATTCTGACGTCAACATTGACGGCAAGGTCAATGTAGCCGATCTTGTAGCGTTTTCACAGTTCCTCCTGGGACAGAGGGATTATATCGGAAACGGCGAGACCAAGGTCAAGGAGAACAAGATCAAGGTCATCTACGAGGAAACGACAGAGCCCGAGACCGAGCCTTCGACCTCTCCTTTCACTGATCTTCCGCAGCCGAAGTACGGCCCGCCCTATTCCGGTGATCCCGACTGGGGACTCGACCCCATCGAGCCCTTCGATCCTATTGAGGAGCCTACATATCAGGCTTATTACGGCCCGCCTTCATTCTTCGGACTTGAAGATTTCTGACACCGCACATTACACCCGGACGCCGGAGATATTCCCGGCAAGACTTGACAAAGAGGTGAAAAAACATGAAGAAAACCGATAAGACCGCCATTACCGCTGCACTGTTCGCAGCCGCAATGGGCGCAGCTGCTGCCGGCGGAGGCAGTGCTGATGCAGCAGGCATGAGTGAAGCTGAACTCTCGCTTGCAAAATTCTCCGCAGTTTACGGCCCGCCCCCGGATTATTACTATACCGACATACCGGTAACTACTGAGTATGATCCGTTCGAGGTAGTACCGCAGCCGGATTACGGTCCTATATACATATACACTACGACTGCCGCAGCACCGGAGGAGACCACCCCTGTGACCGAGCTGATCCCGCAGCCGGCATACGGCCCGATGTGGACTGTGCCCGTCACAGAAGAGGTACAGACGACAGCTGTAACAGCTGTCACTGAGGCAACAGAGCCGGTAACAGAATCTGTGACCGAGATGATCCCGCAGACTGCTTACGGCCCGCCTCTGATCGTGGGCGACCTAACCGGAGACGGCGAAGTCGACACCTTTGATTTTGTCAGGATGCGCAGCCTCGTTTCATCTCTCATTCCAAATAATGATTCTGTCAAGATGTATTGTCCCGGTGCAGACATGAACGGCGATGATGATGTAAATGTTGCCGATCTTGTTACCCTCGGACGCTACGTTATCGGAAGGCCTGTAACTATCGTTTTCCGTGGTACGCCACGGAGATTCAACGAAGGCAGTGAATATAACCGTATTCCGATCCTTGACGAGGACGGCAACTATGTCTATGATCCGTTTGATCCGCTGCCGCAGCCGGCATACGGACCGCCTATATACGTTGATCCGGTAGTTGAACCTTCAACTCTATCTCCGGAAGATATGAGGGCTCAGCCTGTGTACGGCCCGCCTAACGATTATATAGTAGACCCAACAGAAGAAATACCGACAAAATTTATCGAAGAGCCGACTTTTCAGGCGGTATACGGCCCGCCTTCATACTTCGGCCTGGAGGACAAATAAACTATGCTGAACACTAAGAATAAAGAAAGAAACATGGAGGCTCTCAGAGTATACCGTGAGGGTCTCAAGACTGTACCAAGACTCCGCCATCTTTTCCTTGAGCTCACACTCCGATGCAACGAGCGCTGCCTCCACTGCGGAAGCAACTGCGGCGATGTAACATCCGAGGAGCTGACAGCTTCTCAGTACGCAAAGTTCCTTGCAGAAGTCAAGGGCGATATGGGCACCGACGGAAAGATGCTCTGCATCACCGGCGGCGAGCCGCTTCTCCGCAAGGACTTCTTCGAGATAATGGGCTCGGCTCATGACCTCGGCTTCCGCTGGGGCATGACCAGCAACGGAACTCTCATTACTCCCGAGGTTGCAAAGGATCTCAAGCGTGTGGGAATGGGTACGATCTCGATCAGTATCGACGGTCTCGAGGGTACACACGATGCTTTCAGACGTACTCCCGGCGGCTGGCAGAAGGGTATGCAGGGCATAGAGAACCTCCTCAAGGAAGGCGGATTCAAGGCTGTTCAGATAACCACAGTTGTTACCCACAAGAACATCGGCGAGCTCGAGGAGCTCTACAAGATCTTCAATGATATGGATATCGACTCATGGCGTGTTATCAACATCGAGCCTATGGGACGTGCAAAGCAGCACCCCGATTACCTTCTCACAGATGATGAGTACAGATATATGTTCGAGTTCATCCGCAACAAGCGTATCGCAGGCGAGCCTGTTACCTACGGATGCAGCCACTACCTCGGCATGGAGTACGAGCGTGAGGTAAGAGACTGGTACTTCATCTGCACAGCAGGTACATACATCGCAAGCATCATGGCAAACGGCGATATCACAGCCTGTCTCGATATCGAGCGCAGACCTGAGTTCATACAGGGCAATATCCTCCGCGACCGCTTCAAGGACGTATGGGAGAACAAGTTCCAGATCTTCCGCCGTGACCTGAGCGACAGCAATGAGAAATGCAAGGCCTGTCCCGATGTCAAGTACTGCCACGGCGACGGCTACCACTGCTGGGATTTCGACAAGAACGAGCCTCAGCTCTGCTTCAAGGATATATTATTCTGATACAGCGATACCCCTGTCCGAGCGGCAGGGGTATCTTTACAGGAGGTCATTATGAAAACAGTCAACGTATACAAGCAGTACTTCAGGGGCGAATGCAAATATAACGGCAGGGACAGGCACGGCGTACAGGTGCTTTTCATCGCTGAGTCCGACAGCGGCATGATAACCTACAGCATATCAGTTTCCTTCTTCCCGCACGATGACGAGGAGGACTATGCCGTATCCTACGATGCAGAGAAGAGCGTCAATGTATATCAGGGCAAGGGCAGACGTTCAAAGAAGCGTGAGCAGGAGCTTATGAAGGAGCTGCACGAAACTGCCGATTCGCTCGCCAAGGAGCTTGGCGGTAAGATATACTGGGATGAGCCGCTCATCGAAGCGCAGATGGCATAGTGCTTTTACATACTTCTTTCAGGGGACGCCTTCACTTGCAAGGCGTCCCCTCTTCCAAAACAGTCCCCCGGACTGTTTTGGAATTCACCCCTTGCGAAGCGCCCTGCGGCTATTAGTGGGACGCCGTCCCACACCCTGCCAGAGGCGCTGCCTCTGGACTCCGCTAAAGGGCCGCAGCCCCTTTAGAATCCCAAAGCTTTGATACCCTACTCTATTAACAAACATAAACCCCGTAAGGCTTTTCTTACGGGGTTTTTATCATTTTCTGCTCATGCGCTTCTTCTGGAGACGGACATCCTCTCCGGAGAACTGGAGGCAGGTATATACTGAGGTGAGACGGGAGACCACTCTCTCGTCATAGCGTCTTGCTATGCCCTCAAAATCAAGGTTCGTACTTATGATGGTCGGCTTGCTGCGGTTGAGTCGGGTATTGATTATGTTGTATATCGTCGAGCTGTAGAACGAGGACTCATACTCCGTACCGAGGTCGTCAAGGATCAGCAGGTCGCAGTCCATTATAAGGTCGATAGTCTCTGTGGAGTGTTCACGGCTGAAGTGCTCACGCTCTATGCTGCGGAGGATATTCACCGCCGAATCGTAGATAACACCGTAGCCCTTCTTCATGACCGTATCGGCTATGGCAAGGGAAAGATGCGTCTTTCCGAGGCCAGTACGGCCGAGCATCAGGATACTGCCGGAGTTCCTTGTGAAGGTCTCCGCATAGTTTCTTGCAAAGCGGAGGATATTATCCATGATGCGGTAGTCGTCGCCCTGATAGTAGCTCAGGCTGAACGAATCAAAGCCGGCTGTTCCGAGCTGTGTCTTCTTGTTGAGCTCCTCCGCCGACAGCTTTCCGCAGAGCTGCTTGAAGCACTCGCAGTACCTTCCTCCTGCATAGCCGGTATCACGGCATACGGGACATACATAGTGTACATCCAGGTAATCCTCGGGATAGCCGTTGGCTGCAAGAAGCTGACGGGACATGGCCTGCGCACCGAGGTTGTCATTCCGGAGAGCTTCTATCCTTTCGGATACATCCTTTCCGTCCTTTGCGGATATCAGGCCGATAAGCTCCCTGCCGGCAGCGCTGAGCCGTTCGTTTATCTCACGTATCTGAGGGATACGGCGGTTTATCTCACTGACACGCCTTTCGTTCTCAGCGAAGGCACTGTTCCTGCGCTGCGTGAGTATCAGCTCCGCCTGTGCTATGATATCGTTGTCCACGTCCTGACCTCCTTAAAAATCGTTGATGAACTCCTTATACTTGTCCATGCTTCCGGTACTGCCGCCGTTCTTTTTCTTCTTCCCGCGGTACTCCGATTCGGCCTTTTCGACCTCTTCAACAGTCCTGAACCCGCTGTCCTTCCATGAGAGGAGTATCTTGTTTATATAGGAGAAGGAGAGCTTGTCGATATTCTCGATCGTCCTTTCGTATGCAAGGCGCAGAAGCTCCGGAGTAAACCCGGCTGCACGCCACTGCTCCACAAATACCATCTGTGAAGGCACGGGACGGCGCTTCATCTCGAACTGCTTCATGACCATGCCGCTGTAATCATGCGCAAGGGAGAGCCTCTCCACCTCGTCCTGTGCGGCCTCGAGGGAGTTTATCTCGCTGTCCGCCCATGAGTAGGCTATCTTCTCGATATAGGCGGAGTTTGTCTTCTCTATGCTCTTGCAGTAGTTGAGGAGGATAAGTATTACCTCCTTCTTCAGCCCGAGGTGGGTATACATCGTTATAAGGGCATTCTGCATGGTATGGCCAAGCGGACCGAGTGCCGATTCCGCTGCGGTGAAGAGCTCTGTTATATCCGGCGAACCGCTCACAAGCTGTGCGATATCGCTCGGGGCAAGCAGAGGCATCCTTGCCGGTGCTGTCTTTGTTTCCGGCTGAGTCTCAGCCGGACGGGAAATATCCTGTGCGGGCTGCGGTGCCGAAACGGCAGGCTGCATAAGGCTTGCGGGTATCTCGGCATCGGCTGAGAGCACATTTGCCTGCTGCCAGAAGAGGACAGCCTCCTCGGTCTCCTGTACGGAGACGCCGGTGCCCGCGGAAATATCCTCCGCCGAAAGATCCCTGCCGGAGCTGCGGATGATATACAGGAGCACCTTCAGCTGACTGCCTGTTGCAAGCTTGAGGAAGTTGTCGGCAACTATCCCCGGCACACTGAACATATTCCCGATAAGGCCGGTATTGATCCTGTATTCCATTGCGCTTTGCAGCTCCTTTCATCGTTTATTTTCCGGCATCAGCCGGAGAAAGCCTTGTGAAGAAGGCGGAGAGCTCTGCTCCGAAATACTTCTCCATAAGGCTGTTATCCTCTATGAGCGCAGTCTTGCGGCTGCGTGTGAGATGCTTGATACGGTATTCAAGGCTCTGCGCCCTGCTCCTTGTATCGGTGCTCCAGAGAGCCTCGAACCTCTCCGGCGGATTCGCACGGGTAAACCTTGCTCCGCCGGCATCAAGGCCGGAATGCTCTCTGAGCCGCCGCTCCGGATCGGTGGTTATGCCGGTATAGAGCCGGTCACCGGAGCAGCGCAGTATATAAACGTAGTACACGCTTACTTCTTTTCCTTGATGCGGAATGCGGAGTTGCGCAGTCTTGAAGGATCGAAGCCGTTGTCCTTCTTCTTCTCGGGGCGTCTGTTGTCGGGACGCTTGCCGCCGCTGCGCCTGTCACTGTTCCTGCCGCCGGCAGACTTCTCCGGCTTCTCGCCGCGCATTGTAAGGCTTATCCTTCCGCGTACAGGATCGGCTTCAAGCACCTTTACCTTGACTACCTCGCCGACCTTTACGATCTCGAGCGGATGAGCCACACGTCTTGCGAACTGTGAGATATGCACGAGGCCGTCCTCGTGAACACCGATATCAACGAATGCGCCGAAGTCAACGATGTTGCGTACCGTGCCCACCAGCTCCATGCCTGGCTTGAGGTCCTTGATATCCATGATATCGCCGCTTCTGAGGAGCGGAGGCGGGAGCTCGTCACGGAGGTCACGGCCGGGCTTCTTGAGCTCGGCGATGATGTCTGTAAGGGTGGGAACACCGATATCGAGCGACTTGCTGATATTGTCTATGCCTATGGAGTCAGCCTTCTCGTTGATGCCTGCTGCTCCGCCTGCGGATACATCTGCAAGCGTGAAGCCGCACTCGCTCAGGAGAGAAGCTGCTGCTGCGTAGCTCTCGGGATGAACTGCTGTATTATCGAGCGGGTTCTTGCCGTCACGTACTCTGAGGAAGCCTGCACACTGCTCGAAAGCCTTCTTGCCGAGCTTCGGCACCTTCATCAGCTCCTTGCGGTCTGTGAAGCGGCCGTTCTCCTCACGGTAGGTAACGATGTTCTTGGCAACTGCGGAATTGATGCCTGCGATGTATGAAAGCAGTGAATAGGATGCGGTGTTGAGGTCTACTCCGACGGAGTTTACGCAGTCCTCGACTACTCCGGAGAGAGCCTCGGTCATGCGTGCCTGCGGCATATCGTGCTGGTACTGTCCTACACCGATAGCCTTGGGCTCGATCTTGACCAGCTCTGCGAGCGGATCCTGAAGACGGCGAGCGATGGAGATAGCGCCTCTGATGGATACGTCGTATTCCGGGAACTCCTCTGCGGCGAGCTTGGAGGCGGAGTATACGGAGGCGCCTGCCTCGCTGACTACCATGTAGCTTACCTCCCAGTCGATCTCGCCGGAGATCTCCTTGATGATATCGGCAGCAAAGGTCTCTGTCTCACGGGAGGCAGTACCGTTGCCGATAGATATAACGTTTACATGATGCTTCTTGATGAAGCCCTTTACTATCCTCTGAGCCTCTGCAACTCTTGCAGCGGATGCGAATTCCTTAACGGGATAGATGATAGCGTGGTCGAGCACCTTGCCTGTGCCGTCGATTACTGCTGTCTTGCAGCCGTGAGCATATCCGGGATCGAGGCCGAGGATAACGCTGCTCTTGAGCGGGGGCTGCATGAGCATCTGTCTGAGGTTGGATGCGAATACCTTTATGGATTCCTCTGCGGCTCTTGCAGTGAGCTCAGAACGTATCTCACGCTCGATTGAGGGGAAGATAAGTCTCTTGTAGCCGTCCTCTGCTGCTGCACGGACAAGCTCTCCGCAGGCGTTGTTGCTCTTTATGTACTTGCCGAGGATGATATCTGTCGCAGCGGATTCCTCAAGGCTGAGAGCTATCTTGAGGAAGTTCTCCTTCTCGCCTCTGTCAAGGGCAAGAACACGGTGGTTGGCTATCTTTGATACGGGCTCGGAGAAGTCGTAGTAGTTCTTGTATACGCTCTCTGCCTCAGCATCTGCGGCCTTTGATACTATCTCGCCCTTCTCGCCTGCTGCGGTACGGAGCTTCTTTCTTATGTCTGCATCGTCGGAGATATCCTCGGCGATGATATCCATAGCGCCCTGAAGAGCAGCCTGTACATCGGGGACGTTCTTCTCTGCGTCAACGAAGGCCTCTGCCTCCTTCTCGGGAGATACGCCGTTCTCCTGAGCCATGAGGATCTGTGCGAGGGGCTCAAGGCCTGCCTCACGGGCAACGCTGGCACGGGTGCGGCGCTTGGGCTTGTACGGACGGTAGATATCCTCTACCTCGACGAGTGTAGTGGCAGCGCTGATAGCTGCTTCTATCTCAGGAGTCATCTTCTCCTGCTCTGTGATCGAGTTGATAACCTCGCCCTTGCGCTTTTCAAGGTTGCGGAGGTATGTGAGACGGTCGGAGAGCTCACGGAGCACCTGATCGTCCATAGAGCCTGTATTCTCCTTACGGTAACGTGCGATGAAGGGAATGGTCATGCCCTCATCGATCATTGATACGGCATTGTCTACGTGCTCCTGACGGAGGCCGAATTCCTTGGCTAATACTGAATTGATATCCATAGCTTATCCTTTCTTTGGAGAGCCTTGCGGCTTTGTGTCCGTGTTTTATGAAGCGGTATTACTATTGTACCACATTTCGTTTACGAATGCAAGTACAAATGATGCGGCCTTTCAAAGCTCCTCATTATACGACCTTCCGGGAGAAAAAATGATCTCTCTGATGTGCTCCCCTCCTCTTTACAAATCCGGCAGTATAATGTATAATAAATGTATACTATTATATATTGGAGGAAACACTATATGTTTATAACCTGTCTTGACCTTGAAGGAGTTCTCGTACCTGAGATCTGGATCGCTTTCTCTGAAGCAAGCGGAATCCCGGAGCTTAAAAAAACCACCCGTGACGAGCCCGATTACGATAAGCTCATGAACTGGAGGCTCGGCGTACTCAAGGAGCACGGCCTCGGTCTCAGAGAGATACAGGACACTATCGCAAAGATCGATCCCATGCCCGGCGCAAAGGAGTTTCTTGACGAGCTCCGTTCCATCTGCCAGGTGATCATCATAAGCGATACCTTCACAGAGTTCGCAGCTCCCCTCATGAAGAAGCTCGGTATGCCGACTATCTTCTGCAACTCCCTCGAGGTAGCTGAGAACGGCGAGATAACAGGATTCAAGATGCGCTGCGAGCAGTCCAAGCTGACTACGGTAAAGGCTCTCCAGTCCATCGGATATGATACTATCGCAAGCGGCGACAGCTACAACGATCTCGGCATGATCAAGGCCAGCAAGGCCGGATTCCTCTTCCGCTCCACAGAGCAGATAAAGAAGGACAATCCGGAGTTCCCGGCATTCGAGACCTACGAGGAGCTGCTCGGCGCTATCAGGGAAGTTATAAAGTAAGCGTATGTGGCTGGCCATATTCGCTGCCATGCTGCTCGTCTCCGTCGGAGGAGCAGTATACCTTGTACGTGGCGTACACCGGTTCAGCTTCCTGAAAAAGCTCGGGGAGAAGCACAGGCTGCTCTCATGGGTATTATCTGCGGCGCTGCTCTCGCTGACGGGATTCTTCGCGCTGATAAACAGCTGGACCGTCATCGTCGTGCTGATACACCTGTTCGTCTTCTGGCTGGTATGCGACATCATCGCTGCGGTATACAGGAAAATAACGGGCAGGGAGCGTGTGCGGAACTATGCGGGGGCTGCTGCGATTGTATTCACGGCCGTATACCTCGGTATCGGCTGGTATCTGGCGCATCATGTCGTGATACGCGAATACAGCTTCACTTCGCCGAAGCTCTCCGGTGAGAACATAAAAGCCGTGCTTATTGCCGATTCACACATCGGGATAACGCTCGACGGAGATGAGTTCGCCGTACAGGCAGAGCGTATAGCCGGACTTGATCCCGATATCGTATTCATTGCCGGCGATTTCGTCGATGACGATACCCCAAAGGCAGACATGGAAAAGGCCTGCGATGCGCTCGGGCAGCTTCACCCCCGGCTCGGCACCTATTTCTCCTTCGGCAACCACGACAAGGGCTATTCCGATTACCGCGGATATACCGCAGATGATGTTGCAGCGCGCCTTGAAGAAAACGGCATCACCGTACTCACGGATGAGTGCGCAGACGCCGGAGACAGGCTGTATATCATCGGGCGGAAGGACAAGTACGAGGAGAACTACGGCAGCGGCAGAGCCTCAATGGAGGAGCTGATGCGGAATGCGGCCGGTGACAGATATACTGTCGTTCTCGACCATCAGCCCAACGCATATGACGAAGAGGCAGCAGCCGGTGCTGATCTCGTCCTGTCGGGACATACCCACGGAGGCCACCTCTTCCCTGCCGGATATATCGGTCTTGCATTCGGCGCAAATGACAGGATATACGGCAAGGAGCGCAGAGGAAACACTGATTTTCTCGTTACCTCCGGTATTTCCGGCTGGGCAATACCGTTTAAAACAGGAACAGTATCGGAGATAGTCGTAATCAGCATCTCCGGAGAATAATAAAAAAGGAGCAGCGATATGAAACTTGCAGAAGCATTGCAGGAGCGTGCAGACCTCAACAACAAGATATCCTCTCTGAGAGAGCGTATCCGCAGCAACGCCATTGTACAGGAAGGTGAAAAGCCTGCGGAAAAGCCGGCAGACCTCCTGAAGGAGCTCGACAGCGCTCTCACAAGGCTCGAGGAGCTTGTAAAACGCATCAACTTCACCAACAGCAGGACAGTCTGCGAGGAGCGCGGCGGCCGCACCATGACGGAGCTTATTGCCGAAAAGGATACACTCCGCACAAAGATATCGGTATACACCATGCTGGTAACAGAAGCGAGCCAGACCGGACAGAGGGCAAGGTATGCGGAGATACGCCTCCTCAGCACAGTCGATGTTGTAAAGATGCAGAAGGCTGTCGATGAGATGTCGGCAGAGCTCAGAAAGCTCGATAACGCCGTACAGGCTCTGAACTGGACGACCGAACTGCTCTGAAACGGACACGATCATGGTGTAGTCCTGCCGGGCGAATGCGCTTTTCCCCGTTTCAAGCAAAACGCGGACTCAGTTTAGCTGCCATGGGCGGCAGCACATGACTTAATGTTCAGCCCGGACAGCTCATAAACGCATTGTTACAGATTATTGTTATTACCATACATTGACGGCAGGATGAGGTGCGGGTATGGGGAAATAAATGATCATCCGGGCGGTCTGATGTCTGATTTCCGGCATCAGACCGCCTTTCCGTTTTCTCATCACACAGATTCCACACAGATTCCTCAATAGTTTAAACATCTTTAAGATTATTTTAAGATAGTTTATATATAATCTAATCATAGAGAACATGATTCACGCATAGTGATAAATTTATAAAGGAGTTTGATACATATGAAAAACCACAAGTCAAAGAAGCTTTTGGCAGTCCTCTCATCTGCTGCTGTCCTCATCTCAGGCATCCCGTTTTCAGCCCAGGCAGCTGAAACAAATTACGGTGATGTAAACCTTGACGGCAAGCTGACAGTTGCAGACGCTGTTGCAGTACTTCAGTACCTTGCAAACCAGGAGAAGTACGCGCTTTCCGAAGAGGCGCTCGATAATGCCGATGTTTTCAACAGAGGCGATTCTATCACAGGCTACGATGCCATCGCTATCCAGAAGGCTGATGCAGGCATCATCACTCTCCCCGAGTCATGGATGGAAGGCCACGGCCCCGAGGATAATCCCGGCGAGGATCCCAGTGAGAAATACTCCGTAAAGATAAAGCTTGAAGGCACAAAGATCACAGTTGAAGGTGACTCCAAGAAGTATACAAGTGTAGAGGGCTCCAAGCTCACTATCACACACTCCGGCGAATACCACATCAGCGGTACTCTTGACGACGGACAGATCGACGTTAATATCGCAGACGAGGAAGCAGATGCCGAGACAGTAAAGCTCTTCCTTGAGGGCGCAAGCATCACAGGCAAGAGTGCTCCGGCTATCCTCGTTTCCAACGCCAAGAATACATCGATCACACTTGCAGACGGCACAGAGAACACCATCTCTGACGGCGATACTGTTTATATTGATGCTGCAGGTACTCCCACCGGCGATGCTGTTATCAAAGCAAAGGATGATCTGACTATCAAGGGCGGCGAAAAGAGTACAGGTATCCTCAACGTAACCGCCAATACTCAGGACGGTATCCAGTGCAACAATGATATCAAGATCAACGGCGGCGTTATCAATATCAAGACCTCCAACAAGGACGACAGCACAAACGGTATCAACGGCAAGACCTCCCTCACAGTAAAGAGCGGTACTCTTACTGTTGACGCTGAGGGTGACGGCATCAAGTCCGGAAAGGGCAGTGTAGCCGTTACAGGCGGCAAGATAAGCATCAAGGCCGGCAAGGACGCTGTACAGGCTGAGACCACTATCGATATCTCCGACGGCGAGCTCTACGCAGGCGGCGACAAGGGACTTACCGCAGCTACAGGCGTAAACATCACAGGCGGTATCGTTGTAGCTACAGCTACCGACAACCAGACTGCTGCTGATAAGCTCAAGGTCGAGAATCAGGCTGCAATGCTCCTCAGCTGCGTAAAGGACGCTTCCAACGAAGACGGCTGCTGGAAGAAGGCAAACAGCCTTGCATACTCAACAGCAGGCCTGACCTTTATGAAGAAATACTCCTTCGTACTCATCTCCGCTCCTGATCTCAAGTCCGGAGAAACTTACAAACTGACCAACACAAGCACAGGTGCAGGCGTTACACACTCCGCTGAAAAGAGCGACAGCTTCAAGCTTACCGGCGCTGTTACTTCATTCGAGAGCGTTGATCCTGCCGGATCAGCAGCTGCCACAACCCCTGCTGAGCCCAAGGCTGACTCTGTCAGTAATAGCTGAATCTTCAATTACCTCCGGCTACCCCGCTGAGGCTGTAAAGATAGACGGCATGACCGCTACTATCCTCCAGCCCGGTACATATTCCTTCAGCGGCAAGAGCAGTGAGGCACAGATCATAGTAAACGTAGACAAGACAGCTTATCCCGACGGTCTTGTAGAGCTGGAGCTCAACGGAGTAGATATCTCCAACAGCTCCAAGGCTCCTATCTACGTTGCAAGCATAGGCGACGAGGTACAGCTCATCGCAAAGAACGGTACAGAAAACACCGTCTCTGACGGCACATCACACTCTGATACCTACACCGACAGCGACGGCAATACAGAGAGCATAAACTCTGCTGTATTCTCCCGTGACGATCTCAAGATCAAGGGCAAGGGTTCCCTTACCGTAAACGGCAACTATCAGGACGGTATCGTCTGCAAGAACGATCTCAAGATCTATAACGGCAATATCGTTGTAAATGCTGCCGATGACGGAATCCGCGCAAAGGACAGCGTTACTGTAGGCGATACAACAAAGGCTGACGGCACAGAGGCTGACAACAGCGGTATAAGCCTTAAAGTCAAGACCAAGGCCGGCGACGGCGTAAAGGCTACAGGCACAGACACCGACAAGGCTTCCGGCGTTATCACCATCAACGGCGGTACAGTCAATATCGAATCCTATGCAGACGGCTTCCAGGCTGAGCAGGATTTCGTTATGAACGGCGGCGATGTTACCATAAAGACCTTTGAGGGCAGCAGCTTCTCAGGCAATGCTTCCTCTTCACAGGGCGGATTCGGCGGCCCCGGCGGCGGCGGATTCGGTATGGACGGCAATTCCAACAAGACTGATATCTCCGCAAAGGGTATCAAGTCCATAGGACTCTATGATGCAGCAGGTACTACCTGGCAGAGCAAGGGAAATATCACCATCAACGGCGGTACTCTCACTATAGATTCCTCTGACGACTGCATACACTGCGGCGGCGATATGAATCTTACAGGCGGCAGGCTCACTCTTGCCTCCGCAGACGATGCCTGTCATTCAGACCATGTACTCACCATAGGCACCAAGGGCAAGGGCTACGATGATATCATCGTGACCGTATCCAAGGCATACGAGGGTATGGAGGGGCAGAAGATATACCAGAACAGCGGTTCAGTCATAGTCAACTCCACTGATGACGGCTACAACGCAGCAGGCGGTGCAGACGGCTCCGGTAATCAGAATCCCGGCGGCTGGCGTCCGGGCGGCGGATTCGGCGGCAGCAGCTCAGGCGACTATCTGCTCCAGTTCAACGGCGGCTTCTCTATCGTGAACGTCACCAACGGCGACCACGACGGATTCGACTCCAACGGCGATATCGAGATAAACGGCGGCTATGTAGTCACAAACGGCAACGAGCCCTTTGACTGCGGCGACAGCGGCAACTCCATCAAGGTGACCGGCGGCGTGTGGGCAAGCAACTGTCCCAGCGGCGGCATGAGCATGGGCGGAAGCGAAATGACGGCAGCTGTAAACAACACAGGTTCAGCAGACGCAGGTACGAGAGTATCACTTGTAGGCTCTGACGGTAAGGTCATTCTCACCTTCATTGCAGGCAAGAGCGTCACCATTTTCAAGGCAGGCGGCACGGGCGTAGGCTCAGGCGCTTCCTTCTACACAGGCGGTACCCTTTCAGAAACCACCTACTTCCAGGATCTCGACACGGTACAGACCGCAGGCTACGGCGGAACACTTTCCGGCGGAACTCAGGTCACAGGTGCAGCCTCCTCTTCAGGCGGCGGCAGACCGGGCTTCGGATTCTGATAAATCAGTTCGACAGTTAACTTATATTTTATATGGCAAAACCCCCGACAGGAGTTATCTCCTGAAGGGGGTTTAACCGTTATCGGGTAATTCTTCATCGTCCCTGACGGGCGGTGTCTTGCAGCAGGCGGCACAGTATACCGCCTTTGCTCCGTGGAATTTGAGCTGCCATGTGAGTTCGGCAAGAGTGCTGCCGGTGGTGCATACGTCGTCAACGAGGAGTATGCGGCTGCCCTTTACTGTATCAGGGTCGGTCACTGTGAATGCATCCCTGAGGTTCACCGCACGCTGCGCCTTGTTCAGGGTCTTCTGCGGGAGGGTTTCCGTCTGCTTTTCAAGGCACTCCGAAACGGGAAGGCCCGACAGCTTCCCTATCCGGCGGCATATCAGCACAGCCTGATTGAAGCCGCGCTCCGAGACAGCCTCCTGTGTCATGGGTACTGGGAGAATGACGTCGGCATTTTCAATTATGCCGTTCTCCTTCAACCTGTCATGCAGCGCTCCTCCGAGGGCGTAATCCGCATTGTCTGCGATGCCGTTCTTCAGCAGCATGACTGCCGGCTTTACCGCATCGTTGTATTCGTAGGCAGCTGTGAAGCTGTCCGCTCCGGGTATGGTATGCTCACCGTTCCATACGGTCAGCTCCGCCTCACACTCAGGGCAGAAGCGCTCGTCCGGCCGGATGAAGTCTCCGCAGACCGGACAGCGTGTAGGCGCTATAAGGTGCAGAAGCAGCCGCTTTATATCCTCTCTCATATCAGAAATACATATACAGCTGGCACTTTATCATACCGTTATAGAGCTTGCGGCGCTTGCGTGCCTTAGTGCCGAAGAAAGCCTCGAACTGCTCATGCGGAGAGATAACGAAGCTCTGACGGTCGCCGCCCTTTCCGAGAACCTTTCCCATCTTACGGTAGATGTCCTCGGCCTCACGCAGCTCGAGGAGTCTCTCGCCGTAGGGCGGATTGCAGATGACTACTGAATTCTCCGGCTGCACAAAGCGTGTGATATCGGCCTGCTCTACGTGTATGCGGGACTTCACGCCTGCCTTGTGGGCGTTGTCAAGGGTGAGGGCTACTGCATCGTCGTCTATGTCAAAGCCTATGGCCTCGAATTTGCCGCTGCGGTCAACTCCGTCTATCGCACGGCTGCGCTCCTCACGCCATACCTCCGCCGGTATGCAGCCCCATTTCTCAGCAGCAAAGCGGCGGTTTATCCCGGGCGGTATGCGGAGTGCCTTAAAGGCCGCCTCGATAAGAAGAGTGCCGCTTCCGCAGAACGGATCGCAGACAACTGTATCAGGGCGTACTCTTGCAAGGTCGATGATGCCTGCCGCAAGCGTCTCCTTGATAGGCGCAGCATTGGAGTTGCGGCGGTATCCGCGCTTGTGCAGTCCTGTACCGCTCGTATCAAGGTATACAGTAACTATGTCCTTGAGGATGCTGAACTTGATCTGCACCTTCGGCCCTTCCTCGCTGAACCAGCTGATGCCGTACTTCTCCTTCAGGCGTTCAACTGCCGCCTTCTTGACTATGGACTGGCAGTCCGGCACGCTGTGGAGGGCTGAATCAATGGAATAGCCCTTTACCGGGAAGGCGTCCTCCTCGCCGATGAATTCCTCAAGCGGGAGTGCCTTCACTCCCTGGAAAAGCTCCTCGAAGCTCACTGCACGGAACTCCGCCAGCTCGATAAGGACTCTCTCGGCAGTGGACAGGCAGAGATTTGCTCTCGCAAGAATACTCTCGTCGCCGGTAAAGCTTATCTTTCCGTCGGTCACCTTCAGATCGGTGCCGCCTATCTTGGTTATCTCGAATTTAAGTACGCTCTCCAGTCCGAAATGGCACGGACAGCACAGCCTTAATGTACTCATACTTTATTCCTTTCACAGAGGGCCGGAGCGTTCTTCCGGCCGATAACACAGGACCTGTCCGCACAGCCGTGCAGACAGGTCCATTTCTTTTATTCGGTTTTACTCAGATCACCACTGATTCTCCTCAACGGGAGCCCAGCCTGCGTCTCCGCCGCCGGAGTTATCTGTCCAACCGCCGTCTCCGCCGCCTGAGGTATCGTTCCAGCCGCCGCCTGAGTTATCAGTCCAGCCGCTGTCTCCGCCGCCGGAATTGTCAGTCCAGCCGCCTGAGTTATCGTTCCAGCCGCCGGAATTATCTGTCCAGCTGTTTCCGGTATCATTCCAGGTATTGCCGGTATCATTCCAGCTGTTGTTATTGTTGTTCCATGTGTTGTTATTGTTGTTGTTGTTTGTTCCTGAGCCCTCACCTGCATAGTGTGCGCCTGCGTGGTTACCTGTGCAGACAGGAGCGTTGGAGGACTTCCACCAGCCCTGTACCTGGCCGTGTCCGCAGTAAGGACCTGCGATCATACCGGTAGCTGCACACATTGAAGCTCCGACTACGCCCTCCTTGGGCTCGTCGAAATCAACGGGAGTATCGGTGAACATCGTATCAGCGTAGTCACCGATGATGCTCTTCCATACAGATGCTGAATGGAGACCTGTAGGAAGCGTGAGGTTCGGGTTGTATTCCTTGTAGCCTATGGTTACGCCGCTGACGAAGTCACGGGTAAGGCCGACGAAGGTAAGATCGTACCAGTTATCTGTTGTACCTGTCTTACCGCAGAGCGTCTTGTAGTTGAGCTTAGCGAAGGTACCGGTACCGCGGTCGATAACGTTCTTCAGCAGACGGTTCATAACCCATGCAGTTGACTCAGATACAGCCTCACGGGGATTTCCGTCGTTGGAGTAGATGACGTTTCTGTTGCCGTCCTCGATACGTGAGATGATGTGTGCATCGCAGTAGGTTCCGCCGTTTCCGTAAGGAATGTAGGCGTTTACAAGGTTCTCAAGAGTGATACCGTAGGTAAGTGAACCAACGGACAGAGGTGAGTAGTCCTCGTCCTGTGCATCCAGCTTCATTCCCATCTTCTCAGTACAGAACAGATATACCTCGTGAGGTGTGAGCATCTGACAGAGCTGAGCAGGAACGGTATTGAATGACTGCTGCAGGAAGTAGTAGATGTTGTGGTATGCGTAGGAGATAGATGTTTTACTGTCAACGGAGTAGTTTGTAGGCCACTTCTTTCCATCGACCTCCATGATCTCCTTATCCTGGAATACGGAGCCCCAGTGGATCTCATCACGTTCAAGGGCAAGTCCGTAAGTGGATATAGGCTTCATTGTAGAACCGATCTGTCTCGGCTCTTCAACGGCGTAGTTGGTTACGAGTGAGTCTGTCTTCTCGCCCCAGTTTCCGAGGAGGCACTTTACAGAGCCGTCGTAGTCGAGAGCGATGAATCCGACGTGCGGGAGCTGTTCTTCAGCCTGTCCGTCATTGTCAAGATCGACATACTTTCTTACATAGCCGCTGCTGAGGATATTGTCAAGGCTTGAGCAGCGCTCCTCAACAAAGGCCTGCATCTGGTCGTCAAGAGTGGAGTAGATACGGTAACCGCCCTTGTTGATACGCTTGATAGCCTCCCACTTATCGATGTTGTATTCATCCATAAGGTAGTGGGCAGCCTCATACATCATCGCATCAACTTCCCAGGTGTATACCGACTGTGCGTTCTCCATTTCCTCGAGGTCGATCTCGGGGTGGAGTCTTCTGTACTCCTCTTCATCGGTATAGAGTATCTTGGTATTGAGGTACTCCTGATATTCGTCGTAGGTGATAACGCCGTTGTGGTAGAGCTGCCAGAGAACGTAGCGCTGACGCACCTTGTTGTTGGCCTTTCCGTCAACGACGAGCTTTCCTTCATCGTTGTAGGTCTCAACGAAGGGACCGTACCACTGCGGGCTCTGGGGGATAGCGGCGAGCACGGCAGCCTCGGGAGTAGTGAGCTCCCATACGTTCTTTCCGAAGTAACGTGTGGAGGCCAGCTGTATGCCGTTGATAGGACCGCCGAAGCCGATATAGTTCAGGTATGCTTCAAGGATCTCGTCCTTGGAATAGGTCTTCTCAAGCTGCATAGCGCTGAATATCTCACGTATCTTACGCTGCGGGGTATGCTCGTCATCACCTGTGAGGTTCTTTACGAGCTGCTGGGTGATGGTCGAACCACCCTGGTCGGTAGCGTAGAAGTGGATGAACATATTCAGGAACGCAGAGAAGGTTCTCTTGTAGTCAACACCGTCGTGGAGGTAGAAACGCTCGTCCTCGGTGTAAACAAAGCAGTTGCGGACATTCTGCGGTACCTTTTCGATATCAACCGGCAGACGCTGTGTATCCGTCTTGAGTCTCTTGAGCACCGTCAGTTCCTTGGTGCCGTCCTCCTGAGTCTCATAGCCGTAGAAGTAGGTATCGCTTCCCGATTCAAGCTCCGAGAGTGTGATAGTCGTTGCATCCTCCATGAAGTCAAGAACGTATACCGTAAGCGCTGTGGCTACGATCGTTCCGGTGATGACCATAACGAGGAAGAGCGAGAGGAGCGTTGTTGCGATGACTGTTACCAGCTTTTTCAGTATCAGCAGCGGGATAGTCTTCTTTTTCTTCTTTTTCTTCTTTTTCAGTCTCTGGGGCTGCGGGGGCGGCTGCATCTCAGAGCGAACCGGACGCAGTGGGCGCAACTCCTGAGGCTGCGGAGCATTTATATTGTTGTTGTCCATAGTCCATTTTCCGTCGGGGACGGACTCAACTCCTTTCAGAATTATGAATCGGAGCACTAAAAAACGTATCATTCCGTGCTCAGAATTGCATTCGTATACAGGATAAATTATATCACACTTCCGCCTGTTTGTTAAGTCTCTGCCGGATATTTATATTAAATTTTGTATAATCGAGCAAAATATATCCATAATATCATCATCAATTAGTGAAATCAGTCAGGAGGCAGTAAATATTGAAACAGTTTTTTGACAGGCGGGCATTCTTCACCCTGCTGACGGCAGTCACCGTATCCGGCTTCATAGTCATATGCACCCTCGGTCAGTCCGTACACCGTCAGAGAGTCGCAGCAAAGACCGCAGAAGCAGCTCCGGAGCTGATACAGCCGGAATGCGTGGTAAGAGAGTACAACGGCCGGATAGGAGTATTCAGAGGCGGCAGCGAAACTCCGGCACGTATCATCGACTACGATGTATCGCTCCTTTCGGACTTCGACAGGGAGCAGCTCGCAAAGGGGCTCGTCATCGAGACAGACGAGGAGCTCAGGCAGCTGATAGAGGATCTCGCCTCATAGACAGAAGAGCAGCCCGCCGGACCGGCAGGCTGCTCCTCCATCTATCCAATTACCTTTCCACCGAATGGACGGGTAGTTTTCTTGCTTTTCTTCACATCGTACATCTTTTCGTCAGCGCTCCTGATGACGTTGTAAAGAGTGGTGTCCTCGTCAACGGTCATGATCACCGTTCCGAGGCTTGCTGAGATAGTATACGGCTTGTTCACCATTTCATTCAGGCTCTCGATCTTGGCGTTGAAGCGTCTCTCCATGGCTTCCTCCTCGCCGTCCTCGACGTTGCGGTCAAAGATGATGAACTCGTCTCCGCCGAACCTTGCGCATACACTGTCCCTGCGGCAGCATTCACGTATCACCTCGGCAAGGCGCTGTATCGCAAAATCGCCTTCGTTATGGCCGTAGTTGTCATTGATCGACTTCAGGCCGTCCATATCAATGAATGTCAGCATTACCGATGTATGATCCGAGGCACATTCGCGGAAAAGACCGTCAACTTTGTTTATAAAGCCGTTGCGGTTGTATATGCCTGTGAGCGGATCAATGACGTAAAGACGGTTAAGCTCCTCCATTGCACGGTTGAGGTGCAGCAGCTTGCGGACATTCTCTATGGAGTTGCTCACGTTCATGGAGAAGGTATGGCAGTGAAGGCTTCCCAGCGGGAAATCCGTGCCGGTCATTATGTAGTATCCGAGGACGTTCTCACGGAAATGCAGCGGCAGGAAGTAGCTTATCAAGCCTGTTGGGGACATATTATCCGGATACATCTGTCTGCCGGAGAAGTATTCCCTGCTGCTCATCACGCCGTCGTGTATTATGAGCGGAGCCGTCATACCGCCTGCAAGGCTGAACTCAGGTTCGCCGCCGTTGAAATCATCCTGCCAGTCACTTGTAAGGCAGAGTGCAAAATGTGTGCATCCAAGCTCGAGCACGAATTCCTTTATACGCTCGGCATTGTCCTCCGGCGTCTCGGATTCCGCAAGCCTTGCGGTAAGTATATTCAGCTTGCAGGTCTTGTCGCTCTCGGCTTCAAGTCTTGCATAGATGCGCTTCTTGTATTCCTTGAGGTCAAGACCGCCTTCGAGACAGCAGCCGCAGCTCTCGGTGAATACCGGGCTCGCCTCGAGACGTATTTCATTTTCCGGATTTCCTCCCCGGATGATATCAAGGAGGAGCTCGCAGGCTTTCTTTCCTGCCTCGCAGAGCGGGCGGGATACCGATGTGAGCGACGGTGTATAGTTGCGGGCGTTGTATGTATTGTCAAAACCGGTGACGATAACATCTTCCGGTATCCTGTATCCAAGCTTCTCAAGGGCACTCATTGCCGTAAGCGCCATTGCATCGTTTGCGCATATAAAAGCATCCGGCAGCGAAAGGCCTGAACTCGCAAAATGCTCTATAGCGGCCTTTCCGTCATAGCTGCGGAATTCACCGTAGTATATCCTTGCCTCCTCCGGAGTAAGGCCGTTCTCCTCCATTACCTCACGGAATGCAGCGAGTCTTTCTCTTGCCTCGGGATTGGACATCGGGCCGGATATGAAGTTTATCGTCCTTGCACCGTGTTCACGTATGACATGGCGGACTATCTCACGCATGGCTGAGGTATTGTCTATGGAGATGTTGTAAAAGCCGGGATAGTCATCGCAGTCGAATACTACTGCAGGCTTGCCGGACTTGCTTAGCCTTTCGGCTATCCTTTTGCGTACATCGGGGTCGCATATCGTATTGCTGAGGAAAATAACACCGTCAAAGGCAGCAAAATTTATAAGGCCGTAGATGCTGTATTCGCCTATGTCATAGCGGCGGCTCTCAAGCATACCTCCGAAGGCGGCAAAGTAGGCAAGATTCATGTTCTTACCCTTTGCGAAATCGTTGATGCCGCATATCATATTGTACTGGTACTCCTCATCGAGTCCGGAGATTATGACCGCAATATCAACTGTCTTTTCCTTGTCCATACTATCCGCCCCCCGTTCTGCTAATCACTGTAATGACTATTATCTACATTATAATATGAATCAGGAAAAAAATAAAGTATATTCAATTTATTGTTTTAATTTTCGTCACATTATATATACAGAGGCCTCCTGTTTTGTGTATTCATACGAAAATCAGGAAACTTCCTTGAAACTTCGTCTTTTTGCCCGCTGAGATTCACTTGTATACAGAACGATGAAACTGTCACGGTACGGCAGTAAAAACAGAAGGAGGAACAGGTATGAAAAAGATAACAGCTTTCGCAGCGGCTCTTGCACTCCTCTGCATGGCTTCATGCAGCTCCGGAGGCAATGTATCACCCACGGAGAACACCGCCCCGCAGACCTTTCAGTCGGAGGACTTTCAGAAGACTGCCTATACAAAGAAGTCGGCAGAGCTGCCGGAAGGCATGACCGCACTCTACATAATCGCTCCGTACTCCGGCGGAGAAAAACTCTTCCTGCTCGGCAGCGGAGCAAAGACGCCCATGTTCTGGACGACGGACAGGGATATGACCTCGTTCACGGAGCTCGATATCCCGGATTTTGATATCGGCGTCAGCTACAATATCGCCGTAGCGAACGACGGCTCAATAGCAGCGCTGTATGTCGATGCGGATTACGGCGATCTGCCCGAGCCGGACTATGACGATCCGGACTTCGATCAGGCCGTGTATGACGAGGCTGCGCAATACAACTTCAAGATAGCAGTTTACTCGCCGGAGGGAAAGCTCCTCTCCTCCGTGCCTGTCGCAGACCTCCCGGTCGAACCGGCAAGGAATACAAGCATCACGGAGACATTCACTGACGGCGAGCATATCATAGCCTGCATCGATGGAAGCGTGTATCTTATCGGGCTTGACGGAACGTACCTCGGCGAAGTGACCTGCGGCGAGGAGGGAACGCTCGGACAGGCCGGCATCGACAGCAAGGGCAGACTGATATGCACGGTCAAGGGTGACGGCACTACAAGGATACATCAGGTGAATACCTCCGACGGCACTCTTCTACCGGCGGCTGCGGAATACCAGTTCTCCGGCAGCACGGAGGAGCTGCGCCCCGGCACGGACGGCTATTCCCTCTTTATCCGCACACTTAGCACCATCTACGGCATAAAGGAGGACGGCGACGGCTACGGTACTATAGAGCCGCTATTCGGAACAAGCTATGCGGGTATCGGCTCGACAGCCGTCACCGGATTCGTCCGCCGGACTGACGGGCTCTTTACCGTCACAGAAATGGACTGGTCAGCCTACAGGCCGAAGGTGCGTACATATACGCCCATGTCGCCGGAGGAGTATGAAAAGATACCGCATATCACTGTAGGTATGTACTCCGAGGACTATGCTACCGCCGGACAGCTTGAAGCCTTCAATGAGACGAGCGACGTACAGGCGGAACTCAGGCTCTACAACACAAGTAATGAATGGAGTGAGGATACCTACAACAGGATAAACGAGAAGCTCACACAGGACGCTCTCGCCGGAGACCTGCCGGATATCCTCATCAGCGATGACTGCGGCAAAGTCGGGAATATCGACATGACGGCCATGGGTGTGTTCATCGACCTTTACCCATACATCGACAGGGACAAGGATATAAGCCGTGAGGACTTCGTACCCGCTCTGCTGACCACGCTCGAGCATGACGGCACTCTCCCGATGCTCGGCAACAAGATAGCCATTGACCTCGGATATATCGCAAAGACGAAGTACGTGAAGAATATCGGCAAATGGGATTTTGATGCCTATATAAGCCAGCTTGAGAGGATGCCGGAACTCAACGAAAAATGGGGCGAGACAGACGAGACGGCATATATGCGCTTCACAAAGAATTTTGATATCTACAACTGGATAGACCTTGACAATGCAACGTGCAGCTTTGATTCCGAAAGCTTCATACGTGTGCTGAGATACTGCCTCGGTGCAAACGGCGTTGAGCCGGAGGACAGGTATACCGGTCTTGATCCGCAGTCCGAAGAGGCGCAGAAGCTCGGTCTGGAAATGTTCGTCACACAGCAGCGTGAGATGATAGACGATGACAAGCTGCTCGACTCTCAGGGAATATACGGAATGGAGGGCTGGCTCCGGATAACGAAGGGACGCTTCGGCGGCGAGGATATAACCGTACTCGGAAAGCCCTCACCCGACGGCGGCCATACCTATATCCGCTCCGCATGGCATAACTACGGTATAACGAGATTCTCAGAGCATCCCGATGAGGCATTTGGGCTTATAAAGTACCTTGTGAGTGATGAGTTCTATCTTGATAATGTCAACTATATCGGTCTTCCGGCAACATGGTCGGGCATAGATGCCATATTCGGCGTCGTTGCGGACCACGATCCATCAATGGCGGGAAACGATACTGAATACCGCTATTCTCTCGGTGGAGATGAATGGATAGATCTCGGCAAGCTGACACAGGACGACTACGATGACGTGATCGGGCTTATCAATGCGGCAGAGCCGGAGCCTCCGGCAGCAGCTCGCTTCGGAATCGAGAACTCCGACTGGTACGACATCATACAAGAGGAGACAGAGAGATGCTTTGCCGGCGAATGCACACCGGAGGAATGCGCCCGGGTACTGCAAAGCCGCATGGAGATCTATATTTCCGAGAGGTTCGGGTGATATGAAAAAGGACGCACTCAACGTGCGTCCTCGTTCTGTACGTCTGTTACAGCACTCCAAGATCCTCAAGCAGAATCTTCAGGCCGATAAGTATCAGGATGATACCTCCGGCTATCTGTGCCTTGCTCTCATACTTGCTGCCGAAGCGGTTTCCGATGAATACTCCGGCAAACGAGATAGCGGCAGTGATGATGCCTATGCTGAGGACTGCGGAGCATATCTCCGTATCCTGTGCCGCAAATACGATACCTACGGCAAGTGCGTCGATGCTCGTTGCTATCGCAAGTATCGTAAGCTCCTTGAGGTCGAGCCTGAATTCCTTTGTATCCTCTTCCTCGTCTCCGCCCTTGATGACCTCCCAGAGCATCTTTCCGCCGATGAAGGCAAGAAGAATGAATGCCACCCAGTGATCCACGGCTGAGATATACTTCATGAACCTGCTGCCGAGGAAATAGCCGATAAGGGGCATACCTCCCTGGAAAACGCCGAAGAACAGCGCTATTATCGTAGCTGCCTTGTAGTCGATCTTCTTCATGCTCAGTCCCTTACAGACTGCAACTGAAAAAGCATCCATGGCAAGTCCTATTGAAAGAACGACAACATCAATGATTCCCATTATTACACTCCCTGTTTCATGTTATATGCGGTGCTCAGAGGACGTGCTCCATGATGAAGTCGTCCATGACATAGCCCTCGCCGATATCAGTCACAGCTTCATCGACCACGTCAAAGCCGCTGTGTCTGTATATATCTATGGCACGGTCGTTATACTTATTCACCGTAAGGTATACCGACTTCTTCCCGTGCCTGCGGGCCTCCTCAAAGACACGCCCGAGCATCTGAGAAGCTATGCCCTTTCCGCGCTTGTCTCTCCGGAGGTAGAGCTTGCTGAGGAAGAAACGGCTGTCCTCCTCGGGCTTCACTGCGAAATAGCCGCAGAGGTCTCCGTCGTCACGGACGGCAAAATAGCTGTATTTCTGCTCCTCTATCTGCTTTATCATAGCATCGAGCGACTGGAACTTCTTTACCATATAGTCTATCTGTCCCTCGGTTATTATGCCCAGAAAACACTCATGCCATATCTGATCCGCCAGATTCGCCACCGCACGCAGCTCAGGCAGATACTTCACCTTTATTATCTCAGCAGCCATAGCTCCCTCCCGAAAATAAGGGGCGGTCAGCCCGCCCCGTGTTATTATTCCTCTTCAGGCATATCCCAGTTATGGTATACGTTCTGAACGTCATCGTTGTCCTCAAGATGCTCGAGGAGGAGGTTCATCTTCTTGATCTGATCCTCGTCGGTGAGAGTGGTGTAGTTTGCAGGCACCTTCTCAGCCTCGGCAGATACGATGGTATAACCCTTTGCAGCAAGAGCCTCACGTACTGCGCTCACGTTCTCGGGAGCACACTCGATCTCTACTGTCTCCTCGTTGATATCGAAATCATCGCCGCCGCACTCGAATACGTCCTCCATGACTGTATCCTCGTCAAGGCCTGTATTCTCGAGCACGATGATACCCTTTGTGCTGAACATGAATGATACGCAGCCTACTGTACCGAGGTTGCCGCCGAACTTGTCGAAGTAGTGGCGCACGTCGCCTGCTGTACGGTTTCTGTTGTCGGTAAGGCACTCTACGATAACTGCAACACCGTTGGGGCCGTATCCCTCGTATGTGATGTTCTCGTAGTTGTTCTTGTCCTCGCCGCCTGCTGCCTTCTTGATAACTCTGTCGATATTATCGTTGGGCACGTTGTTTGCCTTTGCCTTTGCGATAAGGTCACGGAGCTTGGCGTTGTTGGCAGGATCGGGGCCGCCCTCACGTACTACAACGGTGATCTCTCTTCCGATCTTTGTGAAGATCTTGCCCTTGGCAGCGTCAGTTGCTTCCTTCTTACGCTTGATATTGTTCCATTTTGAATGTCCTGACATTTTAAGCACTCCCTTTCGTAATATCAGTCAGTTGAATAATAGTAATTCTCATCTGAATCATGCTCGAGCTTATTGAGCGCTCTGCACTTTTCGTCACGGTCGTCGATCAGAGCAGCGACCGCAGCACCTATCGCCAGTCCGGCGGCAAATCCCACGCCGGCAGCGATGATAAGGTCTCTGAACGAATAATTTCTGTCCCCGGTCATATTAACCTCCCTGCCGCACAGATGCGGCTCAGAATTCTATAACGACATCCTGCATGATGAGTTCAAACAGCTCGATGATACGCTCATTCCTGCCCAGCAGGAAGAGGTATCCGAACAGTGATTCCACTGCTGTAGCCCTGCGGTACGTCACGGGATCAGCGTGCTTCGGGACTGTATTTCCCGTCGCATTCCTTCCCCGCTTCAGCACGGCAAGCTCCTTCTCGCTGAGCACCTCCGCCACGCGGTCATATACCGATGACTGGAACTCGGCGCATACCAGCTTCACCTTGGCGGCATGGAGCTTTCCGACCTGCACATTTGCGGTACGGAGCAGCTTCTCACGCACGAGCGTATCATATACGCTGTCGCCGAGGAAAGCCAGCGCAAGGGGGCTGTAGCTGTTCGCCTCACGCTCGGTCAAGTAATCTCTTTCCATATATGTATGATCCATCAGTTGATATAATCGAACTCAAAGCCCTCAAGACTTACGGTATCGCCTTCCTGGATGCCCATTTCCTCAAGCTTTGCGATTATGCCGCTGTTGATGAGCACTCTCTGGAAGTACTGGAGGGATGAGTAGTCATCCGGGTTGACTGTCCGCATGATGGGCTGTATCCACGGAGCATCGATGTAGTATACACCGTCCTCCTCCGTGATCTCGAATTTCTTTCCTGCGCCTGCCATCTCGTCAAGCTCTGCCTGCGGTATGGGCTCTGCCTCGAATTCCCTTATGGGCGGGAGAGTCTCAAGCACCTCGGAGATCTTCATGACGAGCTCCCTTGTGCCCTGAGTAGTGGCAGCCGAGATACAGAAGAACGGTATCCCCTGCCCCTCGATGAAGCTGCGGAATTCCTCTATCTGCTCCTCTGTAGCCATATCGCACTTGTTGGCGGCTACGATCTGCGGACGCTCTGCAAGGTCCTCGTTGAACTTTGCAAGCTCGGTATTGATTATAGCGAAATCCTCCTTGGGGTCACGTCCCTCAACGCCCGACACATCGACCACATGGACGATGAGACGGCATCTCTCTACGTGCCTGAGGAACTCATGTCCGAGGCCTACGCCGTCGCCGGCGCCCTCTATAAGTCCCGGGATATCGGCCATGACGAAGGACTTCTCCTCGCCTGTGCTGACAACTCCGAGCACGGGAGTAAGGGTAGTGAAGTGGTAATTCGCTATCTTGGGCTTAGCTGCGCTCACTACGGAGATAAGCGTGGATTTTCCGACATTCGGGAAGCCCACAAGACCTACGTCCGCAAGGAGCTTAAGCTCGAGGGTGACTTCAAATTCCTCGCCGGGATAGCCGGGCTTTGCAAACCTCGGTATCTGGCGTGTGGAGGTGGCAAAGTGGACATTGCCCTTTCCGCCGTTGCCGCCCTTTGCAAGGACCTTCGGCTCGTCTGTTGACATATCAGCCATGATCCTTCCGGAGGCTGCGTCACGGATGACAGTTCCTCTCGGGACCTTGATTATAAGCGGAGGAGCGCTCTTGCCGGTGCAGTTTCTGCCGCTGCCGTTCTGGCCTCTCTCCGCAACGTATTTTCTCTTGTAACGGAAATCTATCAGAGTCGAGAAATTGTCGTCGACCTGGAAGATAACGTCTCCGCCCCTGCCGCCGTCACCGCCGTCAGGGCCGCCGGCTGCAACATACTTTTCACGGTGAAAGGATACTGCGCCGTCACCGCCGTCGCCTGCCTTGATTCTGATTTTCGCCTGATCAACGAACATTTTCCGACCTCCTGTAGGTTATATAACGTATCACATCAGGTACGCATCAGAGTTCCTTTTCCATATACCCGCAGGTAAACGGGAAGAAGCCGAACTTCTGTGTACCTGTATGTATGAATCCCTTGCTTTCATACCATTCACGGAGAACGGTATTCTCCTCTACAATGCCTATATTCATCTTCCGGCAGCCGGCCTCCTTCGCTCTTGCGAAAGAATCATCAAGCAGCGCCGAGCCTGTATTGCTGTGTCTGTACTGCGGGAGCACGCACAGATTGCTCAGCTCGCATTCGCCTTCGCCCTGAACAAGCAGCGAGTAGTACCCGATGATCCTGCCGCTTTCCGAAAAATAGGCGGCCATAATGCGGTTTTCGTCTTCCGCCTGCTCTGCCAGCTTTTCCTCCGTGACGGAGAAAGCTGTATACCCCGGAGCATTTTCCGGCGTGATGCCGAGCTCCTCTGCAACTGTCATGAAACTGCTTCTGATGACGCCCGCACATTCAGCGAGATCATTCCTTCCGACAACTTTGATCATAAGGCACCTCCCTGCATATCTGCATAATATAAGGTATTGAAAGTTTTTAAAGAAAAATCCCGAAGCAGAAGCCCGGGATTTATTTCTCATTGTTTTCCGCGATTACTGCTCTGTGTAAACAGAAACCTTCTTGCGGTCACGTCCGTAGCGCTCAAACTTTACTCTGCCGCTTACAGTTGCGAATAATGTATCATCAGAGCCGATACCAACGCCCTCACCGGGATGGATATGTGTGCCTCTCTGACGAACGATGATGTTGCCAGCCTTAACGAACTGACCATCAGCTCTCTTTACGCCAAGTCTCTTAGCCTCAGAATCACGGCCGTTCTTTGTAGAACCAACACCCTTCTTATGAGCGAAGAACTGCATACTGATCTTAAACATGATTACACCTCCGAAATAGTGATATGGATCGTTTCCGGAAATTCTTCCAGAACAGCTTCAAAGTGGAGCTTCAACTGCTGAAGTATGACATCCGAGGCACTGTCCGGTCTTGTGACCTTACAGCGTATCACATTGTCCCCGACCTTTACATCGGGTGCGAACCCCAGTGCATCGAGCAGATTGACAGTGAGCTGCACCGCCGATGAGACAGCCGCACAGGCGACGTCCTCTCCGGCCTCGGCATAGCCCGAATGCCCGCTGAACCTGAAGCCAGTTAATTTTTCATCTGATTCAAAGAACTCTGCACGGATCATGCTTAAGCGTTGATAGCTTCGATCTGTACCTGAGTGTAGGGCTGTCTGTGACCCTGCTTCTTCTTCTCACCCTTCTTGGGCTTGTAAGTGAAAACAGTGATCTTCTTAGCCTTGCCGTTCTTAAGAACCTTAGCCTTTACAGCTGCACCGTCAACATAGGGTGTACCTATCTTGAGTCCATCGTCAGCACCGAGAGCTACTACCTTGTCGAAGGTAACAGTCTCCTCAGCCTCTGCTGCGAGCTTCTCGATGAAGATGATATCTCCCTCGTTTACCTGATACTGCTTTCCGCCGGTTTCGATAACTGCGTACATTTTTTGCGGCACCTGCCTTTTCTATAAACTCGCTGTTACAGGCGTTATAAGGGCATAACTTTAAAGCCTGTTTACAAGCGGCAATAATATTTTATCACAACGTCAGACGTTTGTCAAGGCTTTTTTCAGATTTTTCCGTGAAATTTAAAGTGAGTCCATGCGCAGTAAGGATACCCGTCAGGAAGCGGCGCTTATACTATTTATATTAGCCCGCTATATCCACCTATTTTTACCTCACAAAGTATCAACAAGCATTCAGCTGCCCGTGCGACAGCCGCCTTTAGCCTGCGTGTCCGAAAAAGCAAAAGCTGACAGGAGGGGGTGGAGGGGAAGGAAGGGGGAGTCCAGAGGGGGA
>JAFZRF010000058.1 GCA_017620025.1 Ruminococcus sp.
CCTCCCGGGGCAAGGAGGGAGGGAAAAAGAAAACCGCAGCAAAAACCGGCATTTCCCTCCCTCCTTTCCCCTCACGGTTTTCCTCTCTGGACTCTCTTTTCCCTCTCCCCTTTCTTCCCACCCATTGCCGGTTTTTGCTTTCTTCAGACACGCAGGCTAAAGGCGGCTATCGCACGGGCAGCTTGTACTGCGCTGTTAGTTTGAGTAGCGGTTTTCAGACGGGGGTGTAGGGGACGATGCCTACATCGCCCCGCCGCTTTGGTTATGTTCGCATTGTAGGGGCTGCCTTCGACAGCCCGCATCTATTAATCGATTCGTCAGCCTGCGGACCGCCAAAGGCGGTCCCTACAGTTGGCGTGTTCGTGAGGACGGGCGTACACTGTGCGCCCCCCTACACTTACAATCATCACCGCAGGCGATACCGCTAATTCCGCATTCCGGATTTATAATGCTGTTCCAGCTAATTATGAATTATGCATTATGAATTATGAATTAAAAAGGGCGCACGTTCTGAAGTGCGCCCTTTGGGTTATTTGAAATGCTTCTGCGATATCTTGAGTCTGTTCATGGCACGGTTAAGAGCGGCCTGAGTCTGGTAGTACTCCTTGATGCTCTGCTTCTGGCGGAGTTGCTCCTGCGCTCTTTCCTTTGCCTCCTCGGCACGCTTGATATCGATCTCCTCCGGCAGCTCGCATGAATCCGCAAGTATGACCGACTTGTCCGGAAGCACCTGTATGAAGCCCTCGGAGATAGCGGCATAATGCCACACGCCGTTTGTCATATACTTCAGCTCTCCGGTCGGGAGACAGGTTACAAGTGGCTCGTGTCCGGGAAGTATACCCATGAGTCCGTCGATAGCCGTGATGACAAGATGCTCGCACTCGCCCTGATAGAATACCCTGTCAGCAGCGATTATCTCAAGGTGGAACGTCTTAGCCATGATACGCCTCCTTAGCCGCCTATCTGCTTGGCCTTGATAATAACGTCATCTATGGTGCCTGCCATGAGGAAGGCTGCCTCCGGATACTTGTCCATCTCGCCGTCGATGATCGCACGGAAGCCCTCGATAGTATCCTTGAGAGGTACATACTTGCCCTTGAGTCCGGTGAAGTTCTCCGCTACATTGAACGGCTGCGAGAGGAACTTCTGTATCTTTCTTGCACGGTATACGGCGAGCTTGTCCTCCTCATCGAGCTCCTCCATACCGAGGATCGCGATGATATCCTGGAGCTCCTTGTATTTCTGGAGAAGCTCCTGTGTGCGTCTTGCGACGGAGTAATGCTCCTCGCCGACGATCTCCGGCTCGAGTATACGTGAATTGGATTCGAGCGGGTCTACGGCGGGGTAGATGCCCTGCTCAACTATCTTACGTGAAAGTACGGTGGTGGCGTCAAGGTGAGCGAAGGTTATCGCAGGCGCCGGATCTGTGAGGTCGTCCGCAGGTACGTATACGGCCTGTACAGATGTGATGGAGCCGTTCTTCGTGGAGGTGATACGCTCCTGCAGCTCGCCGACTTCGGTGGCGAGTGTCGGCTGATAGCCAACGGCGGAGGGCATACGTCCGAGAAGTGCGGATACCTCCGAACCTGCCTGCACGTAACGGAAGATGTTATCTATGAAGAGGAGCACGTCCTTATGCTCACGGTCACGGAAGTACTCCGCCATGGTGAGTCCGGTCTGTGCAACACGCATACGTGATCCGGGGGGCTCGTTCATCTGGCCGAACACAAGTGCAGTCTTGGCGATAACGCCTGATTCCTGCATCTCGTTCCAGAGGTCGTTGCCTTCACGGGAACGCTCTCCTACGCCGGTGAATATCGAGTAGCCGCCGTGCTCTGTTGCGATATTGCGGATAAGCTCCTGTATAAGTACGGTCTTGCCGACGCCGGCACCTCCGAAGAGGCCGATCTTACCGCCCTTTGCGTATGGTGCGATAAGGTCGATGACCTTGATTCCTGTTTCCAGTACCTCAACGACAGGGCTCTGCTCCTGGAAGGTCGGGGCCTTGCGGTGTATCTCCCACTTTTCCTCCGCTTCCACATCGCCCTTGTGGTCTATCGGTTCACCGAGCACGTTGAACATACGTCCGAGAGTTTGCTCTCCGACAGGTACCTTGATGCAGGCGCCTGTTGCGTTGACCTCCATGTTCTTGCTCAGTCCCTCGCTCGTAGCGAGCATGATGCAGCGGACTGTGCGGTTTCCCATGTGCTGGGCAACCTCCATTACACGCTGCCTGCCGTCCACGGATACAGTGAGCGCATCCCTTATCATCGGGAGACTGCCCGTGGGGAATTCTACATCGATTACAGGTCCGATGACCTGTGTGATCCTGCCTTTTTCCATTTATACGGTTATCCTCCAAGCTGCCGCTGTCAGAGGAGGCTTTCGCCCTCTCCCATAACGGCGATGTCAACAGCAGTTGCGTCCTCAAGGTGGAACGTCATCAGCTTGTTGCCTGTAGTTTCGTTATATATGCTCTCAAGTCCGGCTGCCTTTATCATTTCCTGAGCGTACTTCTCATCGGTCTCAAAGACAGCTTTTCCGGTATATCTGAGCCAGTGGCCGTCTCTCTTTGAGGCAACGATCTCACACAGGGGATTTGCCTGAAGCTGCCTGTAAACGTTCTTAAAGCCGCCTACTCCGAATATGACTTTGCCGTCCTCCTCGAGAAAAGCGCCGAGTGGGCGGAGCTTCGGCTGGTCGCCGTCAGCCGTTGCAAGGAAGAATACTCCTGCTTCTCTTAAAAAATCGCCTATTCTGCTCATGATATACACACTCCTTGTATCAGTTTTCTTCAAGGCTGTTCGCTCCGCCGACTACCTCGGTTATCTCCTGGGTGATAGCGGCCTGTCTTGCACGGTTGTACAGGAGCGAAAGCTCTTTTATCATGTCCTTTGCACTTGTGGTCGCGGCGTCCATAGCCGTCATACGTGCCTGCTGCTCGCAGCAGAAGGCCTCTACCATAGCTCCGTAGATAACGCCCTTTGCGAACTGCGGTATCAGGTAGCTCATTACCTCCTCAGGCGAGGGGGAGAAGGAAGCCTTCGGCAGCTTCTTCAATGAGCCGTCCGGAGCAACGGAAAAATGTCTGCGCTCGAAGGGGAGGAGCTGTACAGTCGTACACTCGAACTGCGAGGAGGTTATCATATCGGTGTAGATGAGATATACCTCGTCAAGGTCGCCCTTCTCGAACTTCTCAAGAACGAGCTCTGCGATATCCCTTGCCCTGTAGAGTGTCGGGTTCTGCGTGGTGTAGACGAACTCAGCGTCCACGAAGTTCTCCTTGTTCCTGTTGCGCTTCTGGAAGTACATTCTTCCGACCTGTCCCATGACGAACAGGTAGCAGTTGTCTATGTCGGGAGCCTTTGCGAGCTCCGATTCGGTATGCTTGAGTATATTATGGTTGTAGCTTCCGCAGAGACCCTTGTCGGCGGTTATGACTATGTATCCCTTTTTTCTCTTGTCCTCCGGGATCTGCTCACGCCTGTCGAAATACTGCTGACGGGTGTGGGGCGTATGCTCGAGGATGCTGATAACGGTCTCCTGGAGCTTGTAGAAGTAAGGGTCGGTGGCTTCAAGAGCCTTCCTTGCCTTCTTCAGCTTGGAGGACGACATAAGGTACATAGCATTCGTGATCTTGAGGATCTGCTGGATGCTGGCGATACGCTCACGTATCTCTCTCATGTTTGCCATAGGGCGCCTCCTTATTCCTCGAAGGCGGTAACGATCCTCTCGATACGCTCTGCGAGGTCGTCGGTGAGGACCTTCTTCTCCTCGATCTCCTCGATGATGTCCTGACCGTAGGAGCGGATATAGCTCATAAGCTCTGTGCGGTATGTCCTCAGCTCCTTCAGCGGCACGTACTCAAAGAGGTTGTGCTGTGCAGCGTAGAGGAGTATTACCTGCTCATAGTGGGGCAGGGGATTGTAGAGGGGCTGCTTGAGCAGCTCGGTGAGCATATGTCCGTGGTTGAGCAGGTCTGTGGTAGCCTGGTCGAGCTCGGAGGAGAACTGTGTGAAGATCTCCATCTCCTTGAACTGAGCAAGGTCGATACGCAGGTTTCCTGCTGCCTTCTTCATGGCCTTCGTCTGTGCTGCACCGCCTACACGGGATACGGAGAGACCGTAGTTCACGGCAGGTCTGAGACCTGAGTTGAACAGCTCGCTCTCGAGGAATATCTGTCCGTCGGTGATGGAGATGACGTTGGTCGGGATATATGCGGAGATATCTCCTGCGAGTGTCTCGATGATCGGGAGAGCGGTAAGAGAACCGCCGCCGTGCTCGTCGTCAAGACGGCTCGAGCGCTCGAGAAGACGTGAATGCAGATAGAATACGTCGCCGGGGTAAGCCTCACGTCCGGGAGGACGGTGGAGCAGCAGGGACATTGCACGGTAAGCAACAGCGTGCTTGGAAAGATCATCGTATACGATCAGTACGTCCTTGCCCTTTGACATGAAGTATTCGGCCATAGCTGTGCCCGAATACGGTGCTATATACTGGAAGGGGGCGGGGTCGCTCGCAGAAGCGCATACGACTGTGGTATAATCCATAGCGCCGTACTTCTTGAGAGTGCCGACTACCTGTGCTACGGTCGAGGACTTCTGTCCGATTGCGACGTAGATACAGATAACGTCCTGTCCCTTCTGGTTGATTATGGTATCTACGGCAATAGAGGTCTTACCGGTCTGTCTGTCGCCGATGATGAGCTCACGCTGACCTCTGCCGATAGGGAACATCGAGTCTATTGCGAGTATACCGGTCTGGAGCGGCACACTTACGGGCTTACGCTCGATAACGCCGGGAGCCTCACGTTCTATCGGGAAGTACTCCTCTGCGTTTATCTGACCGAGTCCGTCGATGGGGGCACCGAGTGCGTCAACAACTCTGCCGAGCAGCTCATCGCTCACGCCTACGCCGGCACGCTTGCCGGTGCGGACTACAGTCGAACCCTCTGTAAGGCCGTGGTCGTCTCCGAGGAGAACTACGCCTACGGACTTCTCTTCAAGGTTCTGCACGATGCCTCTGATGCCGGTATCGAATTCTACCAGCTCGCCGTACATAACTCCGCTCATGCCGTATACACGGGCGATACCGTCGCCGAGACGTGTAACGAAGCCGGTCTCGGTAGCACCTGATCTTACGGTGAAGTCCTTGACCTCGGTCTTGAGTACGGAGATTATATCGCTCTCGTCGTTCTGATTGTCGGATACCTCTGCCGCACGGTTCTCCATTGCCTCACGTATCTGACGGAGGCTTGTGCGGTAGCTCTTGTCGTACTCGACATCGCCGGCATTGAGTATGAATCCGCCGAGGATATCCGGATCGTGGCGGTATTCGATATCCACGTCCTCCTTGACGAATTTGTCCATGATGAACTGTCTCAGGTCTGCCTGCTGCGACTCGGTGAGCGGTGTGACATAGCGGACAACAGCCTTGATGCTGCCCTGCTTGTCAAGGAGTATATCAGTGTACTCCTCAAGTATCTCGCCGAGATCCTCCACAGAGCCCTCCCTTACTATGTTCATAAGGAACTTCTGTATGCTCTGGGGGAAGAGTCTCTTGATTATATTGTTCTTCTCCTCACGGGTAACAAGGGGATTTGCAAGAGTATCCTTTACGTCCTCGCAGGTCTCCAGTACGCCCTTGGTGAGGTCAGTATCCTCCTGTGAGATGCCGAGGCGGACAAGCTCCTTGAGGAGATCCTTTGCGGAATCCTTCATTACTTGTCACCCTCCTCTGCGCTGTGCTCCGAGAGGAACTCATCGACCAGCCTGCGGTTCTTCTCGTCGTCGAGGTTGGCACCTACGACCTTGGAGGCTGCTTCGATGGCAAGGTCGGCGATCTGAGACTGAGCCTGCTGGATAACTCTCCTGCGCTCGTTCTCGGCAGCCTTGCCTGCGGAGGAGATGATCTCCTCTGCCTCTTCCTTTGATCTTTCGATGATGGCGGCCTTTTCGGATTCAGCCTCCTCATGCGCCTTTATGATTATCTCGTTAGCCTTTTCCTTGGCCTCGCTGATGGAACCCTCATACTGCTGACGGAGCTGCTCGGCCTCGGACTTTGCCTTCTCGGCAGAGTCAAGGTTGTTCTGTATCGTGCGGGTACGCTCGTCCCTCATCTTGTTTATCGGCTTGAAAAGGAATATCCTCAGCAGCACAAACAGTATGACGGTGTTTACAACAGCCTCGAAAATGCTCCAGAAATGAAAATCAAGCATTTTATGCCCTCCTTATGTTAATTTGCTGCGGATCATTTGCTGCCGAGCATGAAGATTATAAGGAGCGCTGTAACGAAGCCGTAAACAGCGGTAGCCTCAGCAAGAGCACATCCGATGATGAGCGAAGTTCTGATATCGCCCTTTGCCTCGGGCTGACGTGCGATAGATTCTGTAGCCTTAGCGGTTGCGATTCCTATACCGATACCTGCGCCTGCACCTGTAAGAACGGCAACAGCAGCGCCTAATGCAATAGTTCCCATTTTTGTATACCTCCGTATGAATACTGTTATTTGCTTCCGAGCATGAAGATTATAAGGAGCGCTGTAACGAAGCCGTAAACAGCGGTAGCCTCAGCAAGAGCACATCCGATGATGAGCGAAGTTCTGATATCGCCCTTGGCCTCAGGCTGACGTGCGATAGACTCCGTAGCCTTGGCAGTTGCGATTCCGATACCGATACCTGCGCCTGCGCCTGTAAGAACGGCAACAGCAGCGCCTAATGCAATAGTTCCCATATTTATTTACCTCCTTGGAGCTGTGGCTTTTTTTTAGCTTTTTTTGCTTTCTTTGCTTTCTTCTCTTTTGGTTCATGTTCCTCCTCTTCCTCTACTGCCTCAGACATATAAAGCGTTGTGAGGAAGGTGAAAACATAGGCCTGAAGGAGACCGTCGAAGATATCGAAGTAAGCACTGAATACTACCGGCACACCTATCGCCGGGACGCCGAGTACGGCTTTGAAGGGAAGCTTTACAAGCTCCATAACGATGAATGCACCGAGGACGTTACCGAAAAGTCGCATACACAGCGACAGCGGTCTTGTCAGAAGATCCAGCACGTTCAGCGGGTTCAAGAAGCTCTTGAGCCATTTCAGGAATCCCTTTTCGATTATGAAAGATGCCTGTACGAGCAGTATTGCGAGTCCCGCAAGAGCGGCTGTTACGTTTACGTCCTTTGTAGGCGGTACGAATCCGAATATACCGATGATATTCGATACGCCTATGTAGAGTATGAAGGTCTCGAGTATGGGAAGGTACTTTCTTCCTTTTTCTCCGAGTACATCGAGGAAGAGATTGTCAAGCCATTCCATTATACTTTCGAGTATGCTCTGCGAACCGGTAGGCACCTTTTTCAGATTCCTTGTGAATATTATGGACAGCAGCACCAGTACAGCCATTATTATCCATGTTACCACACAGGAATCGGCAATAGGTATACCTCCGAATATAGGTATCGTAAAGGCGACCTTATTTTCAAGCTGTTCTATCAGCTCTTCTGCCATGATAACACCTTCTTTCGTAGTAAAAATAGAAAAACGGAGACTGCTCTGAGGCAAAATCTCCGTTGATTCAGTCAAAAAAGCGGTTCGATAGTTATATTTACGGGACTGTATCCGTTCAAGGCAACACCGCACAGAGCCCGCCTTTGGCTCAGCGGACATCTGCTCCACTGACTCTGTGCGGTATTGCCTTTAAGTCATGATGACATGGCTATATAACTATGATATAACAAAATGGTAACAAAGTCAAGAGGGTATGAGAAATTTTTCACATATATTTCGGACATACCTCTATGCACCGGATCACTTCCTGATGGCTTTGTCAAGGCGTTCAATGGCTCCCGAGTTGAGCTTCTCCGTCAGCCTTACACGGTCTACTTCCTTCTTGTATGCGGAGACCTCTCCGGCAAGGCGTTTCATCAGTTCGCTCGTGCGGCGCTCACGCTCTTCAAGCTGCTCGATCCTCTCGGTGAGTGCGGCGTTTGCCTCCTCGCTCTTCCGGCAGCGCTCCTCGAGTGCAGCGATGTCTGCAAGGAGAGCGTTTATCCTGTCGGCGAGCACCATATTCACGGAATTCTGCCGGCTGCCGAAGTCGCTGAGGTGTGCGCCTGTCTTGAAGGCTCCGCCGCGGGAACCGTCATATGCGAGCATATCGTTTCTGTTTATCTCTGTTTTATCTGGCATAACGTTCTCTCCTTTCGTGCGCTATCTGCTGCGCCAGTAATCAAGCGTGTCTGCTATCGTCTGTTCCATGGAGATCTCTGCTCTCCAGCCTGTATCCTCAAGTATGCGTGATACGTCCGGTTCGATTATCGGTATATCCGAGGCACGCATCCTTGCGGGATCTGTCTTTACCTCTATCGGCACTCCTGCGTTTTTCAGCACAGTATCGAGGATGTACTGTATCGTCACGGCCTTTCCTCTGCCGACATTGTATACGCTGCCGCTGACGCCCTTTACTCCGAGTAGCCTGTAGGCCCTCACAACGTCACGGACATCTGTGAAATCACGCATTGCCGAGAGGTTGCCGACGGACATCTCCGGCGGGCGGTTTCCCTTCTCTATCTCCGCAGCCTGACGGCAGAAATCGGAGATGACGAAGATATCGGCCTGCCCCGGACCTGAGTGGTTGAAGGCACGCACCATGATGATATCCATTTTGTAAGCCCTTGCATAGACTGCTCCGAGCATCTCGCCGCAGGCCTTTGTGGCTGCGTAGACGTTGCCGGGGTGCAGGGTCTCCTCCTCGCTGAGAGGACAGGAGCCCGGGCGTATGAAGCCGTATTCCTCGCCGGAGCCTATCATGATAAGGCGCATATCCTTCCTCTGTGAGGCACGGACAGCCTCGAGCACGTTGACTGTGCCGATGACGTTTATCTCTGCGGTGAGGCGGGGCTTCTTCCATGATACTGCCACGGAGCTCTGCGCTGCAAGGTGGTATACGGTATCAGGCTGCAGCTCATCGAGCAGTGCTGTAATGCTCTCCTGCTGCAGGATATCGAGTATATGCTGTGTGAAAAGGCTGCTGTCGGCGCCGATAGTCTCTCCCGGCAGGCAGGTAGCGTGTACCTCCTGTCCGGCTGCTGCGAGCTCACGTATAAGATAGCCTCCGACGAAGCCTCCTCCTCCGATGATAAGAGCTTTCAATGTATCACTCCTTAGTCGCCTTTAAGTACTCTGTATAGTGTTCTGATAACTGTTTCTTCATTGAAGACCGTGCGGGCTCTCTCCCTTGCTGCTTCTCCGAAGCGCTTACGGAGCTCCCTGTTGAGCCCGAGGCGGAGTATCGCACCGGACATGGATTCAAAGTCTCCGGGCGGGACGGTATATCCCGTGATGCCGTTGAGACTGACATAGGGCACTCCAGACGGGAGCAGGGTATTTATGACCGGCTTTCCGCAGGCCATGGCCTCAAGCTGCACGATGCCGAATGCCTCGCTCTTTTCCGTTGAGGGAAGTATGAAGATATCGCAGTCCGCATAGGCTCTTCTGAGCTCCTTATCCGGCAGGAAGCCGAGGAAATGTATGCGGTCTGCCTTACCGAGACGCTTTGCCTCGGCTCTGAGTTCGTCTTCAAGCACGCCAGTACCGGCGATGAAGAGCTCGCATGGGCATTTTTCGCTGTCTGCAAGGCAGAATGCCTTGATAAGCGTATCCACGCCCTTGTAGTAGACGAGCCTTCCCGTGAAGAAGAGCTTCAGGCTTCCGGATGTGCTGCATTTCTCAGAGAGGAAGCCGTCTGCGGGTATATCGTAATCCGCAGGGACTATGCCGTAGGGGACTACGGTACACTTATCCCGGAATTCCGGCAGCCAGTCCGAGCCGTCGATGTGGCCTTCTGTAGCTACAGCTATCGCATCCGCCCGGCGGAGCAGGCTCCGTATCAGGGGGGAGAGCAGCTTCAGGAATTTCTTCTGCTTTACGATGTCGCTGTGCCACGATACCACGACTCTGCCCTTGTATCCCGAGAGCAGGAGCGCAAGGTCTGCGAGCGGGAAGGGGACGTTGATATGGACGGCGTCCGCCTGCCTTGCCATCTTTCTGAAAAGGCGTATGAACGAGAGAGAGACAGGGCAGGAGAAGTAGGTGCCGAAGCTGCCGGCACGGGTGAGCTTCACACCGCCGGCGTTCTCCCTGACCGTCTTTCCTCTGCCGTCACGGCAGACGAGAGTGCGTACCTCAACGCCCTTCATCGCACCGAGCTCCTCCGAGTACTGCCGTACAAGTGTCTCGATGCCGCCGATGTGCGGATAGTAGGCCTTGTTGACCTCAAGTATCCTGAAGGGCTTTCCCATCAGCTCAGATTGTTGTCGCTTACGTACTGAAGTATATGCTGCTGAAGGTCGATGCCGGCCTTTGCACCGAGCTCCATGAGGGCGCGGGTACGGTCGGCGAATTCGCCCTCTGCATCGAGAGTGTCGTTTGCTGCTCTCTCGATGAATTCAGGAATGTATTTCTCGAACTCAAGATTGAATATATCCTCATCTGTGAGGAAGTTGCTGAAATCAGCCATTTATAACAGCTCCTTGTAGATATCGTGGAGCAGCTCAGCGGAGCGCTCCCAGGTGAATGAACGTGCCCTTTCAAGACCTCTGCTGCTCAGGTCGTCACGCAGAGCGGAGTCGGAGCAGAGCTTCTCAAGGCATGATGCCATATCCTCTTCGGAATAAGGGTCACATATAACAGCGCAGTCGCCGGTTACCTCCGGCAGCGATGCCGCACCGGATACCATTACCGGTACTCCGCAGGCCATAGCCTCAAGCGGGGGCATACCGAAGCCTTCGTATACCGACGGGAAGACGAATGCACAGGCGCCGCACATCAGCGGGTTCATATCCTCTGAGGGGACGTATTTCGTGAATATTACCCTGTCCTCGAGACCGAGCTCCTTCACCCTGCCGAAGATGCCGTCATACAGCCAGCCCTTGCCGCCTGCGAGCACGAGCTTCGGGGCATCGTTGCAGCGCTGCGTGAAGATATGGTAGGCCGATATCAGGCGTTCGAGGTTCTTTCTCGGTTCGATAGTGCCGAGGTAGAGGAGGTAGTCGCCTTCGATGCCGAGAGACTTCTTTACCTCCGGTATCCTTTCGGGTTCGGTGCAGGGGCAGAAGCGTTCAAGGTCAACGCCGCAGGGGACTACCCTGAGCTTTTTCTCATGCTCCGGGAAGTATTTCAGTATCTCGGTCTTTGAGAACTCCGAATCCGTGACGATGATATCCGCACGCTTCATGGAGCGCTTCAGTCCGAGGTCAAGCATATATTTCGTCCTTCCGCGGACGGTCTCGGGAAAGGCCTTGTACACCATATCATGTACGGTGACGACCGTCTTTCCGTGGACTCCGGGCGGAACGATGTAGTTGAAGAAATGGGTTATGTCATGCTCCTTCCCGAAGAAAAAACTGTAGGGGAAGGGGATGAACGTGGAACCGGCACGGTATATCCAGCCGGAGAAGCGCACAAGCTGTGTGCCTATACCGGTATCCTTCGTGAACGGGGCAAGGCGGTCGAGCTTGATATGGTCGTCCTTCCGGGAGAAGAAGCTGTAGGTATAGCTGTCCTCCGGGTGGAGTCTTGCCATAGCGGTAGTCTGCCCGGCTTCACACCAGCCTATGCCGGTCATGCGGTCGCTGACGAGCGGTACAGCGTCAAATGCTATTTTCATGTGTTCAGATACCGTCTATTATGCTGCTGATGTAGTTTTCAACATCTTCTTCCACGAAGCCGCCTCTTCTGAGGGGCAGCTCGGTATAGTTCCTTAGATCGATCAGCTGTGCCAGGGCTTCATCACGGGAGATCGCATTCTTCTCATACTGCGCCTTGACGGTGTTGAGCCTGTCTACCAGCGCGAGAACAGCCGTCTTGTCGTATCCCTTTTTGAAGCCTGATGCAGTTCTGAGTACATCAGCCATATCTCAGCCCTCTATTGCCTTTACCTTTATCTCCTTCTCAACTCTTGCAAGGTCGTTCTTTACCATGCGCTCAACGAGCTCGCTGAAGGAGATATCACGCTTCCAGCCCAGAGCCTTCTCTGCCTTTGAAGGATCGCCGAGGAGGATGTCTACCTCTGCGGGGCGGAAGAACTTCTTGTTTACCTTTACGATGGTCTTGCCTGTAGCCTTGTCGATACCGGTCTCGTCAACGCCCTCGCCCTGCCACTGTACTTCGATTCCGACGTGGCGGAAGGCTGTCTCTACGAACTCACGTACTGTACGTGTCTCGTTGGTTGCGATAACGTAGTCATCGGGCTTGTCCTGCTGGAGCATGA
>JAFZRF010000059.1 GCA_017620025.1 Ruminococcus sp.
ATATGCGGGACTCTGTCCCGCACCCTGCCAGAGGCTCTGCCTCTGGACTCCGCTAAAGGGACACAGTCCCTTTAGAATCCCATTTTCCTGACTACTCGGCAGAATAAAATGAGAGCGATAAAGAATCTTTATCGCCCTCACATTTTTTTATTCGAGACCCGCCTGCTGCTTTGCAGCTGTAAGAGTATTCTTCATGAGCATAGCAATTGTCATGGGTCCTACGCCGCCAGGTACGGGTGTTATGTAGCCTGCCTTCTTCTCTGCTGACTCGAAATCAACATCGCCGCAGAGCTTTCCGTTCTCATCACGGTCCATACCTACATCGATTACAACAGCACCCTCCTTGATCATATCGCCTGTAACGAACTTAGCACGTCCGATAGCTACTACAAGGATATCAGCACCGAGACATACCTCCTTGAGGTCCTTTGTCTTGGAGTGGCAGATAGTAACTGTGCCGTTCTGCTGGAGAAGGAGCATTGCCATAGGCTTGCCTACGATGTTGCTTCTGCCGATAACTACGCACTGCTTGCCTGTGATATCAACGCCTGTTGAAGCGATAAGACGCATTACTCCGGCGGGAGTACAGGGCAGGAAGGCATAGTCGCCTATCATGATCCTGCCGACATTTACGGGGTGGAATGCGTCAACGTCCTTCTCGGGTGAGATGGCGTTGATGACTGCCTTCTCGTCGATGTGTGACGGGAGAGGAAGCTGTACAAGGATACCGTTTACTCTTGCATCACGGTTGAGTACGTTTACAAGGTCAAGGAGCTGCTCCTGTGTGGTGTCCTCGTCCATTGCATACTCGAATGACTGGAAGCCTACTGCCTCACAGGCCTTCTTCTTGTTGTTTACGTATACTCTTGAAGCGGGGTTGTTACCTACGATAACTACCGCAAGGCCTACCTTGAGTCCCTTTTCCTCCTTGAGCTTTGCGGTCTCCTGTGCGACCTCTTCCTTAACGGCAGCTGATACTGCCTTTCCGTCTATGATCTGTGCCATATATATTTACCTCCTGCGTTTTTTCTTCTTGCTGTTTTTCTTGCCGGAACCTCCGGTGAGCTTTTCATCATGTTTTTCAGCAAGGTGATCATATTTATCCTCAGTATTGTCCCTGATATCTTCTGCCTTTTCCTTTACCGCATCGGCTGTCTTTTCAGCCTCCTCTGCGATATCCTCAGCCTTTTCTGCCGCTTCTTCTGCTGCGTCCTCAGCCTTGTCCTTTATGTCTTCTGCCTTGTCGGCGATTTCCTCCGCCTCTTCTTCAACGGCGGTCACAGCATCTCCGATATCCTCTGAGAATTCCTCTATCCTGTCCTCGGCATCCTCAATAACGCCTTCAACGACTCCGGTAAGTACTTCTCCGGCATCTTCTGCTGTATCCTGTACGGCTTCAACAGCATCCTTTGCCTTGTCCCTGACTGCTTCTGCAGCGTTCTCGGCCTTGTCCTTGACTGCCTCAGCAGCGTCCTCAGCCTTGTCCCTGACTGCCTCAGCAGCATCCTTTGCCTTGTCCTTGGCTGCTTCGACAGCGTCCTTGACCTTATCCTTGACTGCCTCAGCAGTGTCCTCAGCCTTGTCCTTGACTGCCTCAGCAGCGTCCTTTACCTTGTCCCTGATCTCCTCAGCCTTCTCTTCAATCTCTTCATCGGCATCATCAATGATGCTGCTTACGGGCTCTTCATCCTCGTCGGGAAGTATGCCTATCTCATCGAAGCCGCCGTCAAGCACTGCGCTGTCAGCGGGAGAGATAACGACCTTCTTGCGGCGTGTCTGTTCAAGCTGGAGACGTGCCTCGCCGGTATTCGCATAGAGCTTGTATCTGTCCGGATCACGGCGTACACGGAAGAACATTATGATCTGGAGTATGACGGATGTGATAACGAGAAGTGCGGAAAGCGCCTGTGAGATACGGATATTACCGAGCATAAGGCTGTCTGTGCGGAGCCCTTCAACTATAAAGCGCTCCATGCCGTACCATGCAAGATACATAAGAAGGAGCTGTCCGTCGTACTTCCTGTGCTTTGCCCAGAGAGATAGGAGAACAAATCCGAGCAGACACCATGCCGACTCATAGAGGAAGCAGGGATGTACCGCATATTTCTCCGAGAGCTCTATGCCCTTCTGTGCAAGCGTTCCGTCCAGGTAGGAGGAGCTGTTGATGATAGCGTACTGTATCCTGCCGCCTGTCATACCGAAGATGCTGTCCGTATTCGTTCCGAATGCCTCCTGATTGACGAGGTTGCCCCAGCGGCCTATGCCCTGTCCGAGAAGGAATCCGATAACCACAACATCGAGCATCGGGAGCTTTCTTATGTCCTTGATATGACATATTATCAGTCCGACCAGTACCGCTCCGATAAGTCCGCCGTATATCGCAAGTCCGCCCTCACGGGTGTTCACCATCGCCTTGATGGTCTGACCGAAGCTTTCCTTCTTGTATTCGTCAAAGTTAAATGCGATATAGTATATTCTCGCTCCGATTATTCCTCCGATAACGCCTCCGATGACTGCATCTATCGCTTTGTCGGAGTCAATACCGAATCTCTTCATCCTCGGTACACAGTAGATGACCGCAAGGAGCAGTCCTACTACTATTATAATACCGTACCACTGAATGGTGAGGCTGCCTATTGAAAATGCTGTGGGATCGATATGGAAGTCGATGCCCAGTTTCGGGAATTGTATTCTGTTTATGTCCGTGATCCTTTCAACTTCTGTCACAGCTTGTCCACCTCCGTTTTAATTATTTTGCGGGAGAATATTGATAGGCTTATTATATCACATCTGTGAAAAAAATACCATAGGATTGCGAAATAATTTATTTTTTTACCTTACTTACTGCTGCCGAGTCCTTCTATAAAGCTGCTTATCTCCTCCGCCACATAGTCCGGTGCTTCATTATGGAGATAATGGCCGTAGTCAACATCGATGTACTTCGCCTTGTTGTCGGTGTAGTTCCTTGCAAGCATCAGGTACTTCTGCGGGTCGGAGGGGAAGGCCAGCGCTGCCATCTGCTTCGAGGTGAAGAACAGCATCGGCACATCCGGTGCCGGGCGTGAGGATACGGTATCCATATTTGCTTTACAATTCTCTGCCTCATAGATCATGGTGGAGGAGCCTCTTCGGGCGTACAGCAGCGCCTTGTACTGTTCCTTTTCCGCCTCGGTCAGGTAATCCGTATTGAAGGCAAAGCCCTCAAACATACCGGGGACAAGGCGTGCCATGCCGGAATTAACCATAAATCCGGCGACCCTGTCCTGGAATATCGAATCGCCCTGCTCCTCATGATAGCCGGGTATAGCGATATCGAGTGCGGTTATGCCTTCTATCTCGTCAGGGTAGGTCTGAGCCCAGTACAGCGCCTCCATACCGGATGCGGAATGGGGGCAGAGTATGTATGGTGCCTCGACTCCTGCTCCCTTTAACGCTTCCCGTGTCTGCCGGAGCATGGTGTCAACATCACGGGAAGTATCTGTCTCGTCGCTGAATCCGTAACCGAACTTCTCAACGACGGCGATGCGGTATCTGTCACTCAGGCGGCTGTAGAGAGGCTTGAAATCGAGTATCGGGGAGGGAGTGCCGTAGCCGGACATGAATACGATGGTGTGCTCGCCGCTGCCCTCGGTATACACGCACATCTTACCGCCGTCCACCTCGATCATCTCCCCTATGGGTCCGGAGATAATGCTCTTCTCCCTGCCGAGCATTATCCTGTGATACACGAACAAACCGAGCATGAACAGCAGTATCAGCAGGAAAAGCCCAAGCAGCAGCCTTGTGAATATCTTTATCGCTTTCTTCATTATATCATCGCTCCTTATCAGTACAAACGCCACAGCATCTCCGCCGGAGTGGCAGAGACGCTATGGCGTGCAGTTTTATAAAATGCCGTCTGCGGAGCAATACTTACTTGAAGTACTTTACGCCGCTCTCGAAGATCTTCTGATCCTTCTCACCTTCAACGTTCTTGCAGATGAATCCGCCCTTACGCTCGGAGTGACCCATCTTTCCGAGGACTCTTCCGTCAGGTGAAGTGATGCCCTCGATAGCCTCGATGGAGGTATTCGGATTGTAGCGGATATCCATTGAGGGCTTGCCGCTGAGATCAACGTACTGTGTTGCGATCTGTCCGTTTGCAGCCAGCTTGCCGATAAGTCCGGGAGAAGCTACGAAGCGTCCCTCGCCGTGTGAGATCGGTACGCAGTGTATATCGTCCACCTCGCAGCCGTAGAGCCAGGGTGACTTTGTGGAGCAGATACGTGTATTTACCATCATGGACTGGTGACGGTTGATGGTGTTGAATGTAAGTGTGGGTGACTCCTCTGTCATATCAACGATTTCGCCGTAGGGTACAAGGCCGAGCTTGATAAGAGCCTGGAAGCCGTTGCAGATACCGAGCATAAGACCGTCACGGTTCTTGAGGAGGTCGTGTACAGCGTCCTTGATTCTGGGATTGCGGAAGAATGCTGTGATGAACTTACCGCTTCCCTCGGGCTCGTCACCGCCGCTGAAACCGCCGGGGATCATGATGATCTGGCTCTTTCTGATAGCGGACTCGAAGTAGTCAACAGACTGCTCGATATCGCCTGCGGAGAGGTTGCGGATAACGACTGTCTCCACCTCTGCGCCTGCCTTGCGGAATGCTCTCTCAGTATCGTATTCGCAGTTCGTACCCGGGAATACAGGGATGAGCACCTTGGGTGAAGCGACCTTTATAGCTGCGGAGAGCTCCTTCTTTCCTGAGAAGGAATAAGCCTCCGGTACGGAATTCGTTGTCTTTATGCGGCAGGGGAATACGGGCTCGAGCTTGCCCTCCCATACCTTCTGGAGGTTCTCGAGGTTTACTGTATAATCCGGTGTGGTGATGAGGTACTCGGATGAAGTTGCACCGATGAGTGTCTCACCTTCAGCCGGCTCACCGCTGAGTTCGATGATGAAGCTGCCGTAGCAGGGCTTGTAGAGCTGCTCGGGAGCAAGCTTCTCCTTGAACTCGAAGCCGAGCTTGTTGCCGAAGCACATCTTTGCGATACCCTCTGCAACGCCACCGTAGCCGAGCGTCCATACAGCCTTTGCTCTGCCGTCAGCGATTATCTTCTCTACCTGATCAAATACAGCCTTGATGCTGTCGAATACCGGCAGGCCGTTCTCGTCGTACTCGGGAGTGATGAGTATAACGCTGTCACCGGCGCTCTTGAACTCTGTGGAGATGATCTTGCCTGCGCTTGCTGTGGATACTGCGAAGGATACCAGTGTGGGCGGTACGTCGATGTCCTCAAAGGTACCGGACATGGAGTCCTTGCCGCCGATAGAGCCGCAGCCCAGCTCGAGCTGTGCTTTGAATGCGCCGAGGAGAGCAGCCATAGGCTTGCCCCAGCGCTTCGGATCATTCTGTGTGCGCTCGAAATACTCCTGGAAGGTCAGCCAGCACTTCTTATATGTACCGCCTGCTGCAACTACCTTTGCGATAGACTCGATAACTGCGAGCATAGCACCGTGATAGGGTGACTTCTCGGATACATCAGGATTGTAGCCCCAGCCCATGAGTGAGCAGGTATTTGTCTCGCCCCTGAGTACCGGAATCTTGGCTGCCATTGCCTGTGAAGGTGTCATCTGGTATACACCGCCGAAGGGCATGAGTACTGTGCCTGCGCCGATTGTGGAATCGAACTTCTCGATAAGGCCCTTCTGTGAGCATACATTCAGGCTGCCCATGAGCTCTGTCCATGTATCGGGATCGTCGCTGAGAGACTCAGAGCGTCTGTCTGCGGGTGCCTCAACTGTGATGTCGGTATACTTTGGAGCACCGTTGGAGTTGAGGAAGTCACGGGAGAGGTCAACGATGGTGTTGCCGTTCCAGTTCATCTTCAGTCTGGGCTCTGCCACTACATCGGCAACGAGAGTAGCCTCAAGGTTCTCCTTCTTTGCCTCTGCCATGAATTTATCAACGTCCTCGGGAGCGATGACAACTGCCATTCTCTCCTGTGACTCGGATATAGCGATCTCTGTGCCGTCAAGTCCGTCGTACTTCTTCGGAACGGCATTGAGGTTGATGATAAGGCCGTCTGTCAGCTCGCCGATAGCAACTGATACGCCGCCTGCGCCGAAGTCGTTGCAGCGCTTGATGAGCTTTGTAACATCGGGATTGCGGAACAGTCTCTGGAGCTTTCTCTCCTCGGGCGGATTACCCTTCTGTACCTCTGCGCCGCAGGACTCGAGTGACTCGAGTGTATGGGACTTGGATGAGCCTGTAGCTCCGCCGCAGCCGTCACGGCCTGTCTTTCCTCCGAGGAGGATTACAACATCGCCGGGCTCGGGTCTTTCACGGCGTATATTGGAAGCGGGAGCAGCGCCGAGAACTGCGCCGATCTCCATTCTCTTTGCGATGTAGCCGGGGTGGTATACCTCAGCAACGTGGCCTGTTGCAAGACCTATCTGGTTACCGTAGGAGCTGTAGCCGTTTGCAGCGCCGACAGTGATCTTTCTCTGCGGCAGCTTGCCTGCGATAGTATCCTCAACGGGTACGAGCGGATTGGCAGCACCTGTAACACGCATAGCCTGATATACGTATGAACGTCCTGACAGCGGGTCACGGATAGCACCGCCGAGACAGGTAGCAGCACCGCCGAAGGGCTCGATCTCTGTCGGGTGGTTGTGTGTCTCGTTTTTGAACATGAGGATCCAGTCCTCTGTCTCGCCGTCGATATCCACCTTGATCTTTACAGAGCAGGCATTGATCTCCTCGCTCTCGTCAAGGTCGGGGAGAAGTCCGTCAGCCTTGAGCTTCTTTGCAGCGATAGTACCGAGATCCATGAGGGTAACAGGCTTGTCTGTCCTGCCGAGCTCCTCACGGACATTGATGTACATATCATATGTGTCCTTTATATAAGGAGTCTTGATGTCAACATTCTTTATATTGGTAAGGAAGGTAGTGTGACGGCAGTGATCCGACCAGTAGGTATCGATCATGCGGATCTCTGTGATGGTGGGGTCACGCTCCTCGCTTCTGAAATAATCCTGACAGAACTTGATATCATCGAAGTCCATGGCAAGGCCGTGGCTGTTGATGAATTCCTGGAGACCTGCTGCGCTGAGCTTTGTGAAGCCCTCGAGTGTCTCGACTGTCGTGGGTATCTCATAGTTGGTATCAAGTGTATCAACAGTATCCAGCGAAGCCTCACGGCTCTCAACAGGGTTGATGATGTAGCTCTTGAGCTTCTTGAACTCTTCCTCCGAGATAGCTCCGCTTACGATATATACCCTTGCATTCCTTACACGGCAGCGCTCGCCCTGACGGAGTATCTGGATACACTGCTCACAGCTGTCCGCACGCTGGTCGAACTGGCCGGGCAGGTACTCGACTGCAAATACTCTCTCGCCGGGGTTCAGCTTCGGGAGCTCGTCATAGACAACGTCTACGGCAGGCTCTGAGAATACAGTGCTTATCGCAGCCTTGAAGTCCTCTTCGCTGAGCTTGTCGGCATCGTATCTGTTGAGGATGCGAAGTCCGGTGATGTCCAGTCTCAGGGCGGTCTTTATGTCGCTGAGGACTGACTGTGCCTCAACTGCGAATTCCGCCTTCTTTTCTGCATAGATTCTGAATACTGACATAGAATTACTCTCCTTTGATAGTCCGGAGCCTTGCTGCATATATATGCGCTCAGAGCTCCGTTATTATTCTTCCGGTGCAGTGATCGAAACTGCTTTCTTCTATTGTAACATAAAATATGGAATTACGCAAACTTTTTTTTTCTTTTTTTCCGGGAATTTTTACGAGCGTCATATCCGGTGCATATCCGTGGCCGTATTCCCCGCTGTCCTCACGCTCAAACAGCACGGGCACTGTCTTTCCGACCTGCTTTTCAAGGTATCTCCTGCGCAGCTCTGCGGCAAGAGCCTTCATGCGGTCAGCCCTCTCCTTCTTCACGCTCTCCGGCACCTGCTCCATATCCGCTGCGGAAGTACCCTTTCTCGGAGAGTACTGGAAGACGTGTATCTTTGCAAAGCCGACCTTTTCGGCAAAGGCGAGTGACTCTGCAAAATCCTCCTCAGTCTCTCCGGGGAAGCCGACCATTATATCCGTAGTGAAGGCGGCTTCGGGGAAGTAACGGAGTATCAGACGGGTGAGCGAGTAATACTCCTCGGGGGTATATCTTCGCCGCATAGCCTTAAGAGTGCGTCCGCAGCCGGACTGCAGGGAAAGGTGGAACTGCGGGCAGAACTCCGGCAGCTCCGAAAGTCGGCGGATATCCTCCTCCGGCAGCATCTCGGGCTCTATGGAACCGAGACGCACACGGTCTATACCCTCAGTACGGCAGCACATCTCCACGGCATCGACAAGGCGCAGGCCGTACTCTGAGCCGTAGAAGGCGATATTTATACCCGTCAAGACTATCTCACGGCAACCCTCCGCCGCTATCCTCCGCGCTTCCTCACGTAGCACCTCCGGCGGCTTCGAGCGGCATCTTCCGCGGGCATATGGTATTATACAATAGGAGCAGAAGCAGTTGCAGCCGTCCTGTATCTTCACGAATGCACGGGTATGCCCGCCGCCCTCGGAAAGCTCGCTGCGGTATTCCATTACCTCAAAGTCATCACTGCCGCCGTATTCCGGTATCTCAACGATACGCCTGCGCTCCTTAAGAGCCGCCTCCGCAAGCTCCGGTATGCGCTTTCTCTCCTTCGTGCCGGTTATGATATCGGCCTCAGGCAGCTCTGCCTGTATCTCCGGAGCTGCCTGAGGAAGACAGCCTGTAAGCACAATGACCGAATCCGGGAAGTCCCTCCGCAGCTTTCTGACCGCATACAGCGACTTGCTGTCGCCGTAGCCTGTTACCGTGCAGGAGTTTATGACAATGACGTCAGGCACCTCCTCCGGCGAAGCTGTCACAAAGCCCTTTTCGCTGAATGCAGTCTCGATGCAACGTGTCTCATACTGGTTGACCTTACAGCCGAAGGTAACGTATCTCGCTTTATATTTACAATTTATGGTGATCACCTCTTCAGCGTTCTGCTGTAACCTTTCTGTAACTTTTAATGATGATTCTCCTTGTTTCATGTGCACACTATACAAAATCCTGTCACATCATTTGTGCAGTGTGACATATAAAAATCCGTTTTTCTGAATAAATTGTCCGGTAACCGGAATACTTTTATTATACTAAATTTACGAATTTTTTTCAAGTCCTTGACAGTGGGAATCGTAAGTGATATTATATAGTTGCAGCAAGGAAGCGGCTGCAAGAAAAAGAAATAAACGATAAAAAACAACACACCAATTCGTAAACAGGAGGTAATAATCATGACCAAGACTACAGTTTCACTTCAGGCGATCAACGATGTCAAGGATTTCGTAAACATTGTTATGAGATACGAATTCGATATAGACCTCGTTTCAGGCAGATACGCAGTAGATGCAAAGTCCATCATGGGTATCTTCAGTCTTGACCTCTCCAAGCCCATCGAGCTGAACGCTCACACTGATGAAGCAGAGGACTCCCTTAAAGAGGCCTTCCTCAAGGAGATCAGCAAATACATCGTTAAGTGAAGGTAAAGAACGCCGCTGTTCGCATGAACGGCGGCTTTTTTATTTGCTGTATATTTCCCTGTCCCCCGGAGATACTACCTGTGGGAGATGATAAGATGAAAAAGAAGAAAACGCCGTCATCCGGACGTGATGAAGCGGTTTACCTCTGCCCCTCCGCATCCTGGGGCGACATGACGGGGCTCATACCTGCCGAACCGGACCAGGCCGATGCCGCGGAAAACTATGAAGAGCTCTACCCCTACCGTGCCGGACAGACAGAGACTGCGGACAGGGTATGACCTGCGGGCGGAATGATTCCGCCCCTACATAGAATAATGCTGTACATGAGTATATTGCGGGCGCTGTCAGGGCGTCTGTTTTCATGTTAATGTCCTGTAAGCTGCATCTGTCTGCACCTGCCACAGAACAGCCCGTCCGTTTCCGTAATTATGTTCAATCCCGACACCCGAAATTTGTAACATCCTACAAAGTTTTATAAAAGGACTTTAATTATTAATTAAACTATGGTATAATGATTATTAATTTCAAAGGCTTCCACGGTCTCTGCCTGACCGGTCAGAACGCATCAGATATATGGGATGAACCGTGGCAAAAATAGAATGAACCTATACCATACTAAGGAGAGAATATGAAAAACGGAGTTAAAATGCTTGACATTGCCAAGAAGCTCGGAGTCAGCGTGGTCACTGTATCCAATGCGCTCGCCGGACGTGACGGCGTAAGTGCTGAGCTCAGGCAGAAGATCTGTGATACCGCAGATGAGATGGGCTACCGTCCCTCAAACACCAAGAGCAACAAGAAGAAGCCGCTGCTGTCAAAGGCGGGCAGCAATATCGGCATCCTCACCTCAGAGAGATTCGTCGGTCCCAAGGGCACTTTCTACTGGGAGCTCACTGCTCTTATCTCAAACAAGCTCTCTGCCATGAACGTCAGTACCCTCTATGAGTGCATTTCCGCCGAGAGCGAAAAGAACGGCACCCTCCCGAATATGGTCACTGAGCACAAGGTGGACGGCGTTATAGTCATCGGTCAGATACACCGCAGCTACACCCGTGCCATCAGCCAGATAGACCTCCCGCTCATATTCGTTGATTTCTACGACAACCGCTTCAACGTGGATTCAGTCAACTCCGACAGCTACCACGGCGGTTACGTACTCACCGATTACCTCGTTGAGATGGGACACACCAAGATCGGTTTCTTCGGCAAGATCAACGCGACGAGCAGCATCAACGACCGTTTCCTCGGCTACATGAAGTGCCTTATCGAGAATCACCTCGACTACCGCCCGGACTGGACTATCTCCGACCGCAACGACAGAGGCATTCTCTACGACAAGATAGATTTCCCCGAGGAGATGCCCACCGCATTCGTATGCAACAGCGACGAGACCGCTTTCAGAGTGATAAATGCGCTCAAGTCAAAGGGTGTGAGAGTACCGGAGGATATCTCAGTTGTAGGATATGACAACTACACCGTATCAAACATCTGCATCCCGACTATCACCACGATAGAGGTCAACCTCGACAAGATGGCTGCTGCCTCTGTCGGCCTTATCATGCGGAAGCTCGAGAATCCCGGCTATTCCGGCGGCCGCCGCATCATCAGCGGAAGCCTTATCGTCAAGGACAGCGTCCTCGACCTCCGCAGCCGCAATTCTCATGAATAAGCAGGTGTGACGATGCAGACAAAAGACCTCCTCAGCAACCTCATCGGACACACGAAAACAATTCTCCGCCACCGCCACAAGGTCATGCTGCACTGCTTCAAGGCAGGCATCCCCGTAAGAGGACTGCTGCACGACCTGTCGAAGTTCTCCCCCACCGAGTTCATCCCCGGCGTGCTCTGCTTCCAGGGCACACGCAGCCCGAACGAGCAGGAGAGGGAGCAGTACGGCTATTCAAAGGCATGGATGCACCACAAGGGCCGGAACAAGCACCACTTTGAGTACTGGACGGACTACAGCCCCGAGACCGGCACTCTCGACCCGGTAAAGATGCCGGATATATACATATTTGAAATGTTCTGCGACCGTGTGGCAGCATCGAAGACCTATAACGGCGAGAACTACAACGACTCCTGTCCCCTCACCTATTTTCTGAGAGCAAAGAACAAGAGAGTCATCGAAGAGACTACAAAGCGCAAGCTGGAATTCCTTCTGCGTATGCTCAACGACAAGGGAGAGGACTACACCTTCCGCTATATAAGAAAACAGGTAAGGAAATGCAGAAAGAAACACAGATGCAGCTGACCGCCTGATGAAAGTATAAGGATGAATATGAAGAAGCTTGCCGCAGCCGCACTTATGGCTGCACTTATGACGAATACAGGCTGTGCAGTAATAGAGACGGCACCTGAGCAGTCAGGAACGTCCGAAGAACAGACCGAAGCTGTGACAGAACAGCCGACCGGGGCGCCGACAGAGCCTCCGACCGAACCTCCTACAGAGCCTCCGCCGTCTCCGGCAGAGGAAAAGCTCGCCGCTATGGACCTTCACAGCAAGATATGCCAGATGTTCATAGTGACTCCGGAACAGCTCTCCGGCTACGGCGTTGTGACCTACAGCGACGAATGGATACAGAGCTGCTATGACGCCTATCCCGTAGGCGGATTCATACTCTTCGACCAGAACGTAGTTGACGCAGAGCAGCTGAAGACGCTCAACAAAGGGCTAATGGAGCTTACGGAAGGCTCCGGCGTCGGCGCATTCATCTCCGTTGACGAAGAGGGCGGCTCCATATCCCGTGTACAGTGGAAGCTGAGCAGCGAGCCTGTCGGGGATATGGCAGTATACGGCGAAAAGAACGACTTTGACGAGGCATTCAAGGCAGGCGCCGATATCGGCAGCGACCTTAAAAGCTACGGCTTCAACCTTGACTTTGCTCCGGTAGCAGACGTCAATATCAACCCGAACAACGAACTCGGCTCACGTATATTCAGCACCGACCCGGAGATAGTATCAAGGATGTCGGCGGCCGTATCGGACGGACTGCACTCGGCAGGGATATTATCCACCCTCAAGCACTTCCCCGGTCTCGGCGCAGGCGGTGCAAATACCCATTACGGCTCGGTACGGATGGAGCGCAGCCTTGATGAGCTGAGGGAGACCGAATTCAAGGCATTCGAGGGCGGCATAGAAGCCGGCGCAGACTTCATGCTCATCGGACATCAGATAGTCTCCGGTGCAGAAGACGAACTCCCGGCTGACCTCTCACACAAGGTGACGACCGACTGGCTCCGTGACGAGCTCGGCTTCAGGGGGCTTGCAATAACGGACTCACACAGTATGGGTGCTATAACTGACAACTATACCTCCGGTGAAGCTGCTGTCATGGCGGTCGAGGCGGGAATAGACGTGATACTCATGCCGTATGATACTGCCGATGCTGTAAACGGCATCGAGGAGGCTGTCCAGAGCGGCCGGATCAGCGAAGAGCGCATCGATGAGAGCGTGCTCAGGATACTCGAGAAGAAGGCCTCCAAGGGAATGCTCGGATGATACTAACAGTCCTCACAGTTTTATGCCGTGAGGACTGAGTTTTTTATACTCCCGGCAGCGTTGACACTCCGGAGTATTTGTGATATAATGGACAGGCCGGATAAAAGCCGGCCGTTCGTCACAGATGTGATGACGGATAAGACTCCGGGCAGCTTTGCCCGCTGTTTTGTCCGTCTTTTTTATGGAGGTAACAATGAAAAACAATGATTTCACAAACGGACCGATACTGCCGAAGCTGCTGCGGTTCATGCTGCCGGTGCTGTTTGCCATGTTCCTGCAGGCGATGTACGGTGCAGTCGATCTGCTCGTCGTCGGGCAGTTCGGAACAACAGCGGATGTATCAGCCGTATCGACCGGCTCACAGATAATCATGACTCTTACGAACCTCATCGTCAGCTTCTCTATGGGAATAACCGTAGCCGTCGGTCAGAGGATAGGTCAGAAGCGGCCGGATGAAGCGGCAAAGACCATAGGCACCGGTCTTGTGATGTTTGCTGCTGCCGGTATTGTATTCACGCTTATGAGCGTGCCCGGAGCCCCTCTGCTCGCAAAGCTGATGCAGGCACCCGAAGAGGCATTCTCACTCACCGCCGGATATATCAGGATATGCGGCGGAGGCTTCATCATAATAACCGCATACAATCTCCTCGGCAGCATATTCCGCGGGCTCGGTGACTCAAAGACTCCTCTCATTGCCGTCGGCATAGCCTGTCTGTTCAATATCATCGGCGACCTGCTGTTCGTTGCCGGCTTCGGGCTCGGAGCATCAGGTGCGGCACTGGCGACCGTCATGGCACAGCTGATAAGCGTAGTGGTATCGTTTATAATGATACGCCATGCAAAGCTGCCGTTTGAGTTCCACAGAGAGCATATCCGGCTTCAGAAGAACTATGCAAACATAATAGTCCGCATCGGCACTCCTATCGCCCTGCAGGATCTCCTTGTGGGTGCTTCCTTCCTTGTAATACTCGCTATCGTGAACCGTCTCGGCGTGACTGCCTCTGCGGGCGTCGGCGTAGCGCAGAAGGTCTGCGTATTCATCATGCTCGTGCCGCTTGCCTTCATGCAGTCCATGACCGCATTCGTCGCACAAAACCACGGCGCAGGAAAGCCGGAAAGAGCACAGAAGGCTCTCAGGACTGGTATAGCAGTATCATTCATCTTCGGCGTGGCGATGTTCCTGCTTGCCTTCTTCCGCGGTGATCTGCTTGCAGGCATATTCTCCGACGAGGCAGATACAGTCGCTGCCGCCTGGGATTATCTTAAGGCCTATGCAATAGACTGTCTCAGCACCTGCTTCCTCTTCTGCTTCATCGGCTACTTCAACGGTATCGAGAAGACCGGATTCGTCATGCTGCAGGGACTCTGCGGCGCCTTCCTTGTAAGGATACCCGTTGCCTTCCTGATGCAGAAGATCGGCGGAGGTTCTCTTTTCCTTATCGGCATATCCATCCCCTGCTCAACGCTGCTGCAGATAATCATGTGCTTTGCCGCCTACTTCATCTTCAAAAGGCAGAAGAGGGAAACGACTCTACGGAACGTGGATTGACGGCTGCTGATATTTCGCTTATAATAGATACAAAGGGAGGGATCGTATGGATCAGGTCAAGACCGGCGAGCTGATAAGGCAGCTCAGGAAAGAAAAAAAACTCACGCAGAAGGAGCTTGCGGAGCGTATAAACGTGAGCGACAAGGCAGTATCAAAATGGGAGTGCGGAAACGGCTGCCCGGATGTTTCTCTGCTGCCGGCACTTGCAGAGGCACTTGGTACGGATGTACAGATCCTGCTCTCGGGTGAGATCGAAAAAAACGAAAGCGAGAAGGGCGATATGAAAAAGATAAAGTACTATGTATGCAGGGAATGCGGAAATATCATCACTGCTGCATCTGAGGCCACTGTCACCTGCTGCGGCAATAAACTTACTTCTCTTGAGCCGAGAAGGGCTGCAGAGGAAGAGATGCTGAAAACAGAGGATATCGGCGGAGAATGGTATGTATCCTCGGATCACGAAATGACAAAGGAGCATTATATATCCTTCGTTGCCTATGTCAGCGACAGCATCTTCATGATGTTCAGGCAGTACCCCGAATGGAACCTCCAGTTCACCATGCCGATGTTCCGCACAGGCAGGCTCGTATGGTACTGCAACAGATGCGGGCTTCTGTATCAGGATATAAATCCCCGCCGCAGGAACGGACAATGAAAAAGAAAGCAGTCCGTGCTTTTAATCAACGGACTGCTTTTCTTTTATTCTTCTGCATCAGATGCATCGATAACATCCTCAACCTCGAATGCGATAACCTGGAGCTCAGGTGTCTCATACTTCTGCATGGTAATTCATTCTCCTTTCATAGATTTTATACGACAGCTGAATGCAGCAGCTGAACATACAGTATAATCGATGTAAACAGTCTTTCCAGACTGATAATTCTTTTTGATTTTGCGATTTTATTATATCACATTATACGCTCTCAGTCAACCTTATGTTTTTACTATTTTGAATACATATTTATAATATTTTTCGCGTACAATTTATTATTTTGTGCTGTACATTTCAGAAAAATGCTGCATCATTATCTATAAATTAAAAAGCATTACCGCCAAAAGGAAGCAATGCATCAATTTACGAAAAAGCCGGAAATGCTCATTCTATAAAAACAGCCCGTTTTGTAGAACGGGCTGTTTTTTCTTTAGCGCTCGGTAGACTCAACAGATGCATCAATTACATCCTCAACCTCGAAAGCGATTACCTGGAGCTCAGGTGTCTCATACTTCTGCATGGTGATTCTTTCTCCTTTCATAGATTATATAAATCAGCCGACTGGAGGGCTGATCATATCATACAAGAGAGTGTGACAGCTCAGACTGTCTGAAAAGCTGTTTTTGTTTTGCGATTTTATTATATCACATTATATTCTTAAAGTCAACAATAGATTTATGCTATTTCTGATCCGCACCACGTTATTTAGTGCTCTGTCTCAGAACACAAGCCTTATTCCTGTTTATTGATCATACAGAAAAACGCATTACACCCATCAGAGTGTAATGCGTTCTATTTCTGTTTCAGAAGTGTGTCAGATAACGGGAATCAGTCCTTGATCACGGAACGGCTGTCACTGATTTCCGGCGATCCGTGCCATCATTGCTCTTTCCTCTGCTTCCCTGCGCTCGTGTTTGGCCTTCTTCTCCTCATACATATCCTGATCCATACGGTGGAGGAAAGCCTCGGTCGTTTCGTCGTTGCCGTTGTATACTCCTATACCGGTAGAGAAGGAAAGCTCATACTTGTGTCCGCCGGTGCGGTTGAAAATACCGGCGCCGCGGTATATTTTTTCTATGGTCTGCTCGGCCTGCTGCTTGCCGCCGCCGCGTATCAGCACTATGAACTCATCGCCGGCATAGCGCACGGTGATGGAGTGCTCGGGAGCTGCAGAGCGTATTATAGAAGCTGCCTCTATAAGAGCTACGTCTCCGGTGTTGTGGCCGTAGGTATCATTGATCGACTTGAAGTAGTCAAGGTCTATCATGATGCCGGAAGAAGGGATATTCCTACGGTAAACATCACTCAGTATCATATTAAGGTAGTTGCGGTTATAAAGGCCTGTGAGCGCATCAATATACGAAAGCTCGTTCTGAAGGCTCATATATATGCCCATAAGTCCGATAGCAACAGAGCACCACACTACGGATACTCCGTAGAACATACACTGCACTGCCGTACCGATGATGATCGGGACAAGGAAAATGAACATCGGGAAGAATTTGATCTTTCCGTATTCCGAATAGTACCTGCGCCTAAGTATCACGGATGCAGCAAGGTATATGAACGTGATGACATAGTAAGCGTATCCCGCTGTTTCACGGTGGTATACCATATTCTCGTCAATGCTGAAGATGAACTCATACTTCAGATTTGCTATCAGACCGATGAGGCCGATGACCACCAGCACTATCCTCCAGGGTAAGCTGCGTTTGATCCTCTCTTCCTTGCGGTAAAGCCTCAGGTCAGTATATTCAAGCCACAGGAAGGATGTTGTGATATTAGTAAGATAAAGCAGGCTGTTGAGTGCAAGATCTGTTGTTTTCGCTCCGGAAAACTGCTTCCCGTCGAGAATGAATGTCAGAGCCTCAGTCACACACGCTTCTGCGGTAAGAAGTATTATCGCAGTGAACAGCTTGTCTGCGGAGTTTTTTCTCTGCCGGACGAGTTTACTGCTCACAAGAAGCATGATCAGAATAGCACAGCCAATACCGTTTGTTACAATTATTGCTTGCAGATTCATGGATCTCCTCCGAATGGAAATACTTTATAGTATTATACCACACTCTATACAAGGATGCAAGTTTTTTAATAATATGTTCACAATTTTGTGCCGGTTGTATATCGGGACAGAGGAAACGACACTCACGGACGGAAAGAGGTTTAGATATCAGACGTTAATTATAATTCGGATTTCGGAATTAATCCAACGACGAAACCGCTTCTGTTCACTCCGCACTGCGAAGAGAGCCCGCTGTACAGGCTGTACAGCGGGCTCCGTCCGTCTTATCACCGAATAGTAGGATTATGGCATGGTTATGATGAAGTTGATACTCTTGCCCTCGGCGTTGTCGACATAGATCTTGAATTTGTGCTTCTCTATTATCGAACGTGCTATCGCAAGTCCGAGACCGTAGCCGCCGGTCGAGCGTGCTCTTGAGCTGTCGCTGCGGTAGAATCTCTCGAAGATCTTGTCCTTCTCCTCTTCCTTGACTCCGGTACCGGTATTGTATACCGAGAGCACCTTTCTCTCGCCGTCACGGCGAAGTGATACTCTTACTGTACCGCCATCCTTGGAGTACTTGAGAGCGTTGTCGATGAATATTGCCGCCATCTGCTTGACGTGCATCTCACTTCCGCTGACATAGAGGTTGTCCTCGATGTTTATCTCAAAGTTCTTGTTTGCTTCAAATGCCTGTGTCTCAAACGGGAGAGCAGTATTCGTTATCGCCTTGCTCAGGTCAAAATCAGTGACTATGAACTGCGATGTGTTGTTCTCGAGCCTTGTAAGGCTGAGAAGATCGTTTACAAGCACGCTCATCCTGTCCACCTGTGAATGGATGTAGTTCAGCCATCTGTTCTGTCCTATCTCGCCCTCAAGCACATCAGCATTTGCTGCGATGACTGTGAGAGGAGTCTTGAGCTCATGGCTCGCATCGGATACGAACTGCTTCTGCTTGTCGAAGGCCTCCTGTATCGGACGCACTATCAGTCCGCTGAGGAAGAATGCTACAACTGAGAGAAGCATTATGCTGATAAGACCGATTATCCAGGTAATACGTGTAAGCTTGTGGAGCATATCTATAGTCTGTGTCTTGTCGGTAAGAGCTATAAGCGTTCCGTTCTGCTTCTTTTCCGTTACGTACTGGAAGCTGTCAGCCATTCCGCTCTTGCTTCCTGTGGCAAGTATCTCAGTTATGTAGAGCTGTCCGGTCTCTGCGTCGAAGTCGTCATTGTTATAGGTATCGAGGTATACACCATTCTTATCTGCCATAAGAATGAATATCTCTGTCTCGTCATAGCGCTTCGGGGGCTGGTCGTGCTGTTTGCCGTCTGCTGCACCTGCCTGATTCTTGGCTTCCGTGGCCTCTTCCTTGTCCGGCTTGACATTCAGACCGGGCTGCTCAGATTTGTCTGCGCTCTTGTCTGTGAGCTGGATTATGTTGCCGAAAAGGCCGTCAAGCTGCGAGGACTGTGCCATTCCGCCGTTCCAGCCGCCCTGATTCCAGTACTGATTCCAGTCACCGTTCTGGCCGCCGTTCTGTCCGCCGTTCTGTCCGCCGTTCTGGTCACCGCCCTGGTTCCAGCCCTGATTCCAGTCACCGTTCTGACCGCCGTTCTGGCCGCCGTTCTGGTCACCGCCCTGATTCCAGCCTTGGTTCCAGTCACCGTTCTGACCGCCGTTCTGGCCGGCATTCGGATCCTGCCACTGATACATCCAGGGATTCAACCACGGGTTCCACCACATATACGGATTGGCCCACGGGTCATATCCTGCGGTAGGAGCTTCTGTAGGTGCTTCTGTAGGCTGCGGCTGTTCCGGCTGCTGCTGTTCCGGCTGCTGATGATCATGCCTCGGCTGCTCTGTATGCGGCTGTTCCTGCTGCTGATGATCATGCCTCGGCTGCGTCTGTTCCTGCTGCGGCTGCTCAGGCTGAGGCTGCTCGGGCTGAGGCTGCTCCGGCTGATCCTCCGGAGGCTGTTCCGGCTGCTCTGTCGGCGGAGCCACTGTCTCGGGCACAGTCTCAGGATTTGTCTCAGGAACAGTTACCTCAGGCTCTGTCTGCTCCGGCTCTGTCTCCGGAGGCGCTTCCGTCGGAATCTCCTCAGGTTTCGGCGGAGGAGGATCCTGATCCTTCCTGGGCTTTTTCTCCACTTCGTGGAATACGAAATCCTTGATCGAATTGTCATACTCTACACTGTAGGCCATCTGCTGGAGAACTTCCTTTGACTGATGGTCCATGATATAATTCATAATAAGGTTGATAGATCCGAGAACTGCGATGAATACAGCGATGAGAATGGCAAGTATGATCGAAAAGAATTTCAGCTGTACTTTTCTGAACAAATCATTTCACCTCTTCTACAAGCGAATATCCTATTCCTCTGGCTGTCTTTATCTGAGCAGGCGCCGAGATGGCTGACAGCTTCTTTCTGAGGAAGGATATATATACCTCGATGTTGTTGTACTCAACATCACTTTCATAGCCCCAGATCTTCTCGATTATACGCTCCTTCGGCAATATCTGGTTCGGATTGCCGATGAGCAGCTCCATTATCTGATACTCCTTGAGAGAGAGCTTGACATCGCTGCCCTCCCATGTAAGAGAGCAGGTGTTCTTGTTCAGGGTGAGTCCGTTGAAATCCATACGGCTCTCATCGATTATCTCGCCCTTGCGCCTTGTGAGCGCACGCACCCTCGCAAGCAGTTCGCCGGTGACGAACGGCTTTGTAAGATAGTCGTCAGCTCCGCAGTCAAGTCCGTTGATCTTGTCATCGACCTCACTGCGTGCGGTGAGGAGCAGCACAGGCGTGCTTATCTTCTCCTGACGCATCTTTCTGAGTATCTCGAGTCCGTTCATGCCGGGAAGATTTATGTCAAGTATTATACCGTCATACAGACCCGTCATTGCATTATCACAGCCCTCGATACCGTCATAGCTGGTATCAACGGAGTACATATTTCTCCTCAGGATCTCAGACAGGGCATCGGCAAGCTGCATTTCGTCTTCAACTACAAGCAGTTTCATTTTTCATCCCTCATTTCCCGTAAATTATGTCATTCCCCGGAAGAGCCTTCTGGGCGGCGGACAGACCTATCCCATCCTACATACTATTATACCACATATTATTGAAATAGTCTTAAACCATCTAAAGATTGATATTTTAATTAGGAGAAAAAACGCTTGTCTTTTTGTGCATTTCAACAGTTTTATCGAATCATGTACCATAGATATTGACTAAACAGAAGTATTATGTTAAAATACAAAGTATAGATATATCGTTAAATTACCGGCAGTAAAACAATAATTTTTACTGCTTAAATTATCATATCTTTATCATCGCTGCCGGTGTCCCGGTTATGGGACAGAGCATATCTGAAAGAGCGCCGGAAAAAGAGAACGGCTGTCCTTCAGACACGCTCCGCCTGTCAGTGACAGGATCCAACAGAAGGGAGAATCAGAAATGCGTAAACCACAGGACAGGAAACTGAGCAAACCGAAAAGCCTGCTGCCGGCCTATGCCGCAGAGCAGCGCAAATATGAAGAGCTCTATCTCCAGTTCAACCGTGAGGGTTATACAAGGGAACTCTGCGAAGCCTACGCTGACGCATTCGTAAATGATGTTAAAAAGCCCTCCCCGGAGGATATAATACAGCTTGTAAGACTGTATGACCATATACACGATCTTTCAAACGCAGAATTCTACCTTGGTATGCTCGCTGACAAGAAGCTCAGCGGAGAGGATAAATTCGGCTACTGCCTCGAGAGCCTCAAGATAAAAAGCAAGCTCGGTCACTGGCGTGACGCAGAGGATTTCCGCACGGAGAACATCAACTTCATGCAGAGGTACTCCGAAAAGATCTCCATGGACCGTCTCGCTGAAATGTATATCTCACTCGCCCTCGCAGACTGCGCAGCACGAAAGTACAATCAGGCCGGAAAGCTTCTCACAGCATTCGGATACAAGCCGCAGGGCAGCAACGACCCAACCCTGCTCGAGATGATGATCACGGCTGTCTATATATCGGCTAAATCAGGCAGTCAGGAGCTGCTTGTTGTCTCCATCAGGAACGCTCAGACCTGTCTCAATCTGTTCAACAGCTTCGAGCATCCGTGGAGCAAGGACTACTATATACAGCGCATTGAGGACGCTGCAAACGGCATCCTCTGATCAATTAAATAATGAACGGCAGCGGGAGTTTTTACTCCCGCTTTCATTTTTGTGTTAAGTAACATTTTTGTGCTAAGTTGTACTTTTGTAAAGAGATTTTAATTTTATGCTATGTTTTATGTTTTTACAATAATTATTCTACTCTTTGACATGATGAACACGAATGATACAAATTGTATTATACCAGCCCGGCAGCCGCAGCGGCACACTGTAGCACAAATGCCTAATTTATGCCGTTTCAGTTGATTTTGCTGTTAACAATGACGATAGTCAGACTTTCAATAAAATACTAACTATTTCAAGCAATTTATTCGGATATTGATTTTATTTATTTATAATTCGTCAATATAAATATTTTTGCAATAACAGGCAATATCGTACTAAATGTGTGCAATATTATCAATTGTAATTCTTTCGCAATTATTCTATAATACAAGTGTCGGAGGCGGAAAATACCGAATTTTCGGGAGCCGCTGCCGAACGCAATAACAAAGAATTTGCCAAAGTTCATTATTATTGTGTCCTGTGATTCATCGGTTTTCATAGTACAAATCTGCTATCCGGTTTAAACTCCGCCGGTATCAGTCCCACTACTTAAACGAACTAAGAGACGCACTATCCAAGCTGTTATTAAACATTAATGCCTATAATATGTTTAATCGCCTAAAGCAGCTTCCGATCCATGCAGCCGACATTCTAAAAGTTTACTAAGCAGATCTATGACAGCGCCTGATCGTGAAATTGGTGCTGGCCGATATGACGAACGCATATAGAGGGTGTGCATTCGTCAGCTTTTTAAGATAACGTTCTTCACCGGCGATTTGAGAGGGTGTCGGTGAAGGGCGTTATTTTTTATTATCCGGTGACACAGCACAAGCGTTTATTGACTTTGCAGTCATCATGTGGTATAATGAATCAACACTTTAAGGAGGTGCTGACATGAAATGTAAAGAACTCGGATTCCGTGGACTTGAAGGAAAATTTGCCGCCTTCCCTGTTACGGATAGGATAAAGAGCAGTATCGCAGGCTTCCCCGGCGCAGACGGAGCAGACTGTATACTGACATACGGATATATCGACCATGAAGCAGGATTCACATTTGAGATAATCGCTGCCGGAGAAAAGAAGGGTGCTATGTACCGCTTCTCCGATAACTCCCCAGAGAAAAGCATCAAGATACGCATCGACGCACTGATGGATGAGGAGGTCACTGTATTCAGCGACAGCAGCCTCAGCAAGAGGTACGCAGACAAGCTCAGCGCCCTCGATCAGTACAAGGCTTCCGACGAGATACTTCAGTCAAGGACTCTGACAGCCATTGACGACTCGAGAAACGAGGTATTCCCCGATGACGTTACAGTATACCTTATGAAGGACGGCTTCAAGCCGGAGGACTGCTGGGTGCGCATATGCGGTCTCAGGAACAGACGTCTCATCGGCACACTCCTGAATGAACCGTATCAGGATCTCGGCTGCCATGCCGGAGATACCATTTCCGTACAGGTGGGCGAGACCACTGACAAGAAGATAGTATGCTTCTCCGATCTCCTGCCGGGCAAGACTCTTACTCCGAAGGACCTCGAGGACGGCTCTCTTCTGAAGCAGGCTGTAGCCTTATTTGACGGCGACAGGACAGAAGAAAACTTCGTAAGGGTAATGCAATTCCTGAGGGACAGCAATGTATGGGTGCCGTGTGTTGCGCTGTCAAAGGACGATACCGCCGTTGAACTGAGGGAGGATCAGGCGCTTAGATCAGAGGGCGGAGTATTCCTGATACCGGAGATACTGAAAAACGATGAAAGCCGTTTCCTGCCGGTATTCTCCTCCATGAAGGAAATGGAAAAGCACAAGGGCAGCTTTACAAAGGTGCTCTGCCCCTTCCTTGATATCCTTCCGCTTGCTGAGAACAGCGAGCTGAGCGTTGAGGGCATCGTGCTCGATCCTTACGGCGAGATGTTCATACTTGAGAAGAAGGTCTTCGATTTTGTAAAGGGACTGAGCTCTCAGCTCTGACATACGTATTAAAAGGCTGTGCAGTCAGGTTCTGCACAGCCTTTTGTCATTTGAAAACAACGCATAATCAGGGGACGCCTTCACTTGCAAGGCGTCCCCTCTTCCAAAACAGTCCCCCGGACTGTTTTGGAATTCACCCCTTGCGAAGCGCCCTGCGGAAAAATGCGGGACTCTGTCCCGCACCCTGCCAGAGGCGCTGCCTCTGGACTCCGCTAAAGGGGCGCAGCCCCTTTAGAATCCCAAGCCGATCGGAATAACGCTTTTCCGCCGACATGACAAAAAGGCTGTGCAGCGAATACTGCACAGCCTTTATCATTTTTATTACCAGTAAGCGAACTCGCCGCCTTCGCCTGCGCCGTTGTCGCCGCCCTCGCTCCAGTTTCCGGGATCGGGGTTGACCGGATCGGGTACTACCGGATCGGGTACTACCGGATCGGGTGTCACAGGTGTATCGCCGCCGCCCTGCCAGTTTCCGCCGCCGGGATTGCTGCCCGCACCGCCGGGATTATTTCCGGCGCCGCCCGGATTGCTGCCGCTTCCGCCGTTGCCGGAATACATGGTAGCAGCCTGAGTTCCGGTGCTTATCGGAGGATCGGTTATCGGGCTTGCAGTAACTGCCTGAGTCGCTGTATAGTTGTTATAGCTTTCCGTCTCAGAGGGACAGTAGTAAACTATCAGCTTGCTGTTGCTCTTGTTGCTGAAGAAATCGCCGGGGAAGACCTCGTCGTTGTCTATCATCAGCTTTGTGACTGTATTCGGTATCGACCAGTCATTTGCCGATGCTATAAGCGAGTAGCTTGAGATACCTGCTTCCTTGAGGCGGTTCTCATACTGCATTACGGTAAATCCTTCGTATGCCGGGATTATAGCAGATTCCTTGCCCTTGCTGACCCATACTCTTACGGTGCAGCCCTGGGCTACCATCTCGCCGGGTTCGATATCCTGCTTGTAGATGACATCCGCCTCTTCATCGTCGTTGTACTCGTAGATAGCCTCGATAGTGAAGAAATCCTTGTACTTCTCAAGTGTAAGATCGTAGAACTTTCCGACAAGCTTCGGCATCTCGGTATCGAGCTTGACTGTTGCCGCTTCCGTCGTTGCCTGCTGATCCTCGATCATATCATCAGTCAGGGAGGAATTGTTATCCCCCGAGATCGGATTCCTGCCCGGATCAACGAGCTTGAGGAAGATCAGTGCGATTATCATAAGTATCAGGAAGAGAAGTATGGCAACTATTACCGGGACCTTGAGGCGGTCTACGGTGTTTACCCTCTCATACCTGTAATCATCGTCGTAGTCATCATCCTGCTCATAGCCGTAACCGTAAGGTACCTGATTATTGTACTGCGGGTAAGCCGGCTGTTCATACGGCATCTGCTGCATCGGCTGAACAGGCTGCGGCTGCGGATATACCGGCTGCTGCGGAGGCTGCTGAGGAAGCACCTGCATATTGGGATCGGTGAACTGTACCGGCGGAACACTGCCGGAATTGGCGATAGAGGTATTCTTCGTCGCCTCGTTCCCGGCGCTTGCGTCATGCTTTATCGGCTTGACCGGTCCGGGAGCTTCAAAAAGCCTTGTTACAAGCTCTGTGATCGTGTTTATCCTCTGTCTGCTCTTCAGGCGCATACCCTCCATGATGACGTTGGAAACGTGCTGGGGGATAGTGCTGTTGAGGCTCTTGGGTTCGATGAGATCGTCCTTTGTGAGCCTGTCCTTTGAATCGGTCGGCATACATCCCGTGAGAACACGGTAGAGCAGTGCGCATATGCCGTATACATCCGTCCATGTGCCCTGGTGACTGCTGCTGCTCGGAGAATACTGCTCCGGAGCTGCATAGCCCCTGAACAGCTCGTACTCAAGTCCGGCATTGACCGTCCTTACGGAGGATACACTGAATCCTGCGAGCCTGAGCTCGTTCTTGGGGGTGATATATACCGTATCCGGGCTGATGGCACGGTGGATTATAGCGTTGTTATGAAGAAGGCTGATGGCTGTGAGAAGCGGCGGGAACAGCTTGGAGGCCTTGTCCCAGCTCAGCTCGCCGGCATTGTCCTTGAGGTAATCCATCAGCTTGACACCGTCGAAATGATCGAAGATCGTGTAGGTGGTATTGTTCTCCGAGAACATATCGAGAACGGTCGGAAGGCTCGGGTTGTTGCGGAGCTTCACAAGTGACTTGTTGAGCTCTGTATATTCAGCCATGAAGGCCTTGTACTTTGCAAGATTGTTGTAGTTCACGCTTATCGTGGCCTTGTTCCTTACTCTTGTGCAGAGGTTCACAGGCATATATTCCCGTATTATCACTCTGCCGCCGGTGGAGATATCGTAACCGGTATAGGTCACGCCCTCACCGTTGCTGTCCATAAGGATGCCAACGAGATATCTGTCACGGAGTATAGTACCCGGGGTTATATACATGGGGTTGTTCGGCGTGGTATCATCATATCCGCATGAAGGGCAGATGTGCTTGTCCATGTCGAATTTTTCCATGCACTTGTAACAGAATTTGCGCTCTCCCAAAGCAGTTCCTCCTTTCTCTCTGTATTTATCTTCATGAGGACGCAGTAACAAATACTACTGTATCATATCTATTTTATCAGCATTCTTATAAAATGTCAACCACTTATCATATGATATTTTACTTTCGTCGAATTTGTATTTTTTTTGTAATTTTTAATTCTCTATTTGGTACACTTTTGTAATAATTCTATCCAATCAATCCATGTCGCCTTTTTTGCTCCGGATGAATAATTAATTATAAAATAAAACAATAAATAAGTCTTTTCAAAGCCATACGGATATGGTATAATAAATATAACGTCATTAAACGGCGGGGTGTTCCCGGGTATTCCAGACCCGCGGCCGCCGTGAGTATTTACATCACTACAGCTACACTTTAACAATGGAGAGATATTATGGACTCAATTACCTTTAAAGCAGCCAGACAGGCAGCGCTGAAAAAGTATTTCAGCCGGATGAATGATATGCAGCAGGAGGCTGTATTCAGTATAAACGGTCCTGTGCTTGTGCTTGCGGGCGCAGGCAGCGGCAAGACCACTGTGATAGTAAACAGGATCGCCAATATGATAAATTTCGGCAATGCCTTCCACGATGACCGTGAAGGCAGCCCGGCAGATATAAAATTCCTTACGGATTATGCAGCAGGCAAGGAGGATGATCCCGATACCCTCAGGGACATTGCTGCCTGTGACCCGATAAAGCCCTGGAATATCCTTGCCATCACCTTCACCAACAAGGCAGCTGCCGAGCTTAAGGAGCGTCTTTCAAATATGCTCGGTGAGGATGCGGGCGGCGTGAACGCCTCCACATTCCATTCAGCCTGTATGCGCATCCTCCGCAGCGAGATCGGCGCTATCGGCTTCAGGAGCGATTTCACCATATACGATTCTGATGACAGCCAGCGCATGATAAAGAACTGCATGGCTGAGCTCGATATCTCCGAGAAGCAGTTCGCACCCCGTGCGGCACTCAGCGAGATAAGCTTCGCAAAGGACAGGATGATAAGTCCGGAGGAGCTTCTTGAGGAGGCAGGACAGGACTACAGGAAGAAGGCTGTCGCAAAGCTCTACGCACACTACATGAACCGTATGCGTGCGGCAAATGCGCTTGACTTTGATGATATCCTCTGCTATACCGTACAGATCTTCGAGCAGTTCCCAGAGGTGCTCGAAAAATACCGCAAGAGATACAAGTACATCCTCGTTGACGAGTATCAGGATACCAACCATGTGCAGTTCCGCTTCGTCTCCCTTCTCTCGCAGGAGCATAAGAACATCTGCGTAGTGGGTGACGACGATCAGAGCATATACAAATTCAGAGGCGCCAATATCGAGAATATCCTCGGCTTTGAGGATCAGTTCGAGGGCGCAAAGGTCATCCGCCTCGAACAGAACTACCGCTCGACCCAGACCGTCCTCGACGCTGCAAACGCAGTTATATCCCACAACAACGGCCGCAAGGAGAAGAAGCTCTGGACAGCCGGCGAAAAGGGCGACAAGGTGCTGTGGTACAAGGCCTTCGACGAAAACGACGAGGCTCAGTTCATAGCCGATACCATAAAGAAGAACTACAGCGAGACAGGCTGCTATGCCGACAACGCCGTGCTCTACCGCATGAACGCACAGTCGAATACCATCGAGCGTGCGCTCACAAGGGCTCAGATACCCTACCGCATCTACGGCGGTCTCCGCTTCTTCGACCGCAAGGAGATAAAGGACGTTACCTCCTACCTTGCCTTCATAAACAACCACAGCGATATGCTCAGGTTCAGACGTATCATCAACGAGCCCAAGAGAGGCATCGGCGATTCCACCCTCGCTCTTATTGAGGATATCAGCCGTGACCTCGGCATATCCCCCTTCGAGGTCATCAGCACCTGCGATGACTTCGCTCCGCTTGCAAAGAAGACATCTGCCCTCAAGAGCGCTGCTTCGATGTTCGCCATGCTGACAGAGAAGTCAGAGGAGCTCCCGCTTGATGAGTTTCTTGACCTTCTGCTCGACAAGACAGGATATCTTGAATACCTCGGCACTCTCGAGAACGCAGAGACCAAGATAGAGAACGTACAGGAGCTCCGCAGTTCCATAGTTCAGTACATGGAGTCGGCAGAAGAGCCGTCTCTCAGCGGTTTCCTTGAGGAGGTAGCCCTCTACACGGAGGCCGACCGTGACAACACCACCGACGACAGAGTAACTCTCCTGACCATGCACGCCGCAAAGGGTCTTGAATTCACGAACGTATTCGTTACCGGCATGGAGGAAGGCATCTTCCCCGGCACACGTTCTCAGGACAGTGAGGAGGACATGGAAGAGGAGCGCCGTCTTGCGTATGTTGCCCTGACCCGTGCAAAGAAGCGCATCTTCCTCACGAGCGCAAGCCAGAGAATGTTATTCGGACAGACTCAGCGCAACATCACCTCACGCTTCATCAAGGAGATCGGCAAGGAGCTCTACGACAAGCATGACAATGCCGCAGCTGTACGCAGTAGGATAGAGGCTGACGCCGACAAGGCCGTTACAGAGGTACATTCCTCCTCTCTCCAGCAGCAGCTCGCACGAAACAAGATGCACGCCGGAGCTGCCCCGAAGGATACCAATACCTACGCTCAGGGAGAGAGAGTCGCCCACAACATCTTCGGTGAGGGCACTATCATATCCGTCAAGCCCATGGGCGGCGATTCCATGCTGGAGATCGCATTCGACGGCCCCGCAGGCACCAAGAAGGTAATGGCCAACTTCGCAAGACTCAAAAAGCTCTGATCCGGAAGGAGATATTCATCATGAGAAAGACCAAGATCGTTTGCACCATAGGACCCGCTACAGATGACGAGAACATCATGCGTGAGCTGATGCTCGCAGGCATGAACGTTGCCCGCTTCAACTTCTCCCACGGCGACTACGAGACACATGAAAAGAGATTCCGTGCCGTTGAAAAGCTGAGACAGGAGCTCGATCTTCCGATCGCTACCCTGCTCGATACCAAGGGTCCGGAGATACGCCTCGGCAGATTCGTTGACGACAAGCCCGTTGAGATACATGACGGCGATACCTACACACTCACCACGGAGGATATCCCCTGCACCGCAGAAAAGGGATGCGTCAGCTTCAAGAAGCTGCCCCGTGACGTGAGCAGAGGCACACGCATCCTCATCAACGACGGCGTCATCGAGCTTATCGCAGAGAAGGTAACCACTACAGATATCGTCTGCAGGGTTATACACGGCGGAAAGCTCTCCAACAACAAGGGCATAAACGTTCCCGGGGTAAAGCTATCCATGCCCTACCTCAGCGAGAACGACATGAACGATCTTGAGTTCGGCGCAAAGATGGGCTTCGACTTCATAGCCGCAAGCTTCGTACGCTCTGCCGCCGACATAAACTACCTCAGAAAATTCACACAGAGCCTCGGCTGGTTCGATGTGCGCATCATCGCAAAGATCGAGAACACCGACGGCGTTGAGAACATAGACGAGATACTCGAGGCTGCCGACGGAATCATGGTAGCCCGCGGAGATATGGGCGTTGAAATCCCCTTCGAGCAGATACCGGCGATACAGAAATCCCTCATCAAGAAGGGATACAATGCCGGAAAGCAGGTAATAACCGCTACTCAGATGCTCGAATCCATGATCACAAATCCCCGTCCTACCCGTGCAGAGATAACCGACGTTGCGAATGCTCTCTACGACGGAACGAGCGCTATCATGCTCTCCGGCGAGACCGCAGCAGGCGCTTATCCTGTCGAGACCGTAAAGACCATGGCTCTCATTGCAGAGACCACTGAGAACAATATCAACTACAAGGCACGCTTCTCGTCAAGAAGAGCCGAGCAGAACGGCAGCGTTGCTGAGGCTATCGCTCATGCGACGGTTACTACCGCCCATGACCTCAATGCGAAGGCGATAATCACGGTATCGCTCGGCGGACAGACTGCACGTCTGATATCCAAGTACCGTCCGGACTGTCCTATCATCGGCTGTACGATGAGTGAAGTGGTATGCAGACAGATGAACATGAGCTGGGGCGTTATCCCCTTCATTATAGATGAAAAGACAAGCACCGATGAGCTCTTCGCCGCAGCTGTAGAGGCTGCCGAGGATCACAGGCTCGTTGAGGACGGTGACCTTGTGGCTATAACCGCAGGAGTACCGCTTGGTGTATCGGGTACCACGAATCTTATGAAGGTTGAGAGGATAGGAAAATGAAACTGACAGTTCCGCTGCGCAACAGGATAACAGAGACAGCTGCCGGAATACTGCTCATTATCCTGACACTTCAAGGTGCCTATTCGACCCTGCAGGTCTATTCTCCCGGTAATTCCGTCATTAATTCGTTTTCCGAAGCAGACGGACAGACATTAAGGATCATGGTGTTATTCCTGATCGCTTCACTGTTTTTCGCAGTACTCGGAGTCATGCTCATATTCAGGGCCTACCGTTTTCTGCCGCTGAAGATACTCTACTGCATCACTGCTGTCGCCGTACTTGCAAACACCGGCGGCGGTATGCTGATAAGAGGCCTTTGCGGTGAGGAGCTGCTGAGTGATGCAAAGGAGATGCCCGCCTCATACATGACAAGGTATATGGCAGAGACTCTGGTGATATGTGCAGTTATCGTTATCGGTCTTCTGTCGGTCAGCCGAAAGATCACCTGGAGATCCCGTGAGGCGCTGCTTGCATACGCTTTCATAGCTTTGGTTTTACTGGCGCTCTTCAAGACGCTCGACCGTACTTACCTCATCGTAGTGCTTCTCCCCTTCTTCATACAGGACAGCACCAATGAAAAGGATCCAAAGGGCGTTATCGGAAATGCTGCTCTTCTGATATCATTTATCCTGCCGTATATCATGTCTCTGATCTTCAGATTTACCGGCTACCCAGATACTGTTATAAAGGTACTGAACGTGATACTCATGATCCTTTGCTTCGTGGCTCCTCTTATGGTATTTGAAAGGGATCCGAGAGAGATCATAACCAACGTCAAGGAAAAGGCAGTAAAAAAATAATCCCCGTCACCGGAAAGAGGTGCTATATGACAGCGACCATAACAACAGAACGCCTTATACTCCGCCCGCTGACGCTCGATGACGCAGACGCCGCCTTTGAGTGGACAAGCGATGAGAGAGTAACGAAGTTCATGCCGTACGCACCGCATGAAAATACGGAAGTCACAAAGGAATGGCTGAGAAGCATCCCCGACATTGACAACGTATTTGATTTCGGCTTTGTCAGGAAAAGCGACAACAAGCTCATCGGATCTGGCGGCATCAGGCTCAAGGATGACGGCTTCTGGGACTTCGGCTACAACTTCCGTTATGACTGCTGGAACATGGGATATGCTACAGAAGCCTCAGCGGCTATGATAGACTACGTCCGCAGGAAGTTCGGAGCAGAATGCTTCAGGGCTGAATGTGCAGTTGAAAACACCGGCTCTGCAAGAGTAATGGAAAAGTGCGGACTGCATTTTGTCAGGAACGGTGAATACTCCACCTTTGACGGCACGAAAACATTCCGCTCAAAGATATATGAACTGAAAGAAGGTAATCAATAATGATAAAGCACATAGTAATGTTCAAGCTGAAGGAGGCCGACGGCAGAAGTGAATACGAAAACGCTCTCGAGGCTCAGAAGCGCTTTGACAATGTCATCGCCAACGTTAAGGAGCTTAAGAAGGGTGAGGTAGTCATCAACTCCAAGGACGCCCCCGAGAGCAACTACACGATCTCGCTCCTCTGCGACTTCGATACCATCGAAGACCTCAACGCCTATCAGGTGCATCCGGCTCACCTTGAGTTCGGCAAGTTCATCGGCAGCGTAAAGACTGACCGTGCCTGCATAGACTACGAATACTGATATCATCAGCCCTCGCCTGTGACGGGGGCTGTTTCTTAAAGGTGATAGCAATGGATATTAAAGAATGTATGGAGTTCATAAACTCCTACAGCAAATCGGGCGGCAGGATAACAGACCTCTCACGGGCACAGGAGCTCATGGAGCGCATCGGCAGCCCTGAAAAGAAGCTGCGGTTCGTTCATATCGCTGGCACAAACGGAAAGGGCTCGACTGTCGAATACATCTCCGGCATACTCATGAACGCCGGATACCGGACAGGACAGTTCACCTCACCGTTCATACACCGCTACAATGACCGCATACGCATAAACGGTGAAGAGATAAGCGACAGCAAGCTGTGCAGCATCGCCGCATACGTCAGGGAGCGTGTCTCCGACCGCCCCTATTCTCAGTTCGAGATAACCATGGCAATAGCCATGCTGTGGTACGTGCAGGAAAAGTGTGATGTGGTGGTGCTCGAGACCGGCATAGGCGGTCTGCTTGACTCGACCAACGTGATACCCCCTCCCCTGCTGTCAGTCATTACCTCTGTCTCGCTCGACCATACTTCGATACTCGGAAATACCGTCGAAGAGATAGCCGCGCAGAAGGCAGGCATCATCAAGCCCGGCTCGGCAGTGCTCCTCTCTGCTGACAATCCGGAGAGCGTAAGGCATGTGGTGCGTGAGACCGCAGAGAAAACCGGTGCTGAATACATCTTCCCCGACGAGAAGCTGAGTATCATATGCAGTGAGCCCGACGGAGTATCCTTTGATTATAAAGGCGGTTTCTTCCGGACGGCCATGCCGGGAGTGCATCAGGCATACAACGCCGTAAGTGCGATAGAGACCTGCCGGTATCTGAAGACGAAAGGATTCACAATAACGGAGGACGATATCGCTGCCGGTATTTCCGGCGCACGCATCGCCGCGCGCCAGCAGTTCATACAGGGAAAGCCGCCTGTACTCGTTGACGGCGGACACAATCCCGGCGGAGTTGAGTCGCTCGCCGCAACGCTGAGAGCCATACATCAGAAGAAGAGCATCTTCGCCGTGCTCGGCATGGTGGATTCAAAGGACTACCGCAGCTGCGCCGCTGTGATAGCAGAGCTTGCCGACCGGATATACACGGTGGACGGCTTCGCTTACAACTCAGTCCCCGCCGGCGAGCTTGCAGAATGCCTCGGCAGCCATGCGGAGGCCTGCACTTCCCTGAGTGAAGCAGTCCGGAAAGCCTCAGAAAAAGCCCTTGAAGATGACGGCATGGTCGTTGTCTGCGGCTCGCTGTATCTTGCGAGCGAATATCTTAACAACATACGAAAGTGAGGAAATAATCATGGCAATAGTAAGAACGAGAGGAAAATCAAGCCCCTGGGCACTTGTTATCGCAGGAATACTCCTGCTTATATTCAGCTGCAGTCAGTTTGCGGTAAATGCCCGCAACAAGAAGGTGTGCACAGCAACAACCATGGGCACTGTCACAGATGTAACAAGTACTTATTCAAGACGAAACGGAAGGAAGTACAGGGCAACGGTATCCTACCAGGTCGATAATATGTCATATTCCGTCCGCACTCCCGCAAGATCACATCAGTTTACCAAGGGAGAGAATTTTACGGTGAATTATAATCCGAGTGAGCCTTCCAAGGCCTACTGCCCGGACTATACCTCCTCCCCGTTGATCTCACTTATCTGCTCGCTCGTCGTTCTTGCTGCCGGAGCCTTCGGATTAGTAAAAAAGTATCTGATAGACGGTGTAGGCACCTCGGGATACTGATGTCGCCGACAGAAACTTAGATATAATGGAAGATGCTCCGGTGCATAAAACTGTACCGAATGACGAAAGTAAAGATTTAACGCAATAAAGTATTGCAAATTCAATTTCGGGGTGTTATAATTTAAATTGAGCTGCGAAAGCAGTAACATAATAAAGGAGGTTTTTTAACAATGGCGTTAAAAAATCAGTATCTTATAGACCTTTTTGAATCCGTAAAGAAGAGAAATCCCGCAGAGCCCGAGTTCCTTCAGGCTGTTACTGAAGTACTTGAGACTCTTGAGCCCGTTGCAGAAAAGAGACAGGACCTTATCGATGCAGGCGTTTTCGAGCGCATCGTTGAGCCTGAGAGACAGCTTATGTTCCGTGTACCGTGGGTTGACGACAACGGCAAGGTACAGGTAAACAGAGGCTTCAGAGTACAGTTCAACTCTGCTATCGGACCTTACAAGGGCGGTATCAGACTCCACCCCTCAGTAAATCTTGGTATCATCAAGTTCCTCGGTTTTGAGCAGATCTTCAAGAACAGCCTTACAACACTGCCCATGGGCGGCGGCAAGGGCGGCTCTGACTTCGATCCTAAGGGCAAGAGCGACGCAGAGGTTATGCGTTTCTGCCAGAGCTTCATGACTGAGCTTTCCAAGCACATCGGTGCTGACTGCGATGTTCCTGCAGGTGATATCGGAACAGGCGCAAGAGAGATCGGCTTCATGTTCGGTCAGTACAAGAGACTCCGCAACGAGTTCGTTGGCGTTCTCACAGGTAAGGGCCTTACATACGGCGGTTCACTCGCAAG
>JAFZRF010000060.1 GCA_017620025.1 Ruminococcus sp.
CTTCGGGGAGACAGGGTGAAGAAAAGAAAACCGCAGTAAAAGCTGACATCCTCCCCCTTCCCCTACGGCTCCCCCTCTGGACTCCCCCTCACTCTCCCCTTGACCCCCTCCTGTCAGCTTTTGCTTTTTATCGGAGACAGCAGGCCTTGTCAGGCTATCGCACGGGTGACATAATTAGCGCTGTTAGTTTGAGATGTTGGCTTCGGGCGGGTGTAGGAGGCGATGCCATTAATTCCGAATTCCTAATTCCGAATTCAAGCTGCCGTTTCATGTAATTATGAATTATGAATTAAGAACTGCCCCTCCCGGGTATACTATTATAATATAATAAGGTACAATGCAGCTCTCAGCCGTAAATATTCCCAAAATATACCACAAAATATGGCCTCTGACTGTCAAACACGGCAAATATATGGGAATTGCCGAATAATACTTTATTTTTTTTCGCAATTGTTGTATAATGATTATATAGCGCTTTTAAACAGGAAAGGCAGGCATTTCATGCCGCCGGTTAATCAGAGGTGGAAAATGGCAAGCAGATTATCCCTTGGTATAGACGTCGGTTCAACTACGGTCAAGACAGTAATTACCGACAGTGACGGAAATATCCTTTACTCCAAATATCAGAGACACCTTTCTAAGGTCAAGGAGACTGTGACGGATCAGCTCAAGATAATTCAGGCTGACTATCCGGAGGATCAGTTCTCTGTGTGTATGACCGGCTCGGCAGGTCTCGGTCTTGCCAACTCCGCCGGTATCCCCTTCGTACAGGAAGTACACGCCGCATTCCTTGCAGTCAAGGAGCGCCAGCCCGATGCTGACGCAGTTATAGAGCTCGGCGGCGAGGATGCCAAGATCATCTTCCTCACGGGCGGCGTGGAGCAGCGTATGAACGGCTCCTGTGCCGGCGGTACCGGTGCGTTCATCGATCAGATGGCCACTCTCCTCGGAGTGACCTCCGACCAGCTCGATGAGATGTCTCTCCGTGCTCAGAAGGTATACCCCATAGCTTCACGCTGCGGCGTATTCGCCAAGTCAGATATACAGCCCCTGCTCAATCAGGGCGCACGCAAGGAGGACGTTGCTGCAAGCATATTCCAGGCCGTTGTCGATCAGACAGTTTCCGGCCTTGCTCAGGGACGTACCATAGAGGGTAAGGTCCTCTTCCTCGGCGGCCCGTTATTCTTCCTCAAGGGTCTCCGCCGCTCCTTCGTCAAAACACTCGGTCTTGACGAAGAGCACGCTGTCTTCCCGGACGAGGCTCCGGTATTTGTGGCCTACGGCTGCTCTATCTATGCCTCCGCCCTCAAGGACAGCTGCCTGATCAGTGAGCTTATAAAGCAGCTGACAGAAGCAAAGGCCTCCGACAGCATCGTCACCGGAGAGCCGCTCTTCGGCTCAAAGGCGGAGTACGATGAATTCATCAACAGGCACAAGCAGTTCGACCTCGGCTATGAGGATATCCGCACCTACAAGGGCGATGCATACCTCGGTATAGATGCCGGTTCGACCACCACAAAGCTCGTGCTTATCACCGAGGACGGAAAGATACTCTATCACCACTACTCCTCAAACCTCGGACAGCCTCTTGACAAGATCTCCGAACAGCTCAAGGTGATCTACAGCCACATGAACCCGGATATCACGATTAAGGGCTCGGCTGTCACCGGCTACGGCGAGGATCTGATAAAGTCCGGTCTCTCCGTGGATCACGGCATAGTTGAGACCGTCGCCCACTTCAAGGCTGCTTCATACTTCTGCCCCGATGTGGATTTCATCATAGATATCGGCGGACAGGACATCAAATGCTTCCGCATAAAGAACCACAGCATCGACAGCATCATGCTCAATGAGGCCTGCTCGTCCGGCTGCGGATCATTCATACAGACCTTTGCTATGGCTCTCGGCTACGATATCGCAGAGTTCTCACAGCTCGGCCTCTTCGCAGAGCACCCCGTTGACCTTGGCTCACGCTGCACGGTCTTCATGAACAGCTCCGTAAAGCAGGCTCAGAAGGACGGCGCTACCGTGGAGGATATCTCCGCCGGTCTGTCCTCGTCCATCATAAAGAATGCGATATACAAGGTAATACGTGCGAATTCCCCCGACGAGCTCGGAAAGAACATCGTCGTACAGGGCGGAACCTTCCTCAATGACGCCGTTCTCCGCTCCTTCGAGAAGGAACTCGGCAGGAACGTTATCCGTCCGGCTATTTCCGGTCTTATGGGCGCATTCGGCTGTGCTCTCTATGCCCGTGAGCGTGTAGAGGAAGACAAGCCCTCACAGCTTATATCAGCTGAGGAGCTCGAGACCTTCAGCTATACCTCACGCTCTGCAAAGTGTGGCGGCTGTACGGCAAACTGTCAGCTCAACATCATCAGCTTCGGACAGGGCAGACGCTTCATCTCCGGCAACCGCTGTGAAAAGGGCAGTGGACAGGCGAAGAAGAACAATGTGCCGAATCTCTATGAATACAAATACAGCAGTATACTCAATCTTGTGAACGAGGGTCAGCCCGCCCGTGCAAGAGCCCGTGTAGGTCTTCCGCTCGCACTCGGATTCTACGAGCAGATGCCCTTCTGGCATACTCTCTTCACCTCTCTCGGCTTCGAGACCATATTCTCAGACGAGAGCAGCCGTGAGATGTACTACCTCGGACAGCATACCATCCCGTCCGATACAGTATGCTACCCCGCAAAGCTCACCCACGGACATATCGAATGTCTCCTTGACAAGGGCGTGGACTTCATCTTCTACCCCTGCATGAGCTACAATATCGACGAGGGCGGCAGCGACAACCATTTCAACTGCCCTGTTGTTGCCTACTATCCGGAGCTCCTTCTCGCCAACAATTCAAGACTGAACGAGAAGAACTTCATTCACCCCTACCTCGATCTCAATATACGCAAGAACGTCGTGAAGGTGCTCTCAAAGGCGCTCTCACGCTACAATATCAAGGGCAGGATACCGGAGGCCGTAGACAAGGCCTATGCCGCTATGGAGAAGCACCGCCGTGACATCGCCGGAAAGGCAAAGGAGATAATCCGTCAGGCAAGGGCTGAGGGCAGGAAGATAATCGTTATCGCCGGCCGTCCCTACCATATCGACAAGGAGATCAACCACGGCATCCACAAGCTGGTGACAAGCCTCGGCATGGCTGTAATCACGGAGGACAGCGTGGCTCAGCTCGCAAGAACTCCCCAGCTCGGCGTACTCAATCAGTGGACCTACCACTCACGCCTCTACCGTGCGGCTCAGTACGTCACCACACAGCCCGATATGCAGCTGATACAGCTCGTATCCTTCGGCTGCGGCATTGACGCCGTTACCGGTGACGAGGTGAGAAGCATCCTCGAGAGCAACGGAAAGCTGTATACCCAGCTCAAGATAGACGAGATCAACAATCTCGGCGCGGCAAGGATAAGACTGAGAAGCCTTGTTGCCGCAATGGAACAAAAGTAATTCATAATCAGGTGTCAGAATACCTTTGGCGGCATCCCTGCAAACTGATATCACAGCCGTTTGTAGGGGGCGATGCCCACATCGCCCCGCCATGACAGGTTCTGTTGACAGCCCGGATTATGTATTTATATCAGGAGGTCATGATGTCCGATTATGTAAAATTCACCGAGGATATGATCAAGACACATACTATCCTCGTCCCGGATATGCTGCCCGTACACTTCAGGCTGCTCATCAGCATCTTTGAAGCGAAGGGCTACAAGCTCGAGCTGCTGCGCAACGATTCCCGTGCAGTCATCGACGAGGGACTCAAGAACGTCCATAACGATGCCTGCTATCCGGCGCTGCTCGTTATAGGCCAGTTCATGGATGCCCTCAACAGCGGAAAATACGATCCCGACAAGACAGCCCTCCTCATCACCCAGACCGGAGGCGGCTGCCGTGCATCGAACTACATCCACCTTCTCAGGAAGGCGGTAGCCAAGAACTATCCGCAGGTACCCGTTGTATCACTCAACTTCAGCGGACTCGAGAAGGACAGCGCCTTCCGCATCTCCGCTCCGATGTTCCTGAAGCTGCTCTATGCAGTTCTTTACGGAGATCTTCTCATGACGTGTTACAATAAGTGCCGCGCGTACGAGTGTAATAAGGGTGAGGCAAAAAGGGTGCTCGACCGCTGGCAGAAGACCCTCGGCAACATCTTCCGCTCCGGAAGCAGGGAATACCTCAGGACGAAGAAGCTATACCGCCGTATACTCGATGATTTCGCCGCTGTGAAGCTCACGGGCGAGAAGAAGATACGTGTCGGCATAGTCGGCGAGATCTACGTCAAGTACTCCCCCCTTGCCAACAACCACCTTGAGGACTTCCTCATCAGCGAGGGCTGCGAGCCGGTAGTTCCGTCTCTCCTTGAGTTCGTTATGTACTGCGCCGCCGGCACTGCCAACGACGCAAAGATATACGACCATATCACCAAGCAGTCGGTATTCAACAAGATCGGATACGACCTTATCTACGCCAAGCAGAAGGAGCTCATCGCTGTCATGAAGGAACAGGGCAGCTTCGAGCCGCTCCACGATTTCGAGCATCTCCGCTCTCTTGCGGACAAGTACATCAATCAGGGAGTAGTCATGGGCGAGGGCTGGCTGATACCTGCCGAAATGGCAGCGCTTGCACAGTCCGGCGTCGATAATATCATCTGCACACAGCCCTTCGGCTGTCTCCCCAATCACATCGTGGCAAAGGGTATGTCAAGAGCCATCAAGAGCGACAACCCCAACGCCAATATAGTTGCGATCGACTACGATCCCGGTGCTACCCGTGTAAACCAGGAGAACCGTATCAAGCTCATGCTTGCGAATGCAAGGCTCTCATAATACCGGCGATCATACATCTTTACGGGAGAATGATCATGATCAAGGACAGGAAAGGCAATATCGTAACCACAAACCAGGGACAGAACCGTGCTCTGAACAGTCTTTACAATACAGCCTGCGGACGTGCCGTACTTAAGGTACTCACTGCGCCTGCTGTCTCGAAGGCGGCCGGAGCTTTCATGGATTCTCCCCTGTCATGCCCTGCGATACGTCCGTTCATACGGCGCAGCGGCATTGATACCTCGCAGTACAACATGAAGCGCTTCCGCTCTTACAATGAGTTCTTCACACGCACTGTAAAGCCGGAGATGCGCCCTGTTGACAGGATGCCCGGACACCTTATAAGCCCCTGCGATTCAAAGCTGACGGTATACCCGATAATATGCTCCCCGAATCCCGGCCTCGGCAACGTGTTCCGCATCAAGGGATCGTACTACAGGATAAGCGACCTTATCCAGAACGAATTCCTCGCACGCCGCTATGACGGCGGTCTGTGCCTTATTTTCCGCCTTGAGGTGGACGACTACCACCGCTACTGCTACATCGATGACGGCACCAAGGACGGAAACCATTTCATACCGGGAGAGCTTCACACAGTAAACCCCGTTGCTCTCCGCCACTACAATATCTACAAGCGCAACAGCCGTGAATACACCCTCCTCCACACCGAGAACTTCGGCGATGTGGTACAGGTTGAGGTAGGCGCAATGATGGTGGGCAGGATAGTCAACCACCACAGCATCTGCTCCTTCCGCCGCGGAGAGGAAAAGGGTATGTTTGAATTCGGCGGCTCTACGATAGTCCTCCTTATAGAGAAGGACATCGTGCGCATGGACAGTGATATACGCCGCAACTCCGCAGAGGGTGTTGAAACTGTGGTGAAGTTCGGCGAGAAGATCGGAGAAAAGATCTTCTGAATCCCCGGCATAAGCGGGTGTTGAGGCAGCAGCGCACACAGCCTGATAACGGACCGTATGCGGTATTGCCTCTTGCTTGTTAATATATACGCAGAAAGGATGCAGAAATGTTTAATCATCTGAAAAAGGCGGCGGCTGTATTTGCGGCAGCGGCTGTCCTGTCAGTACCCGCAGCGGATATGTTCGCTGTAAATATCAGCTCAGCCGACTTACAGAGAGCGCAGGGACGTTACTTCAACGAGGCGCTCTATGAAGCAAGCGGTCGGCGTTATCTCGAGAGCCGTGATAAATGGGTAGAATTCATAGATACCTACACACTATACGGATACTATAAAGGCACTCCGTTCTCGACAGGCCTCTATGCGGCTTCGCCCTACGGCGACCGCTGGCAGTTCGATACCGATGCTCACGCTCAGCTTGTCACAAGAGACGGCGGAAGCGCAGCAGAGGGATGCATGACGAGCACAGGCTTCGTATGGCACGCTCTTTCGGCAAGCCTCTCAATAAACGGAGGCTTCGGCTTCACCGATGCCAGCGCCTGGGTGCCGAATGTCAACTACTTCAACGACCAGGGCTTCTCACGCAGCTCCTGGAGAGGCGCAAACGGCGGAAGATGGTATAACTTCCTCACCGATTACAATGTATGCTACTACGAGTTCTCCACCAAGGAGGAAATGCTCTCCTCCGGAAAGCTCCGCAAGGGCGATATCATCTGGACGATAGACGGCGCTGTCGGCACCGGCATGAACGGTCTCAGCGTACCCGCTGACAACCACCACGTAGGCATCTACGCCGGCGACGGCAGATCTGATCTCTGGTGGCAGTCCGGCCCGACTCAGGGCAACGGCATCTTCACCGATGCCAAGAACTCGGTAAACCCGATATACGGCTGTGCAACGAGCAACACCTTCGTTGTTATCCCCTTCGCCAAGGAGGGTACACAGCAGCCCGTACAGACAACACAGGCACCTGTCCCCGCAACGACAGCTCCGGCGGCAACAACTGCTGCGACAGCTCCTCCGGCAACGACACCGGCGACAGCTCCGCCCGCAACAACTCCCGTGGCTACAACTCCCGTGACTGCACCGCCCTCAACCGCTCCCGCAGCAACAGAGCCGGTACAGCAGCACGCTACAGTGCCTCCCTTCACGGCACCTCACCACGAGGGCTGGGAAGTAACAGGCACCAACCCGCCCAAGGCAGCAGACGGTACTCCCGCACCGAGCTGGGGCGTAGGCGGCGTAGTAGTGGTACAGACCACTCCCGCACCGGATACTCCCGCACAGACCGGAATACAGGGCTGGGGCCCGGGCGGAACGGTATATACTCCTCCTGTACGTACCACAGCTCCCACAACAACTACCACGGCAGCCCCCACGACTGCAACGACTGAGGCTCCCGTTACCACGACGACCGAACAGCCTGTCACCACGGTTACCGAGGCCCCGGTCACTACACTGACCGAAGCGCCCGTTACTACGGTTACAGAAACTCCCGCTACAACAGCGACTGAGGCTCCCGCAACTACCGTGACTGAGACACCTGTTACTACAGTCACAGCAGCACCCACAACAGCATCAACAGCTGCTCCGACAACGGCAGCAACAACTTCTGCCGCAGCAACGACCGCCGCTCCAGTAACTACCGCAGCGGTATACAAATACGGCGATATGAGGAACGAGAACGGCGTATACTTCAACGAAGCGCTGAAGACAGCCGGTAACGACTCCGCAGCCGTAACTCCCTATCAGTGGCAGAGCTTCCTGAACGACTATTCCGTTACGGACTATTACACCGCAACTCCCTACTCGCTCTCGATATACAGCGCATCCCCGAAGGGCGACAACTGGCAGTACAAGGAATTCACTTCTCCCGCAGCCTACGGTCTTACCGCAGATAAGGGCGGTATGGAGTCAATGGGCTTCGTATGGCACGCTCTTGCAAATGCGATATCAAAGAACACCGGCGAGAACATCGCAACAGCAGGCCAGTCAGTACCGCTGCTCGGCAGCTTCAACGACCTCAAGCTCTCACGTCTCTGCTGGAACGATTCCGGCTGGTACAACTTCATCAGCAAGTACAACGTACACTACTACGAATTCACGGACAAGGCCTCGATGCTCTCCTCCGGAAAGCTCCACAAGGGCGATATCATCTGGACGGTAGACTCACAGGGCGGCATCGGCTACAACGGCCTGCTCAATATTGCGAGCCACCATGTGGGCATCTATATGGGCAGCGGCAGCAGCGATCTCTGGTGGTCCACAGGCCCCACCAAGGGCAACGGCGACTTCTCCGAGATAAAGAACGCCATTACCCCGATATACGGCATGGCACAGAGCAATTCCTACCTTGTTATACCCTTCGCAGAGATAGGCAGCGATTACGTCGCTCCTCCCGAGCCCGCCGGCAAGGCAGGCGATGTCTCAGGCGACGGACTTGTGGATTCAGCCGATGCCTCGCTGATACTCGATGACTACGCAAAGGCATCCACCTCCGGCCAGCATCTCCTCACAGCCGACCAGCTGAAGCTCTCTGATGTGAACGGCGACGGCATGACCGATTCCACGGACGCTTCTGCGATCCTCGATTACTACAGCTATACTTCAACAGGCGGTACTCTTTCTATTACGGAGTATCTCAAACAGCAGCACTGATACGAACCCCCGTTCCGGATATGGAACGGGGGACGTTTTTTAGTAAATATTGTAGGGGGCGATGCCTTCATCGCCCCGCCCTTACGTGTCCGATGCAGGGGCGCACAGGCTTGCCATATAAAAAAGCCACGGCACATCACGTACCGTGGCTTTGTATTTCTTATGCTGTAGCCTCAGTTTCTGCAGCTACCGGATCGGGAAAGGAACACTTTTCGATCTCGGCGCCCAGTGCCCTGAGTTTGCCCTCCATGCAGTCGTAACCGCGCTCAACATGGAAGATGTCCTCGATCTCTGTAACGCCTGTTGCAGCAAGACCTGCAATGATCAGCGCTGCACCTGCTCTCAGGTCGCAGGCCTTGACCGGTGCTCCGCTGAGCTTGCCTGTGCCCTGGATAACAGCGACCTTGCCGTCAACTGTGATATCAGCGCCCATGCGTCTGAGCTCCTTGACATACTCGAAGCGGTTGTCCCAGATAGCCTCAGTAACCTTGCTTACGCCCTCTGCAAGAGTGAGCAGAGTGGAGATCTGCGGCTGCATATCGGTGGGGAAGCGTGGATGCGGTGCGGTCTTGATGTCCAGCTTTGTGAACGGCTTCTTGGCTGTCACTCTCAGGCTGTCGTCAAAGATCTCGATATCCACGCCGATCTTCTCCATAGCCTCGATGATGCTCTTGAGATGAGTCGGGATTATGTTCTTTACAAGCACGTCGCCCCTTGTTGCCGCAGCAGCTACCATGAATGTGCCTGCCTCGATCTGGTCGGGGATGACGGTGTAATTTGTTCCGTAGAGATGCTCAACGCCCTTGATCTTGATGGTCTCAGTACCTGCGCCCATGATCTGTGCGCCCATGGAATTGAGGAAGTTTGCAAGATCAACGACATGAGGCTCACGTGCAGCGTTCTCGATGACTGTCTGTCCCTCAGCCTTTACAGCTGCGAGGATAGCGTTCATTGTGCCGCCTACTGTGATAACGTTGAAGGAGATATCATGTCCCTTGAGCTTTTCAGCGCTGAGATCTACCATACCCTGGCTGAGATCCTGCTTTGCGCCGAGATCGGAGAACACCATAAGATGCTGGTCGATAGGTCTGTCGCCGAGCGGGCAGCCGCCGGGCATTGATACTCTTGCCTTGTTGAATTTGCCGAGGAGAGCTCCGAGGAAGTAGTAGGAGGCTCTCATCTTCTTTGCGTACTCATAGGGTACGCAGAAGCTGTTTATAGTTGTCGGGTCTATCCTGTAGCAGTCCTTTCCGAGCTTCTCTACCTTTGCGCCGAGATGCTCAAGAATCCTCAGACATATCCTTACATCGCTGATGTCAGGAACATTGTCTACTACACAGGGCTCTTCTGAAAGAACGATTGCAGGGAGGATCGCAACGGCAGCATTCTTTGCTCCGCTGATCACTACCTCACCCTCAAGGCGGCGTCCGCCTCTGATGATATACTTATCCAAAAAACTTCTCTCCTTATTCAGGTCTCTCTATATTACCTGAGTTTTCTTTTGTTACACCGGTATGGCCGCCGGCAAATAAAATTACCTTGCAGCTCATTCTGCAGCTGCAGCGTCCTCAGCGGCAGCCTCCTCTGCGGATGTCTCTGCCTCTGTATTTTCTTCGGCAGACACTTCTTCCGCTGCCTCTGTTGCCTCTGTCGCTTCCTCGCTGCCATTCTCTGTTGTCTCTTCTGCAACGGGATAGTCTGTTATCTTCCAGCGAAGCTCGCTTCCGTCATATTCAGCGACCTGAACGGATTCGATGATGATATCTTCGAGGGGTTTATCATTCTCGTCCGTCTCAGCATTCTGGAGATCGAATATTATATCAAGTCCGTCGAAGACCTGTCCGAATACGGTATAGCTGCCGTCGAGCCAGGGATCTCCGCCGTATGTGGAGTATACATTCTTTTCGTTTTCGGAGAATTTGTATCCGTAGTCTGCAAGAGCATCAAGCTCATCTGACTTGTAGATCTCTCCGGTAACGATGTAGAACTGGCTGCCGTTTGTGGATGTAGAGCCGCTGTTTGCATAAGCAACAGCTCCGGCAGCATGGATAAGATGCGGGTCTGTGCCTCCGTCGAAGGAGCCGCCCCACATGGACTCGCCGCCCATGCCTGTACCCTCGGGATCACCGCCCTGGATCATGAAATCCTTGATTACACGGTGGAAGGTAAGGCCGTCGTAGTAGCCCTTTTCGGTAAGGCCGAGGAAATTCTCGACGCCCTTGTCAGCGTACTCGGGGAAGAGTTTGATCTTTACAGCGCCGTGATCCTTGATGTTCATAACGACGATCTTCTCTCCGTCCTCGGGTGCTGTGAAGTTTGCGATATCTACGTTTTCCTTGGGTGCCTCAGTAGGCTCCTCGTAGTCGTAATCGCTTATATACCAGTGCAGCGCCTCACCGTCATAGGTACCGACCTTTACGGATTCCATAATGACTTTCTCAAGAGGCTTGTCGCTGGCGTCTGTAGCAGTATTCTGTATTGTGAAGATGACATCGAGTCCTTCATATACCTGTCCGAATACGGTATAGCTTCCGTCGAGCCAGGGAGCACCGCCTGCGGTGGTGTATATCTTCTTGGCCTCGTCGCTGAAGCTGTATTTGCCCGTAGCTGTCATCTGATCTATATCGCTTTCATCGTACACCGTACCTGTTACGATGTAGAACTGGCTTCCGTCAGTAGCAGTTGAGCCGCTGTTCGCATAGGCTACAGCACCTGCCGCATGGATAAGATGCGGGTCTGTGCCGCCGTCGAACTTGCCGCCCCAGGTGGATTCACCGCCTGTACCTGTGCCGAGGGGATCACCGCCCTGGATCATGAAATCCTTGATGATGCGGTGGAAGGTGAGGCCGTCGTAGTAACCCTTCTTGGCGAGCTCAACGAAGTTCTCAACGCCCTTGTCGGCATATTCCGGGAAAAGACGGAACTTTACAGTGCCGTAATCCTTGAATTTTATCTCTATGATAGTGTCGCCCTTCTGAGGTGCGGTAAAGTTCATGACACCAGATGCTTCTTTATTGTCTGAATTGTCTGATGATGTGACCGCAGCCTTGGAAGAAGAGTCTCCGGTGGTGAAGGTCAGTTGCTTTCCGCATGAAGCGAGAACTGTTGCCGCTGTTACGCAGCAGAAGGCCGCCAGAGCTATCCTTTTAAGCTTGGACATAAGCAAACTCCTTATATTTATCCTGAGATCTTTCCTGCATTTCCACGCACTAAAGCGGGAAAATACTATTGCTAACTAAGATATTATACTACAAAAAACATCATTTGTAAATAGTTTTTGAACAAATTTGGTTATTATCAGGCAAACAGCGCAGAAAAAACTGGTAGATATTATTAAAAACCACATTATTTCACGGCCTGTCCGCTGTTTTCACCGTTTGCCCCGGAAGGGCTGTTATTTATTTGTCAGATCCCTCTGAATATGTGCCGATCGTAACGGTCTTTATCTTCACGTCCTCCACGGGAATGTGGTAGGCGCCGTTGTCCTTGGATTCAAGCGAGGAAAGGGCGTCGATGACCTCAAAGCCCTCGTAGGTCTGGCCTATTATCGTCATCTGCTGCGAGAAGTTCGGCACTCCGCCCTTACCGATGAAAGCATCGCCGAGACCTTCGATAGTGGATATCTCCCTGAGCTCCTCCTCGAGCTCAGGTGTGAATTTGATCGTATCAACAACGAGGAAACGGCTGCCGCTGTAGTACTGTGTACCGCCGAGAAGCACTTCCTTTATGCCTCTCTTTCCGGCTCTCGCCAGGCTCATGACAGTGCCTCTGATCGGCCAGAGGTCCTGATGCAGCTCACGGGGGATATCCTCACGGGTGGTGTCATATCCCACGGGCAGCTCTCCGTTTTTCTGCGGCGCTCCCATGGAAGCGAACGCACCCGAGCCGGAATCGAATACATAGGTATCGTTGTAGTAGCCGGATTCTGCAAGCTCGGTGAAGTTCTTCACTGCCTCCGGGCTGTACTCCGGATAGAGGCGCATCCTGAACTCGCCGAGGTCGGTATCGACTATCGCTATGGGGTCGCCCTCCTTAGGCGGATCAAGCTGTACGAGCTTTACCGTCTCCGGGTCTATATCCACATAGGTATCGTTCTTGGCGTGAGCGCTCGAGAAGAACAGCACCACAGCGGTGAATACCGCCGTAAGAAAGGCCATTATAAGTATAAGTCTGAGTCCTGCATTCGTCTTTTTCATATCTATCCTCTTTCATTTATCTTCTGCCGCATATCTCCGGGAGCTCCGCCCTTATGAATGCTGCGATCTCCTCCGCCGCACGGAGGTGCGTCTCTGCCGAGGGATGCCAGTTCGAACCGTAGCCGAGCCTGCCGTCCTGCATGGTAAAGCGGAAGGAGCGCACACGGCTGTCGCCCTCAGCACGGAGAGCCTGAGCCGCCTGCTCCACCTGTGAATACAGGTCTGCGTTCATTATGCCGAGCGCTGCTATTATCTCCGCCGCCGGATTCTTCTCCCTTACCGTCCGCAGGAAACGGAGGTATTCACGGGCGAACTCCCCGACCGCACCTTTATTGGCGTTGGCGCTGCAATAGGAAAAATCATTCGTGCCGAGGTTCACTACAACTATATCCGCCGGAAGAGCGCTGTTGTCCCACGGGATATCCTGCGGCGCAGTATCTCCGGCAAGGGCATAGGAAAAGCCCGCACTGCCGTAGTATGGCACGATTATCTCTCTTGTATTCCTCTCGCCCGTCTCAGTCCAGCCGCTTATGATGCCGTGGCCGCTGTAGGAGAAAAGGCTGTATTCCGCCCCGAGCATCTCCGCTGCGAGATATCCGTAGCTCTTCATGGCGTTTTCCGCCTCGGTGGCGAATTCCGACTGCGTGTTGGAATCGTCCACGCCGTAGGCACAGGTTATCGAATCGCCGATGAATTCTATGCGGAAGGGCTTTACCTCCGCCGGGACGATGACTGCATCGTCGTCTGTCGCGGCTGTTACCTCACCTACCGAGAACGCCGCCTCGGACAGCTTTATTATGCGGATATCCGCCGTCACGGGGGTATCGCTCTCTATGACGGTATAGCTCTCCTCCGCCAGCTCTGCGACCTTCTTCACGGAGAACCTGCCGTTCACAAGAACGGCAAAGCGCGGCTTGTTGCAGAAGGGCGCCGATTTTACGATGTCCTTTCCGCAGCCTATGGTTATATCGAGCCGCCTGCCGGTGAAGCGGAACTCGCAGCCCGAGCCCGACTGTACGGGATAAAGGACACCGTCCCTGTACACCGTCCTTCCGATATGCTTTGTATTGCCGGTGCTCAGTTGCAAAGGCTTCATGATATCCCTCCCTGACTGCGGAGCAGCTCCGCCGATGTTCATTTGCTATTCAATTATAATCGTAAATCAGAAAAAAATCAAGAGTTTCTGTTGAAATTAAACGAAAAATGTGATATTATAATATAGTACAACTATAATACTCAATGAAACGGAGATATCGATATGGATAATTTTGCGGAACAGCTTGTAACAAGGGAGCCTGACAGCTCTGACAGATTCAAGGCCATGGCTTTATTCGTCGGAGGAGCACTTCTCACGCTCGTCCTCGGCGTCATTTCAGTGATCATGCTGTTTTCCGGAAGCTCCCTCGGCTTCCTCTTCGGCGCTGCTCTCACAGCGGCCTGCGGATTTGCAACATGGCGCCTTTTCCAGAATACCCAGGTAGAATACGAATATACCTTCACGAACGGTTCTCTCGATATAGACAAGATACTCGCCAAGACCCGCCGCAAGGCGCTTATCACCGTAGAGGTGCGCAAGGTAACGGATTTCGGCGTATACAGCGACTCGGCAAAAGAGGCCTCAGATATGACGGTATTTTCCGCAACCGGAAGTCCCCGTGTACCCGACGAGGAGAACGGCGAGACAAAGAAGCCCGTGAATTACTATGCCGATTTTCCCCACGAGGAATACGGCAACACCAGACTCATCTTCACTCCCGACGAGAAGATGCTCGGCATGGTCACAAGAGCGCTCCCGGGTGCTCTCAGAAATAAGATAAAATAATGTAAGGAGGATTTCACAATGCGAGTAGTTACGCCCAAGCAGATGGGTAAGATCGAGGACAGATCGGAAAAGCTCGGCGTATCAAAGAGACAGCTCATGCTCAACGCCGGAAAGAAGCTCTCCGAGCGTATCGACAGCTACTGTAAGCAGGAGCTGAAGCTCCCGCCCGAGGCGACGAACATCACCTTCCTGACGGGCACCGGCAACAACGGCGGAGACTGCTTTGCGGCTGCCGCCCTGCTCGTTTACAAGGGCTATCAGATCACCATGATACCCCTCTGCGGCGAGCCGAAGACGGAGCTTGCCAAGGAGATGACGCAGGCTCTCCCCGACAAGGTCACCGTGATACAGGGCTACCGTGACGAGACTGCAAACGCCGCAATAGAGGCGGCAGAGCTCAGCTTCATGACAGTACAGGATAACGATATAGACGAGCTGAAAAAGAAAAAAGAGCTCTCGCCCGTCGAGAATATACTCCTCAGGGAGAAGGAGAGGATAGCTGCTGTACGCTCTGCCATAGTAAGCGCAGATGTCCTCGTTGACGGAGTATTCGGAACAGGCTTCAAGGGCAAGCTCAGCAACGATATCGCAAGCATATTCTCTATAGGCACGACCGCCTACAAGATAGCCGTTGACGTACCGAGCGGCGGCAACTCCACCAACGGAACTGTATCCGCCGGCACCTTCAAGGCTGACGAGACCATTACCTTCGGCTGGCAGAAGACCGGCATGACGCAGTACCCTCTCAAGAAGCTCTGCGGCAGCATACACGTTGCTGATATCGGCATACCCGGCGCTGCGGTAGCGGCGGTAGAGGGCGAAAGACAGTACCACCGCATCGACCGCTTCGAGATATCGGGCTATCCCCCGAAGCGTGAGCGTGACGCACACAAGGGACAGTACGGCAAGGTGCTCATCATCGCAGGCTCCTCCTCCATGCGCGGAGCGGCAGCCTTTGCAGCACTCGGCGCTCTCCGTGCGGGTGCGGGACTTGTCCGTCTCGCCTCAGTTATGAAGTGCATAGATACGGCTTCCGTACTCGCTCCCGAGGCTACCTTCATAGAGCTCGCCGAGGATGACCGCGGCTTCATGCTCTTCGAGGACAACCAGAATGCGATAAAGGAGGCCATGGAGGATTCCGACGCCGTAGTCATCGGCTGCGGAATGGGCGTCACCACGGACACCATACAGCTCACGAAGTTCGTCGTACAGACCGCACAGAGCTGCGGCTGCACGCTGATAATCGATGCAGACGGAATAAACTGCATAGCTAAGGACATAGATATATTACAGAACATCACCAAAGATGTTATCATCACTCCGCATCCCGGAGAGATGGCAAGACTGCTCAGCTGCGAGCCTCGCATGATAAACGACAACCGCATCGTCGTGGCGGAGAAGTATGCCGAGAAGTTCGGTATAACCGTCGTACTCAAGGGAGCAGGCACTCTCATCTGCAACGACAGGATAACCGCTGCAAACCACACCGGCAACGCCGGCATGGCAAGAGGCGGAAGCGGAGATATCCTCGCCGGCATAATCGGTGCAGTATCGGCACAGGGCTACCTCCCGCACGAGGCCGCCTGTGCAGGCGTTTACCTCCACGGCCTTGCCGGAGACGCCGCCGCCGAGAAGGTCGGTATGGACGGTATGCTGCCGAGGGATATCATCGACTGCATACCCCGTGCGTTTGCTCTTATCAGGGAGAAGCAGAAGGCAAAGTAAAAAACAAGGGAAGTCTAATACGGGCAGCACTGTGAGTACCGCATGGTACAGGCACGGTGCTGCCCTTATCATATCTACAGGAGCTGATACCATGAAAAGACTTATCCTATCCGTACTTGCCGCCCTTTACGCACTTGTCCTCGCCGCCTGCTCCGTACCGGATATGCCCGGCGGAGAGGGCTCTTCCCGTGAGAACCGGCTCGGGCTGCCGTTTGAAGCTGCCATGACGCTCACCCTCGACAGGCTTGAAGCGCAAGGCACCGTGAAACGCACCTCCCTCGGTGACTGGGAGGCCGTATTCGAGACGCCGAACAGCCTCAGCGGGGTAACGCTCTCCTTCAGCAGAACTGACGGCACTGTCACCGCCTCCTACAAGGGGCTGACCTTCTCCGTTCCGAAATCGGCATATCCGGTCAAGGCGATGCTTCTCTGCCTTATCAATGCCGTTGAGGAGAACGCCGCTCCTGAAAAACTCTCCGGCGCTGAGAACGAAGGTATGCTCACAGTGAACGGCAGTCTCGACAGCGGGGATTATACCCTCACGGTCGATGCTGAAGGCCTGCTCAGCCGTTTTGAGATGCCGGGCAGCAAGCTCGATATCCGGTTCACGGAGGTAAACGTCACCGGCGAGGCAGAGGAGATGACCTCCGCATTCCCCGTCCCGACGGAGGTGACAAGACCGATGCAGGCGGGGCTCATACCAACCGCACCCTGAACAGCTTCATCCAGTGATCGAGCTGTATGAAAAAGGCTATGGTCTGCGGAAGGTTCATCAGCTGCCCGTACCACTGCACCTGCTCTTCATGGCGGAGAAGTTTTTCAAGCTCCTCCCGCTTGACAAGGTCGGTGAGCGGAGTCGGGGCAGCGAGCACCTCCCGCAGGCTCTCCGTCACTGCCGCAAGGAAGGCGGGGTCGTGGGTCTTCGGGTAGGGGCTCTTCTTCCGCCATAATACCTCCTCCGGCAGCCAGTCACGCATGGCATGGCGGAGGAGACCCTTCTCCCTGCCATGCCGGTCTTTGTATTCCCATTTCACGTTGTACAGATATTCCGCAATCCTGTGGTCGCAGAACGGCACTCTCACCTCAAGGCCGCTGTACATCGACATTCTGTCCTTGCGGTCGAGAAGAGTCTGCATGAACCATGTCACATTGAGCTGCATCATCTCACGCATACGTCTTTCCGTATCACTGTCCGAGGGGAGCTTTTCCGCATAGTCCGCTGTCTCACGATAGCGGCTGTAGACGTACTCCTCTGCGTCGAGACCGGAGGTGATATCTTCCCTCAGGAAGCGATTTCGGTAAGCCGTGCTCTGCGCCCATGGGAAACCGTCGGTCATGCGGATATCCTTATCCCTGTACCAGGGGTAGCCCCCGAAGAACTCATCGGCACACTCACCGGAAAGGGCTACGGTGCCGTGCTTCTTTATCTCACGGCAGAGCAGAAGCAGAGAGGCATCAACGTCCGCCATGCCGGGCAGTCCGCGGGCTTCGGCGGCTTCATATAACGCATCGACGAGCTCCGGCACTCCGACCGTTACCCTGTGATGGTCGCTGCCGAGGTATTCCGCCATTTTTGCGATGTAGACATCGTCGCTCTCCGGCTGGAAATGCGAGCTGCGGAAGTACTTCTCATTGCCGGCGTAGTGAACGGAAAAGGTGGAGAGACGCCTGCCCTGCTTCTTCATCTCCGAGGCGGTCACGGAGGAGATAAGGCTTGAATCGAGGCCGCCGGAGAGGAAGGTACAAACCGGTACATCGGAGACCAGCTGACGGCGTATCGAATCAAGGACGAGCTCCCGGACGTGCTCTGCTGTCTCCTCAAAGCTCTCGCCGGTCTCATACGCCCGTAGACGCCAGTACTCACGCAGATGCAGTCCCTCTGCATCATAGGTTCCGCACCAGCCGGGCTTTACCTCCCGTACATTGCGGAACACGCCGCAGCCGGGAGTTCTTCCGGGGGCTATCAGCAAAAGCTCTGCCGCTCCCTCCGCGTCTATCTCCGCCGGTACTTCGGGGTGACAGAGCAGGGCGGGCAGCTCCGAGGCGAATACCAGCTTGCCGCCGGTCTCCGCATAGAACAGGGGCTTTACGCCGATACGGTCACGGGCAAGGAAGACTCGGTGCTCCGCCTGATCGTATACCGCAAAGGCGTAGATTCCGTTGAAGCGGTCCACGCAGGCCTCTCCCCACTTCATATAGCTGCGGAGGACGGTCTCCGTATCTGAGCGGGTGAGGAAGTCCCCGCCGAGCTCACGGCGGATATCGGCGGAGTTGTAAAGCTCGCCGTTGTATACTATCGTGTACTCACGCTCGCCCTGCCGGAGCGTCATGGGCTGACGTCCGCCCTCAATGTCTATGACGGCAAGACGGGTATGGATAAGGGCAGCCTCCGGGTATATGACTATTCCACGCTGATCGGGGCCTCTGCGTCGGAGAGCGTGCTGCATACTCTCGCAGACCTTCATCTCACCCCGCATATCCTCTCTGAAACTAATGATACCGGCGATCCCACACATAATACCTCCCCCGCCGCTTTACGGCATACGGCACGCCGAAAATAGGTACGGCTCATTGTATGCTCCGGAGCGGATAAACGTCACACTGCTCTGAGTCCCCTTGACATTGCGGCGGCGGAGTGGTAGAATAAAATACACGAACCTGATTTATATGATAAATGTAAATGAGGTAACATATGCTGTCGCACAGGCAACTTGCACAGAGTCGGATTTTCCTGTGTAGGGACGGCCGCTGGACGTTCGCCCCCTGCCAAATCTGCAGCAGACATACAATGCTGCACAAGATAACGGAATACATACACATTTGTAGGGGCTGCCTTCGGCAGCCCGCATCATATACGCCAAACGTCACAATCATGCGGACGCCCAATGTGCGACCCTACAGGTTACTTGCAACGCAAAGCAAGCGGACCGCCAAAGGCGGTCCCTACATACCTAAATACAGATTCGGTGCGATGTGGGCATCGCACCCTACATATGTGACGGCGGACGTCCAATGTGCGCCCCTACAGATCATCGCCGCAGGCGATACCACAAATTCCGCATTCCGAATTTAATATGCCTGTTCAGATAATTATGAATTATGAATTAAGAATTATGAATTATCTTGCTATCCCGTGAGCCGGATGGCTCACATGACATAAAGGAGAAGAAAATTGAAGAAACTGCTGTTCATCGGAGACGTTGTAGGCCGGGCAGGCTGCACGTTCCTTGAAGAAAACCTGCCCAGACTCAGACGTGAATACGGAGCCGATATCACCGTTGTCAACGGCGAAAACTCCGCACAGGGCAACGGCATCACCCGCCAGTCCGCAGAATCCATACTCTCTGCCGGCGCAGACCTCATTACCACCGGCAACCACGCCTTCCGGCGCTGGGATTCCTATGATATCTACGAGGAGCGCTGGATAATACGTCCCGCAAACTACCCCGGCGGCGCTCCCGGACACGGCTATACCGTAATGGATATGGGCACCTACTCCGTGGCCTTCATGAACATCATGGGCACGGCCTTCATGGAGCCCCTTGACAACCCCTTCACAGCCGCCGACAATATACTCCGGAAGCTCAGCACCCCGTGTATCTTCGTTGACTTCCATGCAGAGGCCACCTCGGAAAAAAAGGCCATGGGCTTCTACCTTGACGGCAAGGTAACAGGCGTATTCGGTACGCACACCCACGTACAGACCGCAGACGAGACGATCCTCCCCGGCGGTACGGCCTATATCACCGATACGGGCATGACCGGACCGGAGTATTCCTGCCTCGGAGTGGAGATACAGTCGGCTGTAAACAAGCAGCGCCTCCACCTTCCGGCCCGTTTCAAGGAAGCAGAAGGCAAGTGCTTTTTGTGCGGGGTTTTTGTGGAATTTGATGAGAAAACTGGCAAAAGTAACAAAATTGATAGACTTATTATAAGATAAGTTACAAAGTTTTCGTAAAGTACTTGAATTATTTGCTTTTTTGGTGTATAATACAGTTGTATAAAGGATTGGAAACTGATTGCATAAAATCGAAAAAGCACAGTAACAATATCTAATACAAATCTAAACACAGGAGGGCTCAATATATGGAGGTTTTAAAGGTTTCATCACATTCAACACCAAATTCAGTTGCCGGAGCAATCGCAGGCGTTATCCGTGAGCAGAAGGCCGTAGAAGTACAGGCTGTCGGCGCCGGTGCCGCAAATCAGGCGATCAAGGCTATAGCGATCGCAAGAGGTTATCTTGCACCTATCGGCATTGATCTCATCTGCATCCCTGCATTCGCCAATATCTCGATAGACGGCGAAGAGAGAACTGCTATCAAGCTCATCTGTGAGCAGAGATAAGCATTTCCGGTAATCAAATGATCTGTAAGGGCGGATACTCTCCGCCCTTGTTTTTATGACAGGAGGCTCAGATGCCAGCTACTTTATTCAGCGATATAGAATACCTCAAGGGTGTCGGAAAAGCCCGGGGCGAGAAGTACCGGAAGCTCGATATCACGAACCCCTACGGGCTGATATACCACATTCCCCGTGACTACCTCGATTTCCGCTGCCATGTACCGGTGGCGCAGGCTCCGGTCGGGGAATACAGCGTGCTGAAGCTGACCGTATACAAAAAGACTCCGCCGCAGAGGATAAGGGGCGGGCTCGTTATATGCAAGGCTGCCGCTTCCGACGGCATGGATGATATCCTCATTGTGGTGTACAACAACGTCTATGCCTTCCATGCGCTGCAGGAGGGCGTGACGTACTATATGTACGGCAAGGTGACAGGCAGTTTCCTCCGCAAGGAGATAAGCTCCCCGACCTGGCTGAAGGCTGACGAGGACGTGCTGATACAGCCGGTCTACCGCCTGACGCAGGGGCTCTCCGCCGCCATGATACGCACCAACATGAAGCAGGCGCTCGATATCATGCGGAAGGAGCCCTTCGAGACATTGCCGGACGATATACTCAGCCGGTACTCTCTCCGGCCGCTGCCGTGGGCGCTTGAGAACATACACTTCCCGGCAAGCGAGACTGCCGCAGAGGAGGCACGCACACGCCTTGCCTTTGACGAGCTGCTGAAGCTCTCCCTCGGCATGGCGCTTATGAAGACCCGCACCCGCAGAAGCACTGCCGCAGCCCTCGGTTATCAGGGCGGTATAGAGGAGTTCGTCAGCGGCCTCCCCTTCACCCTGACCGATGACCAGCGGAAGGCGGCGGACGAGATAGTCTCCGACCTCCGGAGGAATATCCCGATGAACCGCCTCTTGCAGGGCGACGTCGGAAGCGGAAAGACTGCCGTTGCGGCTGCCGCCTGCTTTTTTGCGGCAAGGAGCGGTGCACAGGCTGCTCTTATGGCTCCGACGGAGATACTCGCCATGCAGCACTTCCGCACACTCAGCGGATTCCTTGAGCCCTTCGGCGTGAAGGTGGTGCTGCTCACAGGCTCAATGACGGCAAAGAAGAAGGCCGCCCTGCGTGAGGAGATAGCTTCCGGAGAGGCTCAGGTCATAGTCGGCACCCATGCTATCATACAGAAGGACGTGGAGTATAAGTCGCTCGCCCTCGTCATAACGGACGAGCAGCACCGTTTCGGCGTGAATCAGCGTGCGGCGCTTGCGGAGAAGGGCGATTCCCCGCACCGCCTTGTAATGTCGGCTACCCCGATACCGCGTACCCTTGCCCTGATAATCTACGGCGACCTTGATATATCCGTGATAAAGCAGCTGCCGCTCGGCAGAAAGCCCGTAAAGACCTATGCCGTGACGGGAAAGCTCCGGCACAGAGCCTTCGGCTTTGTCCGTGACCGCCTTGACGAGGGACGGCAGGCCTATGTGGTATGCCCGATGATAGAGGACAGTGAGAGCGACCTCTTCGCCGTAAAGACCTACGCCGAGGAGGCTGCAAAGGGCGACCTGAGAGGATATGAAACGGCGCTCCTGCACGGACGTATGAAGGCCGCAGAGAAGGAAAAGGTCATGAAGCAGTTCCGTGACGGGGAGATAAAGGTGCTGATATGCACGACCGTCGTTGAGGTAGGCGTGGATGTACCCAACGCCGCAGTAATGGTCATCGAGAATGCCGAGCGCTTCGGACTCTCGCAGCTGCATCAGCTGAGAGGACGTGTCGGACGCGGAGAATACGAGAGCACCTGCATACTCATCACCGACAACACCTCCGAGGACTGCGTGAAGCGAATGAAGATAATGTCCTCCACCACCGACGGCTTCAAGATAAGTGAGGAGGACCTGAAGATGCGCGGCCCTGGAGACTTCTTCGGCAGTGCACAGCACGGTCTCCCGCCGCTGAAGATAGCGGATATCGCCTGCAACATGGAGCTTATGAGCCGGGCGCAGAAGTGTGCCGGAGAACTCCTTACAGCAGACCCCGATCTCACGCAGCCCTCGCACAGGGCACTGAGAATGGACGTGATGCGGCTTTTCAGCAAGGAGATTACAGGATAAAATAATACAGCCATAAAGAGAACACCGGTTTTCTTTATGGCTGTTTTTATATGCTTTCCTGACAAACCAAAAGGGACAGCCGAAGCTGTCCCCTGATCATATCATTTCTTAAACCACTTGTAATAGTACCTGCGGCAGGTATAGAAGATCTTATCCCACAGATCTCGCCCGAAGAAGAGCACCAGGTTTATCATGGATACAAGTATCAGCACCCGTGTTGACCAGTTGCCGATTATCAGCAGTATTGCAAGCACCACGCCGTCAGCTAATCCGAGCCATTTCATCTTGACCGGAATGAAGAAGAAAAGCAGTATCTCGAAGTTCGGATATACTATAGCAAAGGCGAGGAATATGCTCATGTAGTGGAATGTGTTCGACGCTTCCCCTGTGATGAAGCCCGCTATGATGCAGCCTATCGCTCCGAGGAAGAAATAGACGTTGAACCGGAACGTGCCCCATTGCCGTTCAAGCCCTGTACCGAGCATCCAGAAGAAGTAAAGCTCCAGAGCTGCAAAGAGTATCGATGAGGTGTGCGGTATCACAAGGAAGGTGATCGCACGCCATACCTGACCCTTGAGTATCAGATCCCGGTCGAATTCCAGCATGGAGTTGAGCGTGAAGGTATTGTTCGGATTGCGTGAAACGAACAGATCGAAGACGAATACAAGTCCCATGGTCAGTGTTACGTACAGCATAAGGTCCGGTACTGCGAATCTTCCGTATTTTCGTTCAAGTTTGTTGAGCCATTTGTCGATCATTTTCTTCCTCCTTTGTGACGGGTATAATATATAGATAGTATACCACGCAGCAGAGGTGAATGTCAATCCCCGGCAGGAATATCGTGTTTTCTCAGTTCAGGAACCTGTCATGATATACGCTCAGCTCCGTGATTATCCCCCTCTTTCCGCATGTTATGCGGACGGCGCATATCCTTTCCCCGGAAACATTCCCGAAGGAAACAATATCGGAGATATCCTCCCCGTTGTAGCCGCTGTAGGAGCAGAACGCCCTCCGCCACCCGCGGCAGGCGTATTTGTCCCGGAAGACAAGAGCGCTCTGCGGGTCGTAGAGGTACTGCCGGTCAAGCTCGAAGTATCTGTGCCGGACTATGCTCCTTGCCGACACATCGGGATCATTCAGGTCGTATGTACCGTAGCTGCCGTTGATATCCGCCATATGGAAATCGCTCTCGAGGCGCTTCTCCGAGACCTCCTCACCCTGCGAGAGAAGCTCCGCCGCTGTGTAGGAGTATTCCCCCGGAAAGGCGGCGGGACTGAACATGACACAGTTCGTTCCCCGGATATACGGGTATCTGCCGAGCTGCTTGTAGGCGAGATTTGAAAGCGAATCCCAGAGGGTCGAGCCCTGCTTCACGTAGATATATCCGGTCTCGTCGGCACTGCTCTCATGGGTTACATAGGGTATGCTGAGCATATTGTCCATCAGCCTGTTGATCGATACCCGGGTATAGAGTCCGGGTTCCATCTGATTCTGCATCAGCATACAGGAGAAGCTGCGGGAGGAAAGTACACCCGTCCGGCAGCCGTTTTTCTCCGTCACGGTCAGCTTGTCGATTATGCCGTGATGGATAAGAACTCCGCCGACAAAGAACCTCACCTCAGTGACCGTGCCGGTATCAGTCCCAGCCGTATCCTCAAATACCGCATTCAGCTCCGTATAAGGAGTATACGCCTCCTTGCGGAAGCTGAATGTAAGTATGCGGCTGACCGTTGATGTTCCTCCGCCGGTATGCGTGAATAGCAGAGAAGCTGTCATTCGCCTTCACCTCCCTGCACGGTAAAGCTGTCCTGAGTTATGAGCGTTACGGTAAGGCTTACGATATCGCCCTCCTCCGTAGCGGAGTAGGAGCGGAGAGTGCAGCCGGTGAAATCAAGCTCCCTGTAGGAGAGCGAAAGGAATGTACCGCTTCCGGTGAGGCTGTCAAGCTCTGCGATAACCTCTGCTGCGCTGCCGCACACCCTGCCTGTGAAGGTAAGGACAGAGGAACGCTTATACCTGTTCGTGGCCACAGTTTCCCCGGAAACAGAAGCCTGCTCGTATATCACAGCAGAACCCTCCGCCCGGAAGCTCTCGCAGAAGAGCGTGACCGAGCCTATCTCTACCGGCACCGGCTCACGCCTTGTTATGACGCAGTTCATACGCCGCTCCTTTCATGTATGCTTATGCCTGTAACAGTAAAGCCTGCGCAGAGAACGAGCCGCCCGAGAGTGGTATCATGCTTCAGCGTAAGCTTCGTGAGACGGCAGCTCAGCCCGGACATACCTTCAAGAGCGGGCTCTGTACACAGGCTGAAATGCTCAAGCAGCTCGCCGGAGCCTGCGCTTTCCGGAGAAGTCAGCTTTATCTCGGCTTCTGCCGTGAAGGGTATGTAGATATTCCCGAGGGAATAGACGGGGCGGGAGATATTCATCCCGCCGATACCGATGACCGTGAAGAGCTTTCCCTTGCGCTCTGCCGGAAGGGCATCAAATGACGTATAAACGTTCTTTTCGCCCCGTTCACGCAGAGACTGCGCTATCATGTCAAGTGCTTCCTTTATCACTGATATCCCCCTCTCCGCGGAACGAGAAAAAGACGAAGCCTGCGGGCCTGATAAGACCCTCGCAGAGCTGTATATAGTCCTTCAGCAGTCTTTCCGCGCAGTCAAGGCTGCTGCCGGTGCCGCTGTCGATGACCTTGCCGGCGTAGGTATACTTCCTTTTGTCCTGACCGGACTTTATCTGCTGAAGGCGGTAATTCGCAAGGGCAGCGCAGAGAAAATCGAGCCTTACGTCGCTCCTGTCGGTATCCATAAGGAGCATAAGTTCAGTTTCCTTCAGCGCAAGCTCTATCACCGGTGCATATTTCTCAGCGTCCTCTTCGTCCGAAAACAGAGCGAATAGAGTTTTTACCGATGCAATATTCATTTCCGTTCACCTCCCTTGTCATGCCGGTTGAGTAGTCAGCGGAGCAGTCCTTGCCGGTATCCTCCGGCATAAGCTGTACCTCAATGCCGCTGCCGCCGGCCTTCCTTTCGTATTCCATTTTCAGGGCGAGCAGCTCCTCTGTGCCGAGGTCCTTTGCGGAGAGCTCCGCCGTTCCGGCAGCCTCCCTGCCGCCGGAGAAGTAGGCAAGCCGGCAGATATCCCTGCGGAGGGCATCGTCTGTGTCAGCGCATATCTCTCCGGCTGCTTTTTCTTCACTGCCGGAGACAAAGCGCTTTGTAACGCCTGCGTTTATCTGTGCCGGAACAGCCACAAAGCTCCATTCGTAGGCATCTGCGATATCATCAAGGATATGACAGCAGGCCTTGCCGCCGTACTCCCTGCCCTTTACGTGAGCGCAGGACTCCGCCCCGCATACGGAGCAGGTACGCTTTGCGGCAGAGCAGGAGATACTTACCTCCTTGCGTATGCCGCCCTCTATCTGGGTTATAAGGTCACGGTTCTCGTCGGTGCGTACCATGTATGCCATAGCTTTCAGGTAACGGTAGGTGCCGCCGAAGCGGGTGATATGTCTTTCATCTGTGACGACCTCGGTATCGAAGATGCGGGCGGTCTGATTTGCGGAGGAGGGATCGTGGTCGGAGATGCCTGTCTTGCCGACGAAGAGCTCGCTGAGCCTGTCGAGAGCGGCATCGGAGAAGCGTTCACCGTCACGGTCGATGTCGTTGTCGCAGAGGATAACGGAGAAGACATAGAGCTCGTCCTCCGTGAAATCCCTGCGGGTAAAGCGGTTGATTTTATTGAGTGTTTCCGGTGTCATTAAATCGCTCCTTTCATGTGTGTTGTCTAAAGTTATATTCTAAGCGCATTATGTACGCCGAAAAGAGTAACAACCCCAATATGCCACCCGTGCGATAGCCGCCTTTAGCCTGCGTGTCTGAACAAAGCAAAAACCGGCAAAGGGAGGAAGAAAGGGGTGAGGGAAAAGAGAGTCCAGAGAGGAAAACCGTAGAGGGGAAAGAGGGAGGGAAATGCCGGTTTTTGCTGCGGTTTTCTTTTTCCCTCCCTCTTTCCCCCGGAGGTGTTCCTCTTTGGCTTTGTGTGAGATTTTGCAAATCTCGGAAATACGGAATAGAGAAATCTTTACTTACGTTCTTTTCTTCAATTCATCATATAACATACCTGTACTCACATAGCCAGAGGGGGAAACCATGGGACCCGGGTGAGGAGAAGAAAACCGCAGTAAAAGCTGACATCCTCCCCCGTCCCAAGTTTTCCCCCTCTGGACTCCCCCTTCCTTCCCCTCCACCCCCTCCTGTCAGCTTTTGCTTTCTATCGGA
>JAFZRF010000061.1 GCA_017620025.1 Ruminococcus sp.
AGTATGGAATTTGATTAATAAAAGAAAAGAACGAATACTATTCTATTCTTGGTATCATCTTTCAAAGATTTGCTAAATCTCACACAATGCCAAAGAGGAACACCTCCCGGGGCAAGGAGGGAGGGAAAAAGAAAACCGCAGTAAAAGCTGACATCCTCCCCCGTCCCAAGTTTTCCCCCTCTGGACTCCCCCTTCCTTCCCCTCCACCCCCTCCTGTCAGCTTTTGCTTTCTATCGGAAACAGTAGGCCTTGTCGGGCTATCGCACGGGGGACATAATTAGCGCCCTTACTTTTGGTATCGAAGGCTGTATCATGTGTAGGGGGCGATGCCCACATCGCCCCGTTTCCTGTTTATTTCTCCCGCTGTAGCATCGGCCGTCCGCCGCTGCAAAATTCGCTGCTGACGCTCCATACCGCCATGGCGAAATAAATATGCATTGTAGGGGCTGCCTTCGGCAGCCCGCACCCCGAACGATAATCGCACCATATACGACAGATGTACCTGTCATGCGGACGCCAAATGGGCGCCCTTACAGGTTACTTGCAACGCAGAGCAAGCGGACCGCCAAAGGTGGTCCCTACATATCTGAATACAGATTCGGTGCGATGTGGGTGACTCTCTGCGGGGCAGGGAGATGTCCGAAGGACAGAGGGTACGGTCTCCTGTCAGGAGTCGCACCCTACATATGTGACGGCGGGCGCACACTGTGCGCCCCTGCACAACATCGCCGCAAGGCGATACCGCAAGTTCCGCATTCCGAATTCCTGATTCAAGCTGCCGTTTCAGGTAATTATGAATTATGCATTATGAATTAGGAATTGAATCCGCTCTCACCGCTTCGTATATACGAGCAAAAGAACGCTGCCCTCCATAGCACGGAGAGCAGCGCCCTTTTCCATTCTTACTATATATCATAGCGTGGTCAGTGCTACGATACCATGATCAGAAATACAGCAAGATATGCACAGCGGCATAGCAATATAGTATTGACTTTGCCAAAAGATTGTGCTACAATTGAGGTAACATCAGAATCGGAGCTTTCCCTTGAGGAATGTCGCCGTTCTGCATGATACGGTAGGGATAAACGGGATACTGCTGCTGTATTTGTGCGGACGGTTCATTCTCCCCGCCGTCCTGCGGGTCTGCTGCCATGGTGCAGCAAGGTTTTCTGTGAAGACATTTCAGGATCACTGACATGATCCTGTGTTCCGTTCAGCCGATGAAAAAATTATATCACCGGATCGGCCGGATGTCTACAGATACGGAGTGAACGAGCATATTTTCAGATCGAACAGCACTACAATACACAATATTACAACACACACCACATTGATGAAAGGAAAATGACACTATAACGTCATGAAGTTACTATGAGAATTGCAATATGCGACGACAATATTATACTGCATGAGTACCTGAAGGGATTCCTTGAGGAGTATTCCGCCTGCCGTAGCGTGGATCTGATATATGACGACTTCACAAGCGGGAGCGAGCTTATCGCTGCGAGCGGCAACAACTACGATATGATATTCATGGATTATCAGATGAACGGCCTTGACGGGCTTGAGACCTCCCGACGTCTCAGGCAGAAGAACGTCAGGTCTGCGATAATCTTCCTGACGAGCTATGTCCATGTTGTGTTTGATACCTTCGAGGTGGATGCCTACCGCTTCCTTACCAAACCGATAGACAGGGAAAGACTCTTCTCCGCTATGGATGATTTTCTCAGCAGCGGGGACGAGGGCAGCTGCATCGTGATCAAGACCGAGGGCGGCGCAAAGAGGATAGATACCGCCGATATCATCTATGCTGAGGCAGCTGGCAAATATTGCTATATCCGCACGACTGACGATAATATCCTCTTCCGTGATACCCTTGCGGTGCTTGAGAGTATGCTCCCGGAGGATCAGTTCTTCCGCACGCACAGAAGCTATCTTGCCGGCCTCAGGCATATAGTATCATACAATCCGGCTGAGATACTGTTCGACAACAAGGAGCGTGCCCTTATCAGCAAGCTCAGGCTCTCTGCCTTCAAGGAGGCCTTTCTCAGCTCCATAAGGCGCAGCAATCATGTGATCTGATGTATAACCAGAATGACAGGGAGGGTTCCGTAGTGGATAATACAGAACCGGTCAAAAAGCAGCATTCGATATTCAGAGCAATATTGAAGGTCGTAGGGGTCATAGGAGTGGTATATCTGCTCTTCGTGATACTTGCTAATGCTTTATTGTTTATTCAGATCAAACAGGCGATGAAATGGAGTCAGATGGAGATCAAAACGCAGGAGGCCCGTGACAGATATGCCGCATTGATAATGATGCCGGAAATGTCCGGTTCTGTCAGCAGCGTTTCGATCAGAGGCATCCGGGATCCGGAGTACAGGATCGAAACCGGGACCTATGATTCAATAGAGGAACTGTATGCCATACTTTCGTTCAAAAATGAAGAGGACAGGCAGGAAGCGGTACGGTCAGTCGGACAGCCGATGGCGGTCAACACGGAAGACCTTTCCGACAGCGATACAGACGTATATCAGGCGGCCGGTCTGCCTGTGACCGAGGAGGACAAAGAAGGCAAGGTGCTTGCATATTATTATGTCCACGAGGATTACATAGTGAGGAATGCAGACGGATACCGGTTTGTGTTCTTTGTACAGACGACATGAAAACGGCGCACGTTGTGCGCCGTTTTCGTTATTTCTCCTTGTAAGGGCTGCCTCTGGACTCCGCTAAAGTGCCGCAGTCCCTTTAGAATCCAGCATCAATCCGGCTCTTGCGTTTACCTATTGCCGGAACTGTGCGAAAAATTGCCTTTTCATTGTATCATCTGCCGAATTTTACGCACCGCCGGCGCTTTCATTTATCCGATATAGAGGAATTGACGCCGCATCAGTGCGGGAAATTTGCAAATGACGCAAAGCTGTGCTATAATATAAAGATACATAAGATAAAAAAGATAATCATTGAGACCGTGAGGAGTGTATATATGTCAACTGAAACATTATTGCATTACAACACACCAGCAGAAGACTTTACAGGAGCTCTCCCTGTCGGCAATGGCAGGATAGGCGGCATGATCTACGGATATGCTCATGAAGAGCTCATCAGACTCAACGAGGACTCATTACGGCCGTGCGGACAGATGCGCCGCAGCGGCTCAGACTTGTGTGAAGGACTTGCCGAAGTGAGGAGCCTGCTCCTCGACGGCAGGATATCCGAAGCGGAGAAAACGGCGGTGCGCAGACTCAGCAATGAAACTCCTGCGCAGACTTTTACGCCGCTCGGAGATCTCCGCATATCAATGAAAAAAGACGGCAAGGCCAAGAACTATTCCCGTGATCTTGAGCTTTCCGACGCCGTCTCCCATGTCAGCTTTACCGTGAACGATGTACGCTTTACCCGCTCGGTATTCTGCTCCGCTCCCGATGAGGTCATGGTGATAAACATCACCTGCGAACAGCCCGGAAGCATAACCCTTGAATGCTCGATAGACGGCTGCGATAACAAGCCCTGTGCGGAGAATATGCTCCTCTGCACCGGCAGCCGCAGCGGTGTCTCCTTTGCCGCCTGCACAGGCGCAAAGGCCGAAGGCGGCGAGCTTCATACAGAAGACGGCAGAATATGTATCACAGATGCGGATTCCGTTATGATAGTCGTATCGGTACGCACATCCGCCCACGGCGGGAACTACGCTGAATCCGCTGTGCTTGACGCTGAGACGGCTCTCGGATGCAGCTATGACGAGCTCTACTGCCGCCATGCGGAGGACTACGGCAAGCTCTTCGGAAGAACGGAGCTCTCCCTTGATGACAACAGCGAGCATCCGGATATATCCTCTATCGGCACCGACAACCGCATCGAAAGACTCAAGGGCGACGTGATAGACAATACCGAATGCAGACGCCTTATACACGACAACAAGCTTATCGTGCTGCTCTTCAACTACGGCAGATATCTTATGATATCGGGCAGCCGTCCGGGCACTTCGCCCCTCGGCGCTCAGGGGATATGGAACGAAGCACTTCCTCCGGAAAGCGGCTTCACCGTGAATATAAGCACGCATATGAACTACTGGTGCGCCGAGAGCTGCAACCTCTCCGAATGTCACCTTCCTCTGTTCGATCACCTTGAAGGCGAAACGGAAAAGGCCGCAGAGACTGCAAAAGAGGTCTACGGCACGGATTCCGGCTGCGCCTTCCTGCATGATACCTACGGCTCCGGCAGTATGCCCGCTGTGCTCTGGCCGGCAGGCGGTGCATGGCTCGCACTTCATATCTTCGAGCACTACGAATATACCCTCGACAGGGATTTCCTTGCGGAGAAATACCATATCCTCAGGGACGCTGCCGGGTTCTTTGCAGGATTCCTGACGGAGAACAGTCACGGACAGCTCGTTGCCTGTCCCTCGATATCTCTTGAGAACATCGACCGTACACCCGGCGGCGTACAGGGCTGCCTGTGTACGGGCTCCTCGATGGATTCACAGATAATCACGGCCCTCTTCAACGATGTCATAAAGGCAGCGGAGATACTTGACAGGGACAGTGAATTTGCAGATAAGCTCCGCAATCTCCTTAAAAAGCTCCCTCAGCCGGAGACAGGAAAGTACGGACAGATACAGGAATGGGCGGTGGAGTATGACGAGACCGAAATGAGCCAGTGCCATGTCTCACAGCTCTTCGCTCTCTACCCCGCCGACCTTATCACTCCCGAGAAGACCCAGAAGCTGGCAGATGCCGCCCGTGCGACACTTGTCCGCAGACAGATACACAACGGCGACCATACCGGCTGGAGCTGCGCCTGGATAACGAATATGTGGGCAAGGCTCGGCGACGGAAGAATGGTATACGAGAATATCAAGAGGATACTCGCACACTCCATAACCCCGAGCCTTCTCGGAAAGCGTCCGCCCCTCGAGATGGATGCTGTCTTCGGTATGACGGCAGCTGTCGCAGAAGCTCTGCTCAGGTCATGCAGCGGAGAGATAACTCTCCTTCCGGCTCTCCCGGATGAATGGCAGGAGGGCAGCGTGAAGGGACTGCGTGCAAAGGGCGGTTTCGGAGCGGACATAGTATGGAAGGAAGGAAAGCTCGTCTCTGCAGTCATCACCTCCGGATGCGGCGGTGAATGCAGGCTCCGCACAGGCTGCGTGGTCAGCATAAGCTGCGACGGCGAGACAGTCGGCTCACGCATCGAGGACGGCGTTATCATATTCGCCACAAAGCCCGGCTGCTCCTATAACGTAAAAGCCTGACAGAAAGGATACAACAAGGATAATATGAAATTTCGCAGGATATCTTCATTCATAGCCGCCATGCTCCTCGTCTGCTCCCTTGCATCGTGCAAGAAGACAGGCAAGGAGGGCGAAGGCTCAAGCAATCCCACAGAGGCGACCGAGGCGCCGACTGAGGAGGAGACAGAAGCCCCTCCGACCGAGCCGCCTACCCTCTATCCCGATTACCCTATCTCCTACCCCGAGATAACAACTCAGGAGACCGGAGACCTCTACGAAGCGGAATACGCTGTATTCAACGGCGAGCTGAAAATAAGCGGCGAGAAGAAAAACGTACCTCAGCCCGCTACAGACCGCTACGGCAGAGAGGTATACATAGAAGTGTTCAGCGGTGAGGGCTATGTCACAGGCTTCGGAGAAGAGGGAAAGAACTCCGTGACCTTCAATGTCGAAGCACCGAGCACTCAGCACTACGACCTTGCCTTCAGCATTTCTTCTGAGGTCGCCGCAGACTGCAAGGTACTCGTTGACGGCAGGGAACTCACTACCTTCACCACGATAGATGACGGCGAGTTCACCCTTATAACTCTCTACGGAGTCTTTCTCACCGAGGGCAGCTGCGAGATAGAGCTTATCCCCCTGAACGGCGATATCAAGCTCGATTACCTCAGGCTGAACAATAATACCACCCTCGGCGAGCTCAAATACAGTGCCGGAAAGGACACCGTAAACAAGGAGGCCGCAGAATCCGCAAAGGAGCTCAAGAAGTTCCTCACGGAGAACTACGGTAAGTACATCATTTCCGGTCAGTACTGCTCCGGCAGCAGCAATAAGGAGCTTGACCTGATTTACGAGAATACAGGCAAATACCCTGTTATACGCTTCTCCGCAATGCACAACTCCGGTGATTCCTTCGATACCGCCGCAAAGGACATAAAGGCCTGCGAGGACTGGTACAAGAAGGGCGGTATAGTCGGACTTATGTGGTACTGGGAGGCTCCAGGAAAGACTCGCTCCGTATACGCAGAGGATACAGACTTCCGTCTCTCCGACGCCTTCACTGAGACAGATATTTCCGGTATGTCACAGGAGGAGATAAAGAAGCTCTACACCTCCGGAAAGATACCCGAGGGCTGCTATGCGCTGATACAGGACCTGGACAGCATGGCTGCACAGCTCACCATACTCAGGGACAAGGGCATTCCCGTACTCTGGAGACCTCTCCACGAGGGCAGCGGCGACTGGTTCTGGTGGGGCTCGGACGGCCCCGATGCCTATACCTGGCTCTGGGAGCTTATGTATAAGAGGTATACCGATTACTTCGGCCTTGATAACCTTATATGGATATGGAACGGTCAGAGCGACGGCTACACCGTAGACAAGAACACCTTTGATATAGCTTCCGTCGATATCTACCTCGACAGCAAGCTCGAATTCGGCAGCCGCTTTGAGCAGTTCGCCGCACTTCAGAAGATAGTCGGACCGGATAAGCTGATCGCACTCAGCGAGTGCAGCTGCATACCCGATGCCGATGCCGCCTTCCGCGACAACGCGGTATGGTCGTTCTTCGGACTGTGGTACGGCAAATATATCGAAAACAGCAGGGGCAGACTTGCAAAGGAGTATATGGACAAGGATTACATCATCCACGCCTACAACTCCGACGGCATTCTCACCCTTGACGAATATCAGACTCTCCTCAGCGGAGAAAAGCTCGTTCCCGAATACGGAACAGAGCCCTCCACGGAGGATGCGACGGAGGAAAGCTCCGGAGATGAGACCTCAGCGGAGGAATACGCTGAATAGTGTTTCACGTGAAACAAACAAGCAAGGAGGTACAGTATGACCGGCGATCCCAAGATAAGGCGGCCTGATTCACCCGACCAGAAGTCGCTGCTGAAAAGAATGACCGGTGAGATCACCCGTCCCGGCACAAAGACAGTAAGCTTCCGGCTCGAGGACACTCTCGTTCTCCTGCCGTTCGATAACAAGGCGGATATCTTCACGCTGATGGAGGACGACTTTTCAATGATCTCCACAGCGAAGAAGTCATTCGTCTTCTTCCGCAACGCTGCACAGACCAAGGCCGAGCGCTCGGGAGAGGTAACGATAGAGAAGATATATGATATCATTGCAGCCGATGCAAAGCTCACCGACTCAGGCAGGGAGAAGCTCCTGAAGCGTGAGTGCGAGCTGATCGTATACTTCTCCTTCCCGAGAAAAGCCGGAAAGGCTCTCTTCGACGAGGCTGTAAAGAACAGGAAGAAAACTGCGGTCATGACTGCGACCATATACCCCCGCAGCGTCGTGAACAATATACTCTCCCGCTGCGGATATGACAAATGCAGCGAGCTCGTCATAGCAAACGAGCATGACAAGGAATTTGATATGCTCGACAGCATCATGGAGCGCACCTCCTCAGCCCCCGCACAGCTCCTCCATATCGGCGGCGACGTGGAGAAGGATGTCGAGGCAGCGGTGCTCAAGGGCGCACGTTCCATGCTGCTCACTCCGGTGAACAGTCTTATGATACATTCCGGCAAGCTGAGAGGTTATATCGAAGCAAAGCACGCCATCGACCTCGATCAGCCGGAGTACATGATGCTGCGCTGCGCCTGCGGTATCTATGCCTCCTACGGCTTCGACATCCCGCAGAACAAGGTGCCGCACAGCGATTTCTGCGGCGATCTGTACATGATAGGCTTCATCGTCCTCGGTACTCTTTCCCTTGTGAAGGATCACACCCCGGATACTCCTATGCGTGAGAGCATACTCGCAGCACTCGAAGCCTCCGATGAATGCAGAAAGGGCGCAGAGGACTTCAGAGCGCTCCTGGAGGCGCATTTTGCAGATTTTCTTGACAAGTACGGCAGCGAGGACTGCGATCTTCCCTTCCGGTTCTTCACCGACCATGCCGCACCCGGAGACCGTATGCTCTTCGACAGGATAATGCAGCCGACCGACCTTGCAGAATGGGCGGGCTTCGTGACGGATGCCGATATCGCTCCCATACACGCAAGACGCATACAGAAGAACGCCCTGCAGCGCTTCGCCGACAGGCTCTTCCCGCCCGGCACGAAGGTACGCAATATCGTAGACGGCATACTTCTCAAGCTGCACCGCTGATATCAATATACCTCACATTCTGTCATCATTCGCACTCCTCTTCCTTTATACTTCCCTATACACTGTTATGATCTGTTGCAGGAGCGGTTTTCCTGTGGTAAGATTGTAGTATAGTAAATTTGAGGAGGTAAATTATCATGAATGATAAGATAAAGGTACTTATAGGAGATGATTCCGGCGCAGGAGTCGGCATCGCAAACAAGCTGCGTGAGCGTGATATGTACGCCTACACCCGCAGGCGTGAGAGCGGTACGCTGATAGAGGCGATACGCAAGGAGAGCCCGGATGTTGTGATACTCGATGTCAATGTGCAGAACGGCGATGCTGTCACCGTCATGCGGAAGGCAGCGGAGGTCTGCGGAAGAGCTCCGGTGTTCATAGTCCTCTCGGAATACGACAACGAGTTCATCGAGAGACAGGTCATGGACAACGGCGCTTCACGCTTCATGCTCAAGCCCTGCGACGCGGACGATCTTGCATCGGCTATAACAGCATCCCTCGGAGGACGTGCAGGGAATGTCAGCGACGATATGGAGATAGTCATAACCGACATCATACATCAGCTCGGAGTGCCGGCGCACATCAAGGGCTATCACTATCTCAGGACGGCGATACTCTATTCCATACAGGACAAATCACTGCTCGAGAGCGTGACGAAGCTGCTCTACCCGACAGTCGCAAATCTCTACGAGACTACAGCTTCCCGTGTTGAGCGTGCCATACGCCATGCCATCGAGATAGCATGGGACAGGGGAAATGTGGATACGCTCAATTCCTTCTTCGGCTATACCGTTGATACAGGAAAAGGCAAGCCCACCAACTCGGAATTCATCGCACTGATAACCGACAAGCTCAGACTGAGGTTCAAGGCAGTGCTCAGACAAGCATAAAACCGGCAGGCCGCCGGTAGTATAAGGAGGAATAACTATGTCATTCAGAAAGGCAGAGCTCTCCGAGCTCGGTTTTGATCCGTTCACAAAGATTGGTAAGGAGTGGATGCTCCTCACCGGCGGAAACAGCACAGAGTCAGGCAAGTGGAACACCATGACCGCTTCATGGGGACAGGCCGGAGTGCTCTGGAACAAGAACGTCGTTACCTGCTACGTAAGACCTAACCGCCATACCTTCGGATTCATCGAGGAGGGCGAGTGCTTCACGGCTTCATTCTTCTCCGAGGAGTACAGGCAGGCACTTTCCTTCTGCGGATCACATTCCGGCAGAGACTGCGACAAGGCCAAGGAAACAGGACTCACTCCCGTTGAGACTGACGGCTGTGTAACATTTGAGGAGGCAGACACCGTTCTCGTTCTCCGCAAGCTCTATGCCTACGATCTCTGCGAGGAAGGATTCCTGACTGAGGACGGCATACAGGAGAAGTTCTTCGGCGAGGGTAATCCCTACCACCGTGCATATATCTGTGAGATAGTTGCTGCTTATAAAAAGGACTAAAGAGATCCGCCCGGTGCAGTCGGTCTGACTGTACCGGGCGGGATTTTTTTGAATTCATAATTCTTAATTCATAATTCATAATAAGCTGATCAGGCAGCTGTTATGAAGAGTAAGGGGCGCACAGTGTGCGCCCGCCTGATTGTAAGCTTTTGTAGGGTCCGCCTTTGGCGGACCGCTTATTCTGTGTTGCAAGCGAGCTGATGCAGGGCCGCCCATTGGGCGTCCGCATGACAGGTGCATCTGTCGTATATGGTGCGGGCTTCCGAAGGCAGCCCGCAAAACCTGTAAATACCCGTTTGTAAAGCGGACCGCCAAAGGCGGTCCCTACAACGATTTTCTTGCAGCGGCGGACGCACACTGTGCGCCATACATTAAAGATCCATCGCCGTCAGGCGGTACCGCTGATTCCTAATTCCGAATTCCGAATTAACAAAGCGGCGATACCGCTTCTGTTCACTGAATAATTTAAGGGGAGCAAAAAGCTCCCCCTTGTTTTTTATTTAAGCCCGACAAAATCAAGCAGCTGTTCCTTGCTTCTGTAGCCGACTGTCGTCCTGTGGATAGCTCCGTCCTTTACCAGCACAAGCATCGGGATCGATTCTGCTCTGAAAGCCATGGCAAGTTCGGGCTGCTCGTCAACATTGATCTTGCCGACTCTCAGCTTGCCTTCGTACTCCTCTGCGATCTCCTCTATAATAGGCGAAAGCATCATGCAGGGTCCGCACCAGCTTGCCCAGAGGTCGATAAGCATCGGTTCGCCCTTGTAGTTGCGTACCTCTTCATCAAAGTTTTCCTTTGTGATCGTGATCTCAGCCATAGCTCAATCCTCCTTTGACTTGTAGTAAAGCATACAGTGGCAGAAGCCCTCGAAATCCGGATCTGCGATCTGATCCCGGAACTCCTTGCACATACATTTATTTTCAGGCGTCTTTGCGAGCCTGCACGGACAATACCCGTCCTTCATCTTGAGTCCTTCCTTGATCCTTGCAACAACTTCCTTGTCGGGATTGAGAGTTATCTTCATAGCTGCCTCCTTCCGGACGGGAGAGCCGTCCTTACTTGAGCTCCTCTGCCAGTGCTTCAAGCTGAGCAATGTTCTCAGCCTTGATGCCTGACTTGATTGATACTGTTGTTTCTGTGAATATTATATCCTTAGACTTCTCGAACATACCCCTGATGACCTTTGCTGCCATGGGTGCCCAGCTGCCGTTCTCGATGATACCGACAGTCCTCTTCTGATAATTGCGCTCTGTGAGGTCATTGATGAACTGCTTCATGAAGGGGTAGATATCAGCGTTGTATGTAGTGGTGGCGAGTACGAGCTTTCCGTAGCGGAATGCATCCTCGACAGACTCTGCCATATCCTCTCTTGCCAGGTCTGCAATTGCTACCTTCGGGCAGCCCTTTGCTTCGAGCAGCTCCTTGAGCTTCTCGGCAGCCTTCTTAGTGTTGCCGTATACGGATGTGTAGGCGATGAATACTCCCTCAGACTCCACGCCGTAGGAAGACCATGTATCATAGAGGCCGAGATAGTAGCCGAGATTCTCGTTAAGGATGGGACCGTGCAGCGGGCAGATAGTCTGGATATCAAGTCCGCCTGCCTTCTTGAGAAGAGCCTGCACCTGAGCGCCGTACTTTCCTACGATACCGAAGTAGTATCTGCGTGCCTCGCAGGCCCAGTCCTCCTCAACGTCGAGAGCGCCGAACTTGCCGAAGCCGTCTGCGGAGAAGAATACCTTGTCGGTCTTGTCGTAGGTCATCATAACCTCCGGCCAGTGAACCATAGGTGCGAATATGAACTGAAGCTCATGGCTGCCGAGTGAGAGAATCTCTCCGTCCTTGACTGTGAGAGTCCTGTCGCCCAGGTCGAGACCGTCAAAGAAGTTTGCCATCATGGGGAAGGTCTTTGCGTTTCCGACAACGACTGCCTCGGGGTATTCATTAACAAATTTAAGTATATTAGCGGAGTGGTCAGGCTCCATGTGCTGTACTATAAGGTAGTCGGGCTTTCTGTCTCCGAGAACTTCTCTGAGGTTAGCGAGCCACTGATCACCGAAGTGTGCATCCACTGTATCGAACACAGCGACCTTCTCGTCAACTATAACATATGAATTGTAAGCCATTCCGTTAGGGACATCATACTGTCCCTCGAAGAGATCTATCTCGTGGTCATTGACACCGATGTAATAAATATCGTTTGTAACTTTGTTCATTTCAGGATACCTCTTTCAATGTATTTTGTGACAAAACGGCTTGTTGTTTTTATCTTTATCACAGTAACATTATACCATATATAAGCCGCAGTTAAAAGTTACATTTGCAACACTTTCTGACTTTTTTCTCTGAAAGCGTCCGCCGCAGGCCGTAGGATAACATCGCTTACCCGCACACGCGCTGGCAGTATGTGACAGCTGATGTATCGTGCCCGGGAGGGGTTAAACACCTGTTCTACGGGCGGGGGAGTGGAGGGGGAGGAGGTTGGAAGAGGCGGGGGAGGGGTAGGGGGGAGAGGCATCTGTGACAAAAACGGGTATAATTGATTAAAAATATGGCATAATGGAATAGTCTGATGATTTTCTCTCCGGCAGTGTGGTGCAGAGTATTTCGGTCACATCATGACAAAAGCATTCAGCATATCACCGGTGTTTTATTACATTACGGGAAGAGCAGAAGGAGTGAGAGTGAAGGGTTAAAGCGAACACAAAAAGGGTACTGAATATGCTGTCCGTGCGATAGCCGACTTTAGCCTGCGAGTTTGGAATAAAGCAAAAACCGGCAATGGGTGGAAGAGAGGGGGTGAGGGAAAAGAGAGTCCAGAGAGGAAAACCGTAAGGGGGAGAGAGGGAGGGAAATGCCGGTTTTTGCTGCGATTTTCTTTTTCCCTCCCTCTTTCCCCCGGAGGTGTTCCTCTTTGGCTTTGTGTGAGATTTTGCAAATCTCGAAATATGGAATAAAGAAATCTTTAATTTACGTTCTTTATCTCAATTCATCAAATAACATACTTGTACTCACAAAGCCAGAGGGGGAAACCATGGGACCCGGGTGAGGAGAAGAAAACCGCAGTAAAAGCTGACATCCTCCCCCGTCCCAAGTTTTCCC
>JAFZRF010000062.1 GCA_017620025.1 Ruminococcus sp.
CCTTCACTTGCAAGGCGTCCCCTCTTCCAAAACAGTCCCCCGGACTGTTTTGGAATTCACCCCTTGCGAAGCGCCCTGCGGAAATATGCGGGGCGTTGCCTCTGGACTCCGCTAAAGGGGCGCAGCCCCTTTAGAATCCCAAACTTGTTGAAATACTCTTTCAATAAACCTTAGCCCCGAAACAGTCACATCAACACTTCCGGAAGTCTTTTACTCTCGTGTCAGGAAATCGATACTAAGCTCATAGAACTCACTGAAATTGCTGAGCATTGCCGGATGGCCGCCTTCTGAGAAGATGTACATCCTGCCCTTCGGCAGCTTTTCAAGCATCTCTCCGTAGACTTTTTCATAGTATTCATCGGAGATGCTGTACATGAAACTGTCTCCCCTGCTGCCGGTCAGAAGTATCTCATTCCTCAGCTCTGTAAGAGGCTTACGGAAGAAATCGCCTCTCTCCCTCTGATGCCTTATTATCGCATCGGTATCATTATCCACTATCTGCTCCCAGTCCGGGCCGTGCATATATTCGTAGAAGCCGCGGGCTCCTGCGTCAAGCCTGGCCTTTTCACGGTCTGCAAGGAGTGCCTTTGTGAAGCGCTCGTCTGCCGCTTCTCCCTCAAAGCTGTCGGCTATAAGGCGGCCGACAAGCTCCGGCGCTTCAAGAGCCGTATTTACAGCGACTATCGCTCCGCCGCTGCTGCCGATGATATCCGCTCCGGTCAGCTGTTTCTCTCTCAGGAATGCTATAACCTGCTGAGCCTCGTAATACCACAGGTCGGACGGAAACACATTCAGCCTGTCTGAGCGCCCGTGTCCGAGAAAATCGATGAGTATAACTCTGAAGCTCCTGCTGTATGCCTCTGCCGCCTGCGCAAACATACGCGAGGAGGCGGTATTGCCATGGAGAAGGAGCAGCGGCCGGCCTGTACCCTGTTCCTCGTAATATACTTTTTTCCCTTCGTATACGAAATAACTCATGGTTTCCTCCTTTGCGGGTGTATACGAAAAAGCCTGCCCTCCCGGCAGGCTTTTTCAGTTTTCTCTTTTTCTGTTTATTCAGCAACAGCCTCTGCTATGGCTTCACTGTCTGCCTCTGCTTCAGTTATTGCAAGCTGTCTTTCATAAGCCTCGAGGATGGTGTCCTCGAACTGCTTTCTGGCGGAAGAGGATATCGGATGGACAATATCACGGAAAACTCCGTTCTCATCCTTCCTGCTGGGCATAGCTACAAAGACCCTCTCATCGCCCTGTACTACTTTGATGTCGTGAACTGCAAGCATGTCATCGACCGTAACAGAAACAACTGCTCTGAGTCTGCCTTCTGTCATGATCTTTCTGATTTTTACGTCTGTGATTACCATTTTCTTAAACCTCCTTTTACATCACCGGGTGTATGTGACATACAATAACTCACAGTAAGATATCTGCGTCTAATCCACACCATACGGTTAAATCTTTCACGCATACTCTTCCGTACAATGATAATTATAATACATTCTAACGAAAATTGCAAGGTTTTTCTAAAAAGATTTGAAAAATCATCATTTAAACAAATTTCATAGCTTAATTAAGGAAAAATTTATCGTGAAGTATATTCAATTTCTCAAAATTTCTCTTGAAAAAACACACATAATATAGTATAATTAGAGTGATACGTAAAAATAAGGTCGGTTTTGAACCGGAAATTGCCAATTGTGTCACGTGTAGTAATCAATTGACATAGATAAGTCATGATATCCCGCTACAGTTCGGGAAATAGTGGCGATCAACAAGTGGCACGAAGGCTGTCACAGCTCACGATCATAATTCTGGAAGGATTGATAGTATTGGATAATATCCTGCATGGCAAGAAGCATATTCATTTCATCGGCATCGGCGGCTCGGGTATGTACCCGCTCGCTCAGATACTCCACTCTCAGGGCTACTACCTCACCGGCTCGGACAACAACGAGACCGAGACACTTGAGGCTGTACGTAAAATGGGTATCCCCGTTTTCATCGGTCAGGCTGCTGAGAACATCGGGGGAGCTGATCTGATCGTCCACACGGCTGCTATCATGGAGGATAACCCGGAGCTCATGGCTGCACGTCAGAGCGGTGTACCCGTTCTTGAAAGAGCCGATCTCCTCGGCATAGTTACCCAGTGGTTCAGCGACGCTGTATGCGTCTCCGGTACTCACGGAAAGACCTCCACTACCTCGATGATAACCCAGATACTCTGGACTGCCGGCATCGACCTCTCCGCCTACATCGGCGGAAAGCTCCCCTGCATCGGCGGCAGCGGCATCGCAGGAAAGAGCGATGTCTTCGTATGCGAGTCCTGCGAGTTCCAGGATCACTACCTCAAGCTCTCACCGGATATATCCGTTATACTCAACATAGACGCCGATCACCTTGACTACTTCGGCACACTTGAAAACGTAATCGCTTCGTTCCGCAAGTTCGCAGGTAACACCTCAAAGCTGCTCGTTGTGAACGGCTCGGACGAGAATACAATGAAGGCCATAGAAGGCCTTGACAAGGAAGTCATCACTTTCGGAAAGGACAGCTCCTGTGACTACTACCCGGAGAATGTGGTTCACAGCGGTATGCTTACCACTTACGACGCCGTATACCGTGGCGAGAAGCTCGGACAGATAACCCTCCATGTTGCGGGCATCCACAACGTGCTCAACTCACTCGCTGCTGTTGCAGTATGCCGCTACCTCGGCACTGACTTCGGCTTCATACAGAAGGGACTTGAGGAATTCGGCGGAGCAAAGCGCCGCTTTGAAAAGCTCGGATATGAGAAGGGTATCACCGTAGTCGATGACTACGCTCACCACCCCACAGAGCTCGAGGCTACTCTCCGTGCTGCCATGGAGATGAACTACCGCAAGGTATGGGCAGTATTCCAGCCCTTCACCTTCAGCCGCACAAGCCTCCTCCTTGATGATTTCGCAAGAGTGCTCCAGATACCGGATCATGCAGTGCTCACCGATATCATGGGAAGCCGTGAGAAGAACACCTACGGCATATTCACAAGACACCTTGCCGAGAAGATCCCCGGCTGCATCTGGTTCCCGCAGGACGAGAGCGCTGAATGGGATGACGAGAGAAAGTACTTCAACTTCGGTCAGGTATGCGACTATATATGCGAACACGCTCAGGAGGGAGACCTCGTTATCACCCTCGGCTGCGGAGACGCCTACAAGATCGCAAAGATGGTACTCAAAAAGCTGGCTGAGGAGGATTAAGTATGTCCAGAGAGAAAAGGGATAAGGAGCTTGAAGTCTTCAACTTCATAAAGAGCCGCCTCAGTGAGGGTATATCCCCTTCTGTGCGCGAGATAATGGATGCCGCAGACTTCCGCTCCACCTCGACTGCTCACAGATACATCAACGCCCTTATCGAGAAGGGAATGATAGAAAAGACCGGCAACCTCAACCGCTCGCTCAGACTGCCCAACAGCTCTGCCGCTACTATCCCTGTGATGGGAACGGTAACTGCCGGTCAGCCTATCACGGCGATAGAGGATATAACCGGATACATAAGCTTTGAATCACCCGGCAATTCCCCCGAAGATCTGTTCGCTCTCACGGTAAAGGGCGAGAGCATGATAAATGCCGGCATACTCAACGGGGATATAGTTATAGTGAAGCGCACAGGCTACGCAGAGGACGGCGAGATAGTCGTTGCTCTCGTGGACGGCGAAGAGGCTACCGTAAAGCGCTTCTACAAGGAGGACGGACACTACCGCCTCCAGCCTGAGAACGATACCATGGATCCTATCATCGCCGACGAGGTTGATATCCTCGGCAAGGTCATAGGACTTAAGAGATACTATTAAAGGAAGGTAAACCGATATGCTTAACGAAGTAAAAGTTGTGATCTGCGGAAAGGAGTACAAGCTCAGAACTGCCGAATCCCCCAACTACGTCTTCTCACTGGCAAGAGCTCTCGAGAGCAAGATCACTGCTCAGATGAGCGGCAACAGCAGCACCTCCCCCTATACCGCTTCCATCATGATCGCTCTGAGCCTTCTTGATGACCTCAACAAGGCCAATCAGAAGCTCGACAATATCCGCACACAGACCAAGGAATATGTCAATGAGGCTGGCAAGACACGCATCGAGCGTGATGCCGCCCTCAAGGAGATAGAGGTACTCAAGTCAAAGATCGAACAGCTTGAGAACACAGTCAAGCTCAAAAAGCTCAAGGACAGCATCTGATGAAGCGTCCGGAGCTTCTTGCTCCCGCAGGAAGCATGGAGACTCTGACCGCTGCACTGCGGTCGGGCGCTGACGCTGTATACGCCGGAGGAAAGCTCTTCTCCGCACGCAGCAGCGCCGCAAACTTCACCGACGAGGAGCTTGAAGAGGCTGTGCGTCTTTGCCATACCTACGGTGCAAAGATCTACTTAGCCGTTAATACCGTTATTTCCGACAGCGAGGCTGATACCTTCCGGGACTTCATCGTCATGACATCGAAGCTCGGATGCGACGGCTATATCGTGCAGGACTGGGGCGCTGCTGATATCATACGCTCCGCCGTGCCTGATGCCGTTATCCATGCCTCAACACAGATGTCGGTGCATACCGCCGCCGGAGCACGTCTGCTCAGGTCGCTCGGATATGCAAGGGTAGTCCCCGCCCGTGAACTGGACAGAAAGGCTATTGAGCGTATTTCCACAGAGGATATAGAGGTCGAGGTGTTCGTACACGGTGCACTGTGTATGTCCGTATCGGGACAGTGCTATATGTCTGCCATGATGGGCTCACGCTCAGCCAACAGAGGCTGCTGCGGACAGGCCTGCCGTCTGCCCTTCTCGGCTGCGGAGAAGAAGGACTGTACCGCTCTTTCGCTCAAGGATCTTTCGCTCCTGCCCGTTATTTCCGAACTGGAAGCGGCAGGTGCTGATTCACTGAAGATAGAGGGACGCATGAAGCGTCCGGAATACGTTGCCTCCGCCGTTCATGAGCTCGGAAAGGCTCTTGACGGAGAGAAACCGGATATGAAGCTGCTGAAAGGGATTTTCTCCCGCAGCGGATTCACGGACGGCTATTTCACCGGAGAACGCAGGGATATGTTCGGAAGACGTGAGAAGGAAGACGTCACCTCCGCACGTGAGCTTATCCCGCAGATACATGAGCTTTACCGCAGCCCGCGTCAGGTATACACCATGGACGCGAGATGCACTCTCAGAGCCGGCGAGCCCGTCAGGGCAGAGGCTGTGTGCAGAGAGCTGCCGGAAGCAATAGTCTCAGCTGAGGGCAATGTACCGCAGGCGGCTCAGAACCGCCCGGTATCGGAAGAGGATATCGCAAAGCAGCTTTCAAAGCTCGGAGGTACTGTATTCAGCGCCGGAACGGTCTCAGCAGAGATCGGAGAGGGGCTCTTCATCCCCGCCGGAGCGCTCAATGAGCTGAGAAGGAACCTTGCGGACAGGCTCGCAGAGGCTGTGGTACGGGAGAATACACCGGTATACGATATCAGAGGAAGGCTGCCGGAGCTTCCGGCGGTCACGGCAAAGAACGTGCCGGAAAGACTTCCGCTGCGTGTGCTGTGCAGGAATGCCGCACAGGCAAGAGCCGCTCTTACATACAAGGATACAGAATACATCATCGTCTCTCCGGAGCTTGTTCCGGAGCTCGGCGATATACCAAAGGAACGCATCATCCTCTCACCGCCGCGCTTCATCACGGATGAGAAGAAGCTGACGGAAAGACTCAGGGAGCTTAGAGAAGAAGGCTATGAACGGCTTTTCTGCCATACCCCCGATACTGTCGGTATCGGCAGGGAGCTCGGTTACAGGCTGCACGGCAGCTTCACGCTGAATGTCTTCAACTCCTACAGCGCCGAATACCTCAGAGGCCTCGGCCTTGAGGACTGCCTGTTCTCCATAGAGGCGGAGCTGACGCAGTTTGCGGAGGTAAGGACTTCGCTCCCGCTCGGAGCTGTCATTGCCGGTAGACTGCCGCTGATGCTCACAAGGAACTGCCCGATACGCAATGAGGTCGGATGCAGCGGCTGTACGGGGCATCTGACAGACCGCACCGGACGGAAGCTGCCGGTTGCGTGCAGCAGGGAGTATGTCGAGATACTCAATTCCGATGTGCTCTTCATGGCGGACAGACTGAGAGAATTTTCAAATATCGGATTCGGCTGCGTACTGCTCTGTGACGAGAGCCCTGAACAGGCGCTCGCCCTTATATCGGGTACGAAGCCGGATGCTGCAGTGACCAGAGGCCTTTACTACAGAGGAGTCAGGAGGTAATATGAAGCTGACTTTCAAAAAGCTCGATGAAAGGGCTGTGATACCCGTAAGAGCAACTGCCGGGAGCGCAGGCATGGATCTGTGTGCCTGTCTCGATGAACCGGTAACACTCGCTCCGGGTGAGATACGCCTGATACCCACAGGCCTTACCGCTCAGACAGATGAAACGGATGTCGCTCTCCTGATATACCCGCGCTCCGGACTTTCGACCAGATACGGCGTATCGCTCGCAAACTGCGTCGGAGTCGTTGACAGCGACTACAGGGGAGAATGGTCCGTACCGCTGATAAATCACGGAAAAGAGCCGTTTACCGTTGAACACGGTATGCGCATCGCCCAGCTCGTACCCACAAGGGTACTCTTCCCGGAGATCGAGGTAGCTGATGAGCTTACCGAGACAGACCGCGGAGAGGGCGGATTCGGCTCCTCCGGTATCTGACAAATATACAATAAACGCCTTTAGGCAGAAGGAGAAAACAATGAGAAAAAACGTCTATTTCTTCATCATCATGGCCGGAGCGCTCCTGATCGGTGCCGTACTTGCCCATGCTATACAGGGCGCCGTAGGTCTCGGCTGGCTGGCTTACACGATCCATTTCGGTCTTCCGTCCGACATTCACCTTGATCTCAACGTGCTGACACTGACCTTCGGATTCACTGTTGATATCAGCCTGATACAGGTATTCATGCTTGTTATAGGATTCATAGTATACTTCAATACCGTTAAAAAGGTAACTGAGGGCAAGTAATAATCCCTCTGAAAAAGACACATAATAATTAAGGAGCTTCAGAATGTTTACAAAGGATATCGGTATCGACCTCGGTACCGCAAACACTCTTGTGTATATGCGGGGCAAGGGCATTATAATAAGAGAGCCCTCAGTTGTCGCCGTAAACACAAAAACTGACAAGGCACGCTGGGTAGGCAAGGATGCAAAGGAGATCATCGGAAGGACTCCCGGCACTATCGTTGCCGTAAGACCTCTCAAGGACGGCGTTATCGCCGACTTCGACATCGCCACCACCATGCTGCGTGAATTCATACGCAAGGCTCTCAAGGGAAGACTTTTCACCAAGGCCAATGTTATTATATGTATCCCCTCCGGCGTTACTCCCGTTGAGAGACGTGCGGTAAGAGAGGCCTGCAAGAATGCCGGCGCAAACAACGTACTCATCATCGAGGAGCCTATGGCTGCCGCTATCGGCGCAGGTCTCCCGACAAACGATCCCGCCGGAAGCATGATCGTGGATATCGGCGGCGGCACAAGTGAGGTAGCTGTTATCTCGCTCGGCGGCATCGTTGCTTCACGTTCACTCCGCTGTGCGGGCGATGAGTTCGATAACTCCATCATCAACTATATAAAGAAGAAGTACAACCTCCTCATCGGCGAGAGAACTGCCGAGAGCGTAAAGCTCGAGATAGGCTCGGCCTTCCCGGGCAGCGATGAGAGCTCTGTCGATATCAAGGGCAGGAATCTTCTCAGCGGTCTGCCGGAGAATATCCGTGTGACCTCCGCAGAGATACGTGACGCTCTCGTTGAGCCGCTGGCCCGTGTCATCGACGCTATCAAATCGACTCTTGAGGAGACTCCTCCGGAGCTTTCCGCAGATATCATCGACCACGGAATAACCCTGTCAGGCGGCGGCGCACTGCTCAGAGGCCTCGACAGACTTATCAACCGTGAGACAGGTATGCCGGTATATATCGCAGAATACCCGCTCGACTGCGTTGCTGAGGGCTGCGGAAGGATACTGGAGAATATAAACGACTATCAGGACGCACTCACAGATAACGTAAAGTACTACTGATACCCGCCCTGACTGTTAGGAGACTGCTCAATGCGTGAATTTCTTAAAAGCGCCAGGTTCAAGGTGATACTCGCCTTTCTCGCCTTTCTGGTGGGAATGATGATATACGCCGTTACCAAGGGCGGCTATTCCGTTTCCGGCGCTTCACTTATAAATACGGTCACAAAGCCCTTCCGCACCGTGACCAACGGTATCGCAGACAAGCTCGAGACCGAAACGGACAAGCTGAAGAACGCTGATGAATACTATCGTGAGAATCAGGAGCTCCGTGCTCAGATCAGCGAGCTCAACAAGCAGCTTGCCGACTATGAGGAGCTTGCGGCAGAGGTAGAGGAGCTCAGGAAGTTCGTTGTTATCAAGGAAGAGCATCCTGATTTCCAGTACACCGAGCCCGCAAAGGTCATAGGCTATACCGCCAACGACCCGTTCAAATCCTTCACTATCGACAAGGGTGAGGAGAACGGCATCGTCCCCTATCTTCCCGTTGCTACGGCTGAGGGACTGGTAGGCATCGTTGTTGAGGTATCAAAGAACACCTCGACTGTAAGAACGATACTCTCCCCCGATCTTTCTATCGCTGCCGTATGCCGTGATACAAATGCGGATCACGGTATCATAGAGGGAACTGTCCTCACTGCTGAGAGAAACTGCACCAAGCTGATACATCTCAGCACGGACAATCAGCTCAAGCCCGGATACGTCATGGCGACCTCCGGCAACAGCGGACTCTTCCCGAGAGATTACCCGATAGGAACCGTAAAATCCATAGGCTTCGAGACTAACGGTCTCTCTGCCTGTGCTGAGATAGAGCCGTGCGTGGATATCGGAAGGCTCAGCTCGGTCGTTGTCATCACTGACTTCACCGGAAAGAAGGAGGCCGAAGATGCGGATCAAGACCTCCCGTGAGAAGCGTATCAGCTATATCAGGTCGGGCATCCGCTGGACGCTCTACTATCTGCTGATACTTCTCGGATTCTGCATCATGACGGCCGGTTCGTGGCTCAAGCCCGTGATACTCGTTCCGATAGCCCTTGCGATCGCAGTGGATAACAATATCCTCGGCTCGGTATTCACCGGAGGCTTCTGCGGAGTGCTGATAGATATCGCCTGCGGACGTCTCTTCGGCTTCAATGCTGTGATACTTGCCGTTCTCTGTGTCTGTTTCTCGCTGGTATACCAGCTCTGGCTGCGCAGCAGGATGCTCAACTTCATATGGACCGCTGCCCTTGCTTCGTACATCCAGTGCAGGCTCGACTATGAGTTCTACTACAGGATATGGGGCTATGCGGACGTTGAGAATATCTTCGTCCATACCACTCTCAGGGTATGGGCTTATACCGTCATTTCAGCCGTATTCGTATGGCTGGTGATACGACTTATAAACCGCTTCTTCATGCAGAAGGACCACGTCACTGTAAGAGAAGCGATAAGAGCCGGAGCGTGATGTGCTGTCATATGACCGCCGTCACGCTTTAATACAGCATCATAAAAAGGAGTGATCGTTATCAGATCCCTTTCAGAAGCCCTGAGGTCAGTGATCGTTGTTTCGCTCGTTGTAGTGCTGACGATACTGAGCGGCATGAGGCTTATGCGTATACAGATAGTCGGCGACGAGACGATCGCCTCCGCTGTCGCTGACCCGGACGCCTTCACCTTCACCCGTGAGGTGCCCTCCACAAGAGGAGAGATAAAGGACTACCGGGGAAATATACTCGTTGCCAATGATTCACGCTGCGATCTTGTATTGCAGAAGGCATTCTTCCCAGAGGATCTCGCAGAGGGCAACGAGGTGCTGCTTGCGATACACAATGCTCTCGAAGAGCACGGATATACCTTTGAGGAGCATATCCCGATAAGCATGGAGCAGCCCTACGAATTCACACAGGCCGATAAGCACAAGCTGCCGGATCCGGCAGAGGCTGCCACAGAGCCGGCTGCTCCGCCTGTGACTACTGCCGTTACCGGCACAGCCACAACTCCTGCGGAGACTACCACTGCAACTGCCTTTGTACCTCCCCCGCCGGAATATGACGAGGCAGCAGTCAATCAGATGATAGGTCTCCTCAAGCTGAACGTTTACGCAACACCTGATAACTGCATAGACAAGCTCATCGCCGACTATGAGATATCGGACAGGTACACTCCCGAGGAGCAGCGCATCATAGCAGGTATGCGCTATGAGATGATAATATCCGACTTCTCCTACAGCAACGCCCTCACTCTTGCGAAGGACGTAGACCCGGAGACAGTCGTTGATATGAAGGAGCTCAGCAACTTCTACAAGGGCATCAATGCCGTGAATACCGCAGAAAGACGTATCATCAGAGGCGATATCCTGCCGCATGAGATAGGCACAGTCGGCCCGATATACGCCGAGGAATATGCTGCACTCAAGGAACAGGGCTACGCTCTCAGCGATGAGGTCGGCAAGAGCGGCATCGAGCAGGCACTTGAAAGAGAGCTGAGAGGCCAGAGCGGCAAGGAGGAGGTAACTCTCCTCAACGGCGCTATCACCAATATCCGCACCTCTCAGGAGGTGGTGCCCGGACAGACGGTACAGCTCACCGTTGACGGCAGCTTCCAGCTGAAGCTCCAGAACATACTCGAAAGCTTCCTGAGGACGTACTCACGTGGCGGTCTTGCAAAGGCCGGTGCGCTCGTTGTGCTCGATGCCAAGACAGGTGCGGTAAGAGGCATGGCTACAGCGCCTACCTTCAACCTGAAGGACTATGCAGAGGACTATGAATCCCTGCTCAACACCGCAAACAATCCCCTCTTTGACCGCTGTACCTACGGTCAGTACCTCCCCGGTTCGACCTTCAAGACAGTTACGGCTACGGCAGGTCTCAATGAGGGTGTCATTGACGGATATACCTCATATCTCTGCAATCAGGCATTCTACTATCACGGAGGCAAGTTCTCCTGTACCGGCTGTCACGGCTATATCTCCGTAAGACACGCAATACAGGTATCATGCAACTCCTTCTTCTACCAGCTCTCCGATGCGCTCGGCATCGACAATATCACCAAGTACGCAAACCTCTACGGACTCGGCTACCATACCGGAATCGAGACCGGTGATGCAGCGGGCTTCCTCTGCAACCCGGAGACATTTGCCGAGAGAGGACAGGAATGGTACATCGGTTACGTTATCCAGGCGGGTATCGGTAACCAGGACTGCGGATTCACTCCCCTCCAGCTTGCCAACGTAGCCTGCACCATTGCCAACAGAGGTACAAGATACCAGCCCTACCTTGTGGACAGCCTTTACAACTACGGCTCCAATGAGCTGACACGAAAGACTCAGCCCACAGTTGCCGGAGAGATACCGCTCAACTACTCCTACGTTTACGACTACATCATCGGCGGTATGATGGATGCTGCAACGAGTATGCCGTATGAGTACTCACTCTCGAATCTCGGCTACAGCGTAGCGATAAAGACAGGTACTCCGCAGACGGACTACTACGACAAGAGCAAGCAGAACTCCCTCTTCATCGGATTTGCGCCGGCATATGAACCGGAGGTCGCATTCGCCGGAGTAATCGAGGGCGGTGAGTACTCCAAGTACATGATACGCGGAATACTTGATGCTTATCAGGAATGCTACGGCATCAACGGTGTCGAGCCGACCGCTGTTCTCCCGCCTGAAGTAAGGGACGGTACTACCGCACCCTACACAGGCCCGACAACTACCGGCACAGGTACGGAAACAGACACTAACGGCTCTGTTATCACAGCCACGGTCTCTACCGTGACTACTGCTGTAACGACCGCACAGTAAACAGAACGCTCCCTGAGAATAATATCTCCGGGAGCGTTTTTCAACAAACCATAGTTAAATCAGGGGACGCCTTCACTTGCAAGGCGTCCCCTCTTCCAAAACAGTCCCCCGGACTGTTTTGGAATTCACCCCTTGCGAAGCGCCCTGCGGATAAATGCGGGACTCTGTCCCGCACCCTGCCA
>JAFZRF010000063.1 GCA_017620025.1 Ruminococcus sp.
AGGGGACGCCTTCACTTGCAAGGCGTCCCCTCTTCCAAAACAGTCCCCCGGACTGTTTTGGAATTCACCCCTTGCGAAGCGCCCTGCGGATAAATGCGGGACTCTGTCCCGCACCCTGCCATAGGCGCTGCCTCTGGACTCCGCTAAAGGGGCGCAGCCCCTTTAGAATCCCAAACCAATTTAAGCATAGACATAAAGCGATAATATTAAAGGACGCCCGACCGAGCGTCCTTTTTTATCTTACTTGATACCGTAAGTCTCTCTGTACTCGAGCATCTTGTCGAGGTACTCCTTGCCGGGAACTATATCGTTCCTGATAGCATCTATGATATCCTCCATAGTAACAATGGGGTATACGGTAACGCCGAAATCGCGCTTTACCTCCTGTACGGCAGAAAGCTCGCCTGTACCCTTTTCCATACGGTCAACTGTGATGACCATACCGGTTACGTCTACATCTGCAGCGCCCTTGAGCTTCGGCATGGACTCACGGAGAGCCTTTCCGGAAGTCATAACGTCATCGATGATAACGACCTTCTCACCGTCTGTGAGAGTTTTGCCGACGAACATACCGCCCTCGCCGTGATCCTTTGCCTCCTTGCGGTCGAAGCAGTAGGAAACATCAATGCCGAACTTGTTGCTGAGAGCTACTACAGCAGATACTGCAAGCGGGATTCCCTTGTAAGCAGGTCCGAAAAGTGTTTCAACGGGGATGTTGTTCTCATGTATGCACTCTGCGTAGTATTCGCCGAGCTTAGCCAGCTGAGCGCCGGTCTTGTAGTTTCCGCAGTTGATGAAGTAAGGAGCCTTTCTTCCGCTCTTGAGAGTGAACTCTCCGAAAGTGAGGACACCGCAGTCCACCATGAATTTGATAAAGCTTTCCTTGTAAGTCATTATTGATTACCTCCGTAGTATATATCATAAGCTTGCGGCCAAAGCCGCTGCTCTGTGATCAGAATATAAACCCGCATTCCGGACATCTCGGATAGTCTATATCGAGCTCCGTACAGCACTCGGGGCACAGCTTCTTCGGCAGAACATCTATCCTGTCGTCAAGATCCTGATTTATCTCATCAGGGAAGCTGACCTGTTCGCCTCCGAAGAATACGCCCATCATAACATTGCAGTCCATGCAGTAGAAGCCCATAGTTTCTGTCTTATCCGATTCAAGAACGAGCCGGTCGCCGTCATACCAGCCGACAGTTGGATAGGTATACCCCTTGAGCGAACCCGTACCGTGTACGCTGACCCGGAATTTGCCTATCTTCATGCGTTTTCCGCAGCTGCCGCAGATCATACAGCGCCTCCGCTGTTTTCGATCTCCTCAAGCTCCTTTATCCAGAGATTGTATGAAGCGTCGCTGGGCATACGCCAGTCTCCTCTCGGAGAGAGTGTGACACTTCCGACCTTAGGACCATCCGGCAGACATGAACGCTTGAACTGCTGTGAGAAGAACCTCCAGCAGAATTTCTTGAGCCATTTCATTACAGTGGTGGGGGAGTACTTATCCTCGAAGGAGCGTACAGCCATACGGTATATCTTAGCCGGCGGGAAGCCGAAACGGACGAAGTAGTAAAGGAAGAAGTCGTGCAGCTCATAGGGGCCTACAAGATCCTCAGTCTTCTGAGCGATAGTGCCGTCCTTCTCGGGCGGGAGAAGCTCAGGGCTTACGGGAGTATCAAGCACGTCACGCAGAACAGCGCTGAGTGAGCTCTCGGATACTTCAGCCTCATAGCTTACAAGCCAGCGTACAAGAGTCTTCGGGATAGAGCCGTTCACGCCGTACATGGACATATGATCTCCGTTATAGGTAGCCCAGCCGAGTGCGAGCTCAGAGAGATCTCCTGTGCCCACAACGATACCGTTGAGCTGATTTGCCTTGTCCATGAGTATCTGTGTACGCTCACGGGCCTGTGAATTCTCGTAAGTAATATCGTGTACATCGGGATCCTGTCCGATATCCTTGAAATGCTGAATAACACTGTCGCGGATATTGACTTCTTCAAGTGAAGTGCCGTATGCCTCAGCAAGCTTGCAGGCATTGCTATAGGTGCGGTCTGTAGTACCGAAGCATGGCATAGTGATCGTATGTATTCCCTTGCGGTCGAGGCCGAGCATATCGAATGCGTGTACAACAACGATAAGAGCGAGAGTTGAATCAAGTCCGCCTGACAGTCCGAGTACGGCATCCTTGCAGCCTATATGGCGCAGTCTTGTCATAAGTCCGACTGCCTGCATCGTGAGTATCTCCTCACAGCGGCTGTCAAGAGCGTGCTTGTCTGTGGGAACGAAGGGAGTCTGCGGGAACGGACGCTCCAGAACGGTATCAGTGAGCGCAAGCTCGATCTGTACCATGCTTGTTGTATCTTCCTTGTAGCTTGCCTCAGTGAAGGTATTCATTCTTCTGCGCTCTGCAAGAAGCTTTTTGAAGTCAACGTCAGCAATGGTAAGACCCTTTGTGAAATGCTTTGATTCAGCAGCAACAGAGCCGTTCTCTGCAATTATGCAGTGACCTGCGAATACCATATCCTGAGTGGATTCACCGATGCCGCAGTCAGCGTAGGCATATGCACAGGCAAGTGAGCCGGATTTAGCCTTGATAAGAGTGCGTCTGTAATCAGCCTTGCCGATGATCTCATCGCTTGCAGACGGGTTGAATATGATTGTAGCACCAGCCTTTGCGAGTTTAACGGACGGAGTATCGCCTACCCACAGATCCTCGCAGATCTCAATGCCGAATGTAAGTCCTCTGATGCTGAAGCATTCCTCACTGTTGGTGCAGACGGTTTCAAAGACGAACTGATCGCTCAGAAGAAACTCTGTACCGCAGCCGGAATACAGGAAGGAAACATCCTTGCCGGATGTGAAGTACCTTGCCTCATAGAATTCGCTGTAGTTCGGGATATTGATCTTAGGTACAGCGCCCTGCACTCTGCCGGCATTGACTACGGCTGCACAGTTGTAGATCTTGTTGCCTGATCTCAGCGGCAGACCGACTATAGCGGCAATATCAAGCCCTTCCGTTTCCTTTGCGATTCTCACAAGAGATTTCTCAGCTCCGTTGAGCAGAGTCTCCTGCAGGAAGAGATCACCGCAGGTATAACCGGTAATGGAAAGCTCAGGGAAGCAAACGATCTTTACGCCTTTTCCGGCAGCCTCTCTGATAAGCTCGATTATGCGTTCGGTATTGTAGTCACAGTCCGCCACGCGCACATCAGGACAGGCGCAGGCGATCTTGATAAATCCGTCTTTCATATTAACGACCTCCGTTCTGATAATATACTTCAATTATACATTATTTCAGACGATAATGCAAGTGGTGTGTGAAAAAGAACGAATCTTCATAAAAATAGTAATTTCCTGCACCGTGGGACTGTATTTGCGGTTATCTATTTAACTGATACATATTATGTCTATATTACTTCTGAATGTATATGTATCGGGTTATTCATCATTCACAAAAACCTTGCAGTAATTTCGTTACTAAAAAATCTATGATAATCATTGTATTTTCATGGTAATAATGATATAATCAAATTATGATACAAATATGCTGTAAAACACAAAAGTGAAAGCATATGGCGTACATCGCAGTATTTTACTATACTGCAAGGAAAAACAGAGAGGGAAATAATTATGAAGAATGCAAAGAGAGTGCTTGCGGCAGTTCTTGCTGCTGCAATGACAGCTCCGGCGTGCGTGGCGGCACCTGCACTTGCCGCTTCCGGAGTCCTCATAAACGAGGTCTGCACACAGAACAAGAATTGTTACACTGACAGCAACGGCGAAGCCTCCGACTGGATCGAGCTGTATAATCCTGCCGGATCAGCTGTCGATCTTTCAGGGTACGGCCTTTCCGATTCACCTGATACGGTGCGCTATACCTTCCCGCAGGGCGCTTCGATACCCGCAGGAGGATACCTTGTCATAGCTGCTGCAAAGGGCGAAGGAGGGGCAAATGAATACCGCACCGGTTTCAGCCTGAGCAAATCTGGCGAAACGCTGATACTGACTGATGCAGCAGGCGGAGTAATTGAGCGCATTGATATACCGGCGCTTGCCGAGGATGAGACCTACGGACGTTTCCCCGATACAGAAGGATTTACTGTCATGAAGCCATCTCCCGGAGCTTCAAACTACAAGGCGGCATCTATGCCGGAGTTTTCTCTTGCACCGGGCTTCTATCCTGCTCAGGACGGACTTACGCTCTCCATAGACTGTACAGACACGGTTTATTACACCCTTGACAGCTCCGACCCGACTACTTCTTCCACTGCACAGGTATATTCCGGTGCTATACCCATTTACGACCGCAGCAGCGAAGAAAACGTGTACAGTAAATACCAGCACCAGGACAACAGTCCTTACTCAATAACGCTGCAAACAAGGTTTATGGCGAATTCTGCCAAATTCGACAAGGCTACGGTAGTACGTGCGGTATCCAGATCAGCAGACGGCACATACAGTCCTGTTGTTACGGCAACTTATTTCGTTATGCCGCAGGACAAGATAGATTTCTACTCTCAGATACCTGTTGTATCACTCGTAACAGACCCCGCTAACCTCTTTGACAAGGACAAGGGTATCTATGTCTGCGGACAGCAGTACCTTGACTGGAAGAACAGTCCGCAGTATAATCCTGCCAAAAGTGAATGGGATACAGATAACGTAGCTAATTTCTTCTCAAAGGGCAAGGCGTGGGAGCGTGAAGCTTCTGTTACCCTCTTCTGTGACGGCGAACAGGGCTTTTCACAGAATATGGGTATCCGTATCAAAGGAGCTTCTACCCGTAACAGTCAGACCAAGAGCTTCAATGTCTATGCCCGCAGCGAATACGGCGATTCCAAGCTCAACTATGACCTCATCAAAGGAAATACTGCTGTTGATGACGGTAAGGAGATTAAGAAATACGATTCCTTCAGCCTTCGTGCAGTTGCTTGGGTAGACAGGATGCGTGAAGCTGTAATTCGTCCTGCACTGAAGGATATGCCTGCGCTTGCCGGATATGACAGCAACAGATGTATGCTGTTCCTTGACGGCGAGCTCTGGGGTATGTATGATATCATAGAAAAGTCATCGGACTACTATATCCAGTCAAATTACGGCATTGCCGCAGAGGATGTGGCCTTAGTCAAGAACGGCGAGCTCGAAGAGGGAACAGATGCAGATCTCGAGGAGCTTGAAGCACTCAGCGAGTTCTGCGAAAAGAACTCCATGACAGTCCAGTCGAATTACGACTACGTTGCATCAAAGGTCGATATCGAGAGTCTTATTGACTGCTATGCAGTAGGACTCTATCTCGGAACATGGGACTGGCCGAACCATAACTACCTTATGTGGCGAAGCAACGGACAGCAGATAGACGGCAATCCCTACAGTGACGGAAAATGGCGCTGCGGCTCATTCGACTTTGATTACGCTGCAGGACTTACCTACGCAAGCTTCGGCGGAGTAGAGGGCTATGCGCATGACAGCTTCCGCAAATTCGATAAGTCCAAGGACGATTTCCCTTCGCCGATATTTACTTCCTTGCTGAAGAACGATTCTTTCCGTCAGCGCTTTGCCGATACATTCTGTTCTCTTGCTTACTCGGTCTTCGAGGCACAGAAGATGAAATCCATCATAGCCGATCAGGAAAGCAAGTATCTGAAATATATGGTAATGTGCGGCTGGCGCTGGAACAACGGCGATCCCCGCGGAGGTTATGACCAGTTCTCTGCCGAGCAGGGCAGCTACTACAGCAAGGAGCTTGCAAAGATGGCAACTTTCTTTGAGAAGCGTGCTGATTATGCGATAGAGGATATGCGTGAGTATCTTGGCATACACGGCGATAACGCAACAATAACCGTTACAAGAAAGGGATCGGGTACGGTCACAGCCGGTACAGCGGAGGCAGTATTCTCCGATTCCGTGTGGACAGGAACTTACTCCGACGGCAGTGAAGTAACACTTACGGCAAAGCCCGCATCTGGCTACAGATTCGACGGCTGGAGCGGTGCAGTAACGTCCTCTGACGAAACCGTTAAGGTAAAGGCAGGCAAGGGTGTAGCACTTACCTGTACCTTTACAAAGCTTGAAGCAGTACGCGGAGATATCAACGGCGACGGCAGAGCCAATACAGCCGATCTTGTACTGCTCAGCAAGTATCTCCTCGGTGCATCTGAATTCAGCAAGGCAGAATGGAAATCGGCTGACCTCAACTCAGACGGAACAGCCGACACGTTTGATCTCGTATTCCTGAGAAATATAGTTACAGGCTGATAAATCATGAAGCCGCAGTATTCTTAACTGAAATACTGCGGCTTTTCTATTGACACTGAGCTGTTCCTGTTGTATGATAAAAATGATGAAACAAAGGGGGAATCTGCCATGCTGCATAATATGAAACTCAAAGACGAGCCGTTTGCGATGATAGAAGACGGCAGAAAAACAATAGAACTCCGGCTTAATGACGAAAAGCGCCGTAAAGTACAGCCCGGAGACTTCATTTGCTTTACTCATATCACTCAGCCGGAACGCATGATTCAGGTACGTGTCACCGCGCTTCATCCCTTTCCCGGATTCAGGGAGCTGTTTGAAGCTCTCCCGGCCGAAAAATGCGGCTTTGCTCCCGGAGAGACCGTCCCCGACGGGTATATGGACAGCTTCTATCCAGTCGAGGAGCAGAAGCGTTACGGTGTACTCGGTATTGAATTCCGCCGGACCGACCTCCAGCGCTTCATCGATGCACAGGAGCAAGGCTATGAAGACGCTGCAGCGTATTCAACGGCGATCGATGAAATACGTGCCGGTGAAAAGAACGAGCACTGGATGTGGTATGTATTCCCGCAGATAAAAGGCCTTTCCACAGATCCCGTAACCGAATATTTCGCCCTCAACGGTATAACAGAAGCAAGGGACTACCTCGAGCATCTTCTTCTTGGCTCACGGCTCAGGGAAGCGGCCTCTGAGTTAATGAAGCTCGATACCGATGATCCTGTAGCGGTATTCGGTCTGATCGATGCCTACAAGCTCCGCAGATGTATGACGCTCTTTGCACATATTGCAAAGGACGAGGAACTCTTCCTCTATGTCCTTGACAAGTACTGCATGGGCAGTTTTGATGACGATACAATAGCACTGATTTGATACGGCAGTGAAAGATAATATCACAGAAACGCCGGAGGGAGATGCGCTTCCTGTCCGCTTCTGTACCAAATGTGTTCATTTTGTTCTGTCATGTACCTTTTTGAACGTTACATGACAGATTTTTTATGCTTTTTTTAAGATATTTTGTCTTTTTACTTGATTTTTTATGGCTTTATTGCTATAATATATGTATAAGGAGAAGTGAAACCAGATACCGGAACATAGGTTCTGGATGCATCTCTTACGGGGAAGGCTCCGGCGCTGACCCGATGAAAGTATCCTCAATAAGCGGAGGGGAACAATGGAAGAAAACGAAACCACAGCATCTCCAGCAGCCGGAGCTGCGGAGAGTGAAAAAAAGCCTTCAAAGAAGCGGACGGCGAAAAGCTATGCCATATCCTTCTTTGTCAAGGCGGGCATAAGCGCTCTGGTACTATGGGTGCTGTTCACATTTGTAATAAGCGTCTGTGTATGCCACACCAATTCAGCCTATCCTGCGATAAGAGACGGAGAGTTCTGTCTGATAAACAGACTGTCCGAGCCGGAGCAGGGGACTATGATAGTCTACCGGCATGACGGTGAGATACACTTCGGACGGGTTATAGGCTCAGGCGGCGATAAGATAGAGATATTCAACGATTATGTAACAGTCAATGACTACGGCATATTTGAGAATGTTGTCTATCCGACGTCACCGGAGGGATCAGCTATCAGCTATCCCTACACAGTAGATGAAAACTGCGTATTCGTAATGAACGACTACAGGATGGATATCACCGACAGCCGTACCTACGGCGGAATCCCTCAGGGTGATATCATAGGAAAGGTAGTATTCACGATGCGGATGCGTGGAATATAAGGATGATCATATTTAAGGAGGAAGTTTTATGAAAAAAAGAAAGTTCGCAGCCCTCGCAGCATCTCTGGCAATGACAGCAGCCATGACAGCAATGGCCGTTCCGGCAGCAGCACAAGCTGCAACGACATACAGTACAACCCCGACAACAGATTCAGTTCTGACCACTACTTTCGATAAGTATCTTGTAATGAAGGAAGAGGCTAATGTACCGAATGCAGGATTTATTTTCACAGTAGCTCCCGGTACAGCAGTTTCTGCAACGAATACCACACTTGCAGTTGTTCCGGGTGTCGGTACACCTGTTCTCAAGTATAATGATACAGCGTTAACTGGTAATAAACTTACTTTTTCTACTGCGGATTCAACTACGGTTGAGCCGTCTGATAAAACTGATTCACCGATCAAATTTGCTACAAATGCTATTGGTGATGAAAAATATGTCCAGAAGACAGTCACCATTGATTTCTCAGGTGTAACTTTTACTGAGCCCGGCGTATATCGTTATATTATCACTGAAACCGGCGATACTCAGAATCAGAGCATAACAAATGACTTTTCCAATGATGCAAACGGTGTCAGAACTCTTGACGTATATGTTGAAGATGCTGGTTCTGTAGTTGAGTCAGGAACTGATCAGGGAAAGCCGCAGCTCAGAGTAAAAGGATATGTTATGTATAACGGCCTTCAGTCTACCGGCCCTAATAAGGATAAAACGACCGAAGACGAGACAACAGTTCCGAACGGCGCAGAGGTAACAGGTGCCACCAAGAATGATACTATCACTAACTTCTATCCCTCACAGAATCTTACATTCGGAAAAGCCGTAAAGGGAAACCAGGGCTCAAAGGATAAATACTTCGAGTTTACTCTTGTGATTAGCGGTATAAAGGCAGATAATACTCTTATTTCTGTTGATGTTACAAATGCTGATGCAACACTTCCAACTACAATAAACAGCGCTACAGACAGTTCCTTTGCTGGAAAGACAAATCCTGCTTCACTTGTAGCAAATACATCTCAGACTGCCTATACAGTTACGAAGAATGAAACATCAGGAGAATATACTATCACAGCAAAGTATTATCTCCAGCATGGTCAGTACATAACAGTTATGGGAATACCTCAGGGTGCACATTATTCAATTTCAGAGACTGCTGATGATTACGTGTCTACAGCTGGCATCAAAGCAGAGGATAGCCCGATAAACTATGATGGCGTCGATGGATTTGATGCGCTGATTGATAAAGTTGAAGATGATATCGAAGACGAGGATATCTATACAGGTTACACAAACGAACGCAAGGGCACAATCCCCACCGGTATCCTCAGCACAGTAGGCGGCTCTGTAGCTCTTGCCGCTGTAGGTATCGCAGGTATAGCCGGCGGAGCTATGTACCTCAAAAAGAAGAAGTCTGAAGAAGACTGAAAGAGTTGACAAGATTCTGGAAGACGCTGAATGAGCTGTTCGTATTGGTGCTGATAGCATTGTCCGCATTCATAATGGTCATCGGAGCGTGGCAGGTGTATGACAATTACTATATGTTCAGTCATACCCTCGATAAGAGCGTGCTCAGCTACAAGCCGGTGCCGGGCAGCGTTGAAGCTGCAAAGGATTCACCGATAACGGAAGATATGATCGGCTGGCTGACTGTGGACGGCACCAATATCGATTATCCGGTCATGCAGGGCGCAGACAATGCCGAGTATCTCAGCAAGGATCCGTTCGGCAGGTATTCTGCAACAGGAAGCATATTCCTTGACAGCAGGAGCGCTCCGGATCTTTCGGACGGCTATTCCGTGATCTACGGTCATCATATGGATTACGGAAAGATGTTCGGCGCACTTGATGATTTTCTTAATGAAACCTACCTCAGAGAGCATACCTCCGGCCGATTCATGACCGGAAGGAATGCCGAGAGGACATATGACCTTGAAGTGTTTGCCTCTATGAAGGTAAGCGCAAAGGAAAAGACAGTATTTGATATGGAGCAGGAGAGGATCAGGCAGTTCATACACGATAATGCCACAGTCCTCACGGAGGAGAAGGATCTTGATATCCTTGCTCTTTCGACCTGTGCAGACGCGGGATCCGTCACAAGGATAGTTGTGTACTGCTATATCGTAAGGTAAGCGCAGAAGTCAGAAACCGCGCAGATTCTGCGGGAGTGCAAGGCATTCCGCAGATATTTCTGATTTCCTTTTTCGCAAAGAAAACAGGAAGGAGGGAGAGAAGGATGAATAAAAGACTGAGAGAACGCATAGTAAGCTCGCTTTGTGCACTTGCTGTCATGTTTTCAGTTATAGTTTCACCGCTCGCATCTGTCGGCGAAGAACTCTTGCTGCCTGTATCGGCAGTTGAGGTCGAAGATGAAACGTGCGAGGAAACGGCTGCGGTGCAGGAAGTCTCAGAAGAAGTATCTGAGACTGTGTCTGAGGCTGATGACAGCTTTCAGGAGCAGAGTATAGAACTGCACCCGGACAATGATGAATCCGGTAAGAGCGTAACGCTCAACGGAATCATGCCTGCCGGAGCATCCGCAACAGCAGTGGATGTAACGGAGGATTACGCAGATAATGCTGCTTTTGCAGCTGATGATACAGCGGAAGCATCGCCTTCCGTACTTGCCGCCTATGATATCACCATCACAGACGGAGACAATGAATACCAGCCTGACGCGAACCGTCCTATCTTAGTCGAGATCGTCGATCCCCTCATTACAGCTGACGGCTCGATAGAGCTCTGGCATATCCTGGAAAACGGGGAAAGAGAGCAGATAACCAACCTCGTCATAGAGGAAGGCCGTATCACTTTCTACGCAGTAGGATTCAGTGTTTATGTCATTGCACAGGATGTTATTGATACGAATACAGATTATACCAAAGTGCATTCTGTAAACGAACTCAGTACATCAGGAGATGCTGGATTCTATTTATTCTATACCAATAATAGCGTCAATTATTATTTTACCAATTCTGTTAACAATAATAATGCTTTAATTGAGAAAACTAATACAAGTAATGCATCACTTTGGTATTTTGAATCCGCTGAGGGCGGTTTCAAGATCTATACTTATATTAATGGTGTAAAGAACTATATTCATAATAAAAGCGGTAATCTTATTGAACTAAGTACATCTGCTGCTGATGTTTTTGAAATATCAAGTTCAGACAACGATAGGTTCTATTTTAAAAAAACAGACGAGGATAAATGGCTTCAGCATTCTGGAAGTGGAAGTGGCATAAGATACTGGGCAGACAATAATAATGCTACTAACAGTAGAATAAGTATGTATTATGCTGATTCTGTAGCCACTCCTGATGACCCATACAGGCTTAACGGCAAGACTTACGGCCTTATGAAGTATGTCGGCGGTATGATCGGATCTGCTCTCGATGCAGAGACAGACAATAATGTAACTACTGTTTATGATACAGTTGTACGTACCGGAACATCATCAGACGGTTCAACTGTCCTTGTATCCGACCAGAAAGATATAACTTCATGGACATTCCACAATGTACCAGGCGGCAAGTACAGGCTGTCTGCTGAAGTTGACGGCGAAACAAAATATCTCAAGCTGACAGCTGCCGGCCTTTCTCTTGTCTCTGAGAACGAAGCGTCAGATTTTACAGTATCTCCAAAATCTGACGGAAAGATAACTTTGACTTGTGGCGGCCGTTCAATCGCCTATGATGATAATGGTTTTAAATCGGGAACTGAATCTCAGGCAGCAGAGCTCAATTTCCTTATCCCCGGCGAGTTGTCTTCGCAGAATCTTATAACTTATTCCGCCACGAAAACAAGTGTATCCGAAGTTCAGAACGGACAGAAGGTAATTGTATACACAAGAGAGTGGAATGAGTCACTTAAGAGGTATGAGTATTATGCCGTTAATCATGACGGCAGTCTTGTACGCTGTTTCGAGAGCGGCGACGAGATAACCTGGGTAGGCAATTCAATTAATACTCTTGAATGGACATTTAGTGAATACTATGAAGCGGACGGAGTGACCCCGAATTATTATTACGATCTTTGTAATACCTATTCCGGTGAGTATCTTGTACCGCACATGAATAACGGCCCTGTAATTTCAGACATCAATGAGGGCATCAATCTTCCTGGAAGACGAAAGGGAGAGTATTATTCCGAGATACTTTCATGGGATGAGCCGTATTTTGCTTATGCAGGTCTAAAAGCTAACAATCAGAACACCAGTGTTGAATCCTGTTATAAGCCCGATGCCGAGGTATTCTATTTTGCCATTATAGATCCGCTTGTTCCTCATCTTACAGAAGTCGAGACCATTGACAACAATGATTACGGTATCACCATGAAGATGGTTGACTTCCCGAATAATAAAGCTTCAAAAAACGATGTAAATGCGAATAATGTTACAGCAAATAGCTGTAATGTTGATACCTCACAGCTTCAGCATGATGTTATAGGATATTCTGCTTGGTTCCAATCTCATGCGTTTGAGGCAAGGAGAGGCTTGGTCTCAAGTTATATTGAAGGTGATTATCCGACAACCTCTAAAGGTGGTTCACTTCAGACGCTGTTTGGATCTGCAAAAGATGTAAATCATCTGTTTATAAAGAGTACATACGAAGAAAGCGGATATTTTGAATTCAACAGCAGTCAGAATTTTGCAACCCTTGTACCTAATAGCGGAGGAGAAAACGACGGGGATTTTACTGTGTATAAAGAACTCGGAACAGTATTAAGTTCTGATAAAACAACACTGCAGCATGGTCAGTTTTTCCCTTATAATAATATAAATCCCACAACCTATTCTAAACTTACAAATAAATATGATACCCTTGGTGGTGTATTACCGGATTCAGATCCGCGAAAGTATGAAAAATTGTATTCTGTCGGCACAGTTAATGATACTGATTATTACTTCGGTATGGAAGTATCAGCAAGTTTCATTCAGACGGCTGACGGCTGTGATGCCTGGGGTCATGACATGATCTTTGAGTTCACAGGAGACGATGATTTCTGGTTCTATATCGATGACATTCTCGTTCTCGACCTTGGCGGAATACATTCCGCTATCGGCGGAAGCGTAAACTACAGAACAGGTGAAGTTATCGAAAACGGCAGAACAACGAATCTGCGAGAAATATTCACTGAAAACTATAAGTCACGTACTCCTGATTGGACGCAGGAAGGTTTGAATACATACCTCAACGGTATTTTCAAAGAAGGAACAAATGTATTCAAGGATTATTCTTCCCACACCATGAGAATATTCTATATGGAACGTGGAGGCGGCGCTTCCAATCTTCATATGCGTTTCAACCTCAGTTCTGTAAGTCCCCACAACGCTGTTCTTACAAAAACGATCTCAGGCGCAGATGATGTTGATTACTCTCTTGTTGAGTTTCCTTTTCGTATAGAGTACAGAGACAAGAACGGTAATATATTTGTACTTACTGAAAACGGCCCTATTCCCAAAAGTTCAGAGCCATCAGACGATCCCGGTAATGAAGGCCAAACCGGTGGTGAAGGTGAAACAGGAGGAAACGGCGGAGAAGGCCAGTCTGGTGATCAGGGAGTAGAAAATACAGGCCAGGAAACAGGAGAAGGTACGAATATAAATAAGTATGTTTATTATCTTGACTCTCCAAAAGTAATTGAATTCAAAGAAAGCTATAAAGCTCCGGATGCTGATCATGCACATGATAATGTGTTTATAGTCGATCCAGGTAAAAAAGTTATGATAGAATTCCCTCCGGATGCTGAAAAATACAGGATTATGGAGGTTGAAACAAATACTGAAGTATACGATCAGGTTTTAATTAACGGTGTTCTTACTTCACCTACGGATTCGACGAAATATGATATAAGAAAGTGTTATCAGTCCGGATGGATGATATTGACGGATTCACCGAGGATTGAGTTTAACAATAAAGTTAATCCTGACGGTCTTCGTACAATGACGATTAATAAAAGGTTGTTTGATGTTAACGGTCAAGAGATAGATGAAGATCAAGATAATACAGTTTTCAAGATACGTCTATATCTTTCTGGAGAAGATCCGAATGAACCGCTTGTAGCAGCTGATATGCACAAATATCGTGTTAGAGATCCAGAAGGCTATCTTTGTAAATGGAATGATGCTCATCAAAGAATTGAACCTACGGAGTATAATGAATATAATGATATACCAGATGATGATACAAAACATGCGGTTGATTTTTATACATCAATTAATGGTTCCATTTCAGATATTCCTGCCGGTTATAAGGTTGAGGTCGAAAGCCTGCCAGTTGGCACTCGTTTCATGGTTGAAGAACGTTCAGATGAAATACCACTTGGATATAAGCTTGATGGATATGAACGTTATGAGGATTCCTACATATTAGAAAATGAAGATAAGCCAAATTATGGAATTGTTAGGCCTAAAGAATCACCTCTTATGTATGTCGACAACATACGAGGCTTCGGCATAGAAGCAAACAAGGTATGGGCAAACAAGGATTATCTTGCAGAGGGAGAAACCCTCCCCGATACCTATTATGCAGTATTCATCGGTGATAGTGATACTCCTGTTCCGGGTACTGTAAGAAAGCTTGGCTATTCTTCTGAAGATGCTAAATTCCCTGATACCAATGTTAAGTATTACTTCGACAGCCTTGAATCAGGAAAGAAAATAGAAGACTATGTTATCAGAGAGGTTGAGCCACAAGTAGACGAAAACAATGTTGTTACAGGTTATAGACGCCTTGAAAACAACGACAGTTTCACTTCAGGTGAAAAACATTATTATGTTCAGAACACAACAGGCGAAATCAAGGGTGGCGCTCTTAATGCCCGCACCGACACAATAACAAACAGTCCGCAGGGCGGTATTGCTTTCAGGCTCTTTGAATGGGGCGCAAACGGTGCAGCTCTTCCGGGCGGTACTTTCACCATAACCCATAATGAAGAACCTTTAGGAGCTTCCTCCTATGAATCCGATGATGACGGCAATATAACCGTTATCTATAACTTCATACCGGGACAGACTTATGTTCTGACCGAAACGAATCCGCCTGACGGCTATCAGGGACTTTCTTCCTCAGTAAGCTTTGTGGTGAATAAGGATCCGAATACCGGTGAGTATTCAGTTACTATCACAAATCCCAACGGCGAAGGATGGGTCGATGAATTAAAGCCGGATAACAGCGGACAGTATATTGGTTATATCGATATCCATAACAAGCGCTTTGAGTTTGAAGCGTTCAAGGTGGATTCCGATGATAATACCATTAAGCTCGACAAAGCGCACTTCAAACTGTTCAGAAGCGTAACAAGCGGCGTCAACGGCATAATGAAGGACTATAATCCGATGCCCGGCTACGAAGATCTTGTTACGGACTCAGAAGGAAAGATTCCTCAAATCGACAATACTCTCAAGCCGGGAACTTACTATCTGACTGAGGAGACACCTCCGACAGGCTATAAAAAGCTTAATGAGGATATCGTCTTTACTGTTTCCGGTAACGGAAGCGTAACGATCATAAGCGACGGACACGAAAGCTTCTTGTCAACAGAAGACAGCAACGGTGTGATCACATATACTATGACTATTCCTGATGAACCAAGTACGGCTGAGCTGACTGTCACAAAGACGGTCGAAGGCACACTCGGCAACAAGAAGAAGGAATTCAACTTCAATCTCACCGTAAGCGGTGCCGCCTCATCCGACAGGTATAGCTGGAAGAAAAACGGAGTCGTTCAGAACACAAAACTTCGCAGCGGCGGTACATTCACCCTCAAGGACGGCGAAAGCGTTGTGATCGAACTTCCTATCGGACAGAATATCACGATATCTGAGGTGAACGTCGGCTATGATACAACGTTCAAGCTCAACAGCGGCGCAGCAGAAAATGTTTCCACAAAGACATTCCGTCTGACCGGACCATCACAGCTTGATGTTGTGAATACGCTTAACAGTATAATTCCTACAGGAGTAGGTTCCGGACTCCCCGGTGCTTTAACAGCACTTGCATTGGGATATGGCACAAACTTCATCGTAAGAAAACGCAGAAAAAAGGATGAAGGCTCAGAGAGCTGACACCGAAAAGTAACAAACAGGGCATTGCCGGTCATATCGGCAATGCCCTGTACTTATGTATTGCTGTATTCTGCGAGAAACTCTTCAAGATACTTGACTATGTATTCGTACCGCTTATTGTAGAAGTTCCTTAGCATCTCAACAGCTTCGTTGTAGTTTTCCTCGTCTGCTCCGTCCCTGAACCAGCCGCTCCAGAAACGATTATAGGTATCTTTGGTCATATCCTTGTATTCCTCAGAAAGACGGTCTGTTTCAGCATTTGCACGTTCGGCGGAAAAGTCATTGTCTGCAATTTCCATGAAGGTCTTTGAGAACTCCCCACGGAAAGTCTCGTTATGAAGAGCAGCCTTCAGAAGGTCTGACAGGAAGCACTCCTTATTCAGAAGCCTTTCAAAGCTGTCGGTGTTCGGAAGTGCCTCGCCGTAAATACCGGTGCTGTAATCGACATCGAACATGATGAAACGCCATCTGCCGTCTGCGAAATTGTTGCTGTCATCTGTCGTCTGAGCCTTCCACATCGCCATATTGCTCGAATCCCAGTTCTTATTATTGATGTAGATCTCAGCGCTTACGTACTCCATAAAGCTCTGCATATCAACAAGTCCGCAAAGCTTTTCATATTCTGCATCGTCTGATAGATCGGCAGCTGCTACCCAGTCACGGAGCTCCTGCCATTCTGCAAATGTCTCCTCAGAGCCTTCATCGAGCTCCTCTTTCTTTACGATACAGACATCTTTTTTCGGTACGCCGCAGTGTGCGCTGACATAAGCATCATCTATCTTCTCAGTGATTTCGTAATGTCCCCAGTATTCGCCGTCAATAAATACTATGCAGGGCTCTGTTCCTTGCGTGAGAAAATCATGACCCGCTGCAAGACGCTGCACCAGCTTGTCGCGAAAACGCGTGTACATAGCGTCGTTTCCACCGTTGCGTAACATGAAGGTATCGAATTCAGTAACCGGGCATTTGTCTGATTCGCTTATGACATTGCCGCGGAAGAGATCATAATCGAGTTTAGGGAGACCGTAATCAGAACGTGCATAGATATTGAAGCTCTTCTGAGGATAGGAACGTGTAGCACCGCCGTGTATTCGTATACCGACATCCTGAGTCAGTTCAGCCACTCCGTTGCGGAAAAACTGTATGGTTGCAGGACGTTCCCAGTCACGGCCTTTCTGAGTAAAGTTTGCCGGCATGAAGTAATAGGGAGTTTCCGGATCATATTCACTTCCGCTTTTCCAGTCGTCATAGGCCTTTCCGAGTACGTAGATGCCTTTATCGTAGTCAAAGAGACCTTCCTCGTCAGTCATCAGTGATATTATGGTCATATCCTTATAGTAATCAGCCTTGTCTTCGAATCCTATGAAGTAGGTCGCAGAAACGGCAGGACTCACGGTGCCGTCAGGACTGACAGCAACAGCTCTTACAACAGTCGCCTTGTCAACCGGCTTTTGAGGAAGCCAGTCGCGGGAGGAATCAGCAGGCTGTGCTATATCGCTGTGCGCAGCAAGTACATCCGGCTCGGATGACCTGTCTGTAATGATGATCGGCTCAGTGTAGGCAGTGCTGTCGGCTGTAGGCATACTGCCGTCAAGCGTGTAATATATGTTTCTTCCGTCATCAGCGGACAGGAAAAGAGCTATATCGCTATCATAGAATCCGCTCCTGGCAGAGAATAGAATACCCTCTGATTCAAAAGACTCAGTTTCTGGATATTGTACCGTTTCTTCGGAAGTTGTCTCAGAGCCGACTGTTGTGGGAATACTTTCAGTCCGATTGCCGGAACAGGAGGTGAGGGCTGCTGTAAGAAGCATCATTGCTGTAATGATATGATATCTGTATTTCATGATCGTCTCCAATTAATACTAATATGCTATTATATATAATGATATATAATGTGTGTGGGTATGAAAAGCAGTAACAATCAGCCTGCTTCTGTATTTGCCTGTTGTCCGCCGCTTTTGATGATGAACGAAATATATTTACATTAAACATTATATATCACAATGAATGGTTTGTCAATAAAAAGCAGCTTTCTGAATTCGCATCAGAAAGCTGCCTGTAAATCTATAGTTTTGTTACGCAGTTTATTCAGCCTTCAGAGGAAGCTCAGTAACAATACCTGCATCCACCTTCTGGACAGCGACTGCGTCACCGCCGGTGATACCTTCTACACCGTCACAATCAGCGTTTATCAGCGCCTGACCCTTAAGTCCGTACTTCTCCTGATTTGCGATATGCTGGAGTATGCCGACAGCGTCTGATACGGTGATCTTTCCGTCAAGGTTTGCGTCACCGCAAAGAGCGGAAACATCGCCTGTGGGGACCTGAGTCTCTGTTTCGGTAGAAACCTGAGTCTCAGCTTCAGTAGAAAGCTGTGTCTCTGTCTCAGTAGGAGCCTGAGTCTCTGTCTCGGTAGTAACCTGAGTTTCCGTTTCTGTAGGAGCCTGAGTAGTCGCCTCTGTCGGAGGCTGTGTAGCGGGCTCAGATGAACCTGCTGTCCATACAGCGCTGAATCCCTGCTTCTGGCCGCTCATCAGGGCGATAACAACATATTCATCGCCGGGCTGATAAATCTCGCTTGTACGGGAATTCTTCCAGCCTGAGAATGTGTAGCCTTCTCTCGTGCCGGTCATTTCGGGGATAATTATAGTCTCACCGGTCGCACCGTTGATAACGGGGCTTTCGATGCTTGTATCAAGAGTATTGAATTTGATCGGGTATACAACCGGTTCCCATACAGCAGTGAATGTAACATCCTGATTCGGGGTAATAACTGTCTGTAAGGGCTTGTAAACTTCACCGTCAAGGCTGCTCTTCCAGCCGACGATAGTGTAGCCGTCTCTGGAGAAACGATCCTTGGCACAGAGCTCATTCGGGAATCCCTCTATGAAAAGGGGAGATACGAACTCGGTCATACCACGCAGACCTTCAACATCACCGGCAATATAAGTGTAGTGTACGTTTTGCTGAATGATTCCAGTCAGGTCAATATCGTGATCGGGCATTACGATGTACTGGCCGTTATCGAAGATATGCTCACCGTCTGTCCAGCCTCTTGAAGAGCAGGTATCGAAGGTGAAACGTGTATAATCCGGGAGAACGAGCTGACCGGGCCTGCCGGAAGTCGTCTCGACTCTGTCAGTGAGATCCTGCGGTTCGCCGTCGATGATGATCTGATAATTTATGTTGCATATCGGAACTCCTGCGGCATTCTGGAAGAAGCAGGGCTTGAATACGATATCCTCAGTAGTACCCTCCGGGATAAGGTAGGGTGAGGATTCCTGATAGCCGTAAAGACCGTCAACAGTCCAGCCGGAAAATACATATCCGCTCTTCTTGAGTTTGCCTGCGGGGAGGCGGAGACGGTTCTCAGACGAAATATCTATCTGATAAGTCTCGAATACTGACGGATCTGTGCCTACTGCGTATTCTGTACCCTCTTCGATATCGAATACGACGTTCACGAGCACCGGCTCAGTTTTTTCGTCCGCAGCCCATGCCGATAAGCAGTTGCAGAATGAAACGGCTCCGAGCACTGCCGAAACGAGCATTGCCGCAGCACGGTTCATACCATTTGCTGTTTTGATATTGTTCATGCGATTTCCCTCTCTTTTCCGATGCAGCGGGTGAGACCCGTCACATCATTTGTACTGGTTGGTTTCCTTGCTGTAAGAATAACCGATGGAACTCAACTTTCTCTCCGTATCTTCTTTCGATATTCCAAGAGAAATATACAATTCTTCTGGACAATCAAACTCATCTCTGAGCTTGGTGTTGATATAGCTCAGAAGAATTACAGGATCGTTCGGTATATTCACGTTTAAGACTCCTTCCGTCTTAGTGTTGATCTGTCTTGGAAAGCGCAGTGCAGGACGCTTTCTCTTAATATAAATATACAATAATGCAGGCAATTTGTCAACTGAAATCCAGGAATGCGAGATGTGAAACTTTTGTAAATAAGTGATATCAGTGATATAAATTCCATATCATGGAAGAGGGGCGCATTTCAGTGCGCCCCGATGTTGATTATTATCATAGGCTGTCCATTTCAGAAGGCTTGTGTACAGCTTCATAATGTTCGAGTACCTGATCCGTTGATCCGATGTCGTTCATACTGTCGGAGGCTGTCTTCATGCGCCGTTCCATTTCAACCTGGAACGGACTTTTGATCTCCATCTGTTTTCTGTCGAATTCCTGTTCAAGCATACGCTCATTGAAGTAAGGGTAACCTATCTGATCTTCAAGCCACCTGAAAACTGCGTTTGTTCTGAGCATAAGAATGAAGCAGGTCAGACAGAGTATGCTGTAAACCATAGTTACATAGAAGGGGAGCTTTATAGCATCGAACATTTTATGTGCATTTCCTACCAGGCAAAGAATAATGTTTCCGGTGTGAAGCATTATGCCGAGGAGACCTGAAAGATCATGCTTCAGCAGATTGAGCCTGTAGCCGAGATATGCAGTCACTGGAGCGACAAGTAGTGCATCTATTGCGAAAGCAGTAGTTACAGGCGTTATAACGACCTTTTCAATCACATGATTGAGGTACTGATCTGCACCTACACTGACAAGTCCGATTATTCCGTAAAGGAGGAAAGCGATACTCGCAATGACGAAATAGAAGAATGTGACGGTGTATATCTTCTTACAGCGTTTGAGCTTCATAGAGTTCTGTGAAAATTCCTGAGTGACTGACATGATAAACGCTCCTTTCCGAGCTGATATTATAGTAATATTATATCACTAATTAGGTTATATGTCAATAAGAGCACAACAGTACAATTATGTGTAAAATAGTTAATCATATCGAAAATCTTTGTTATTTTGTTGTCGAATGATAAAGTTTATATGAGCCGTTGAATTCATATCGGAGAACAATGATTAACATGACTTAAAGTGACTATATTTACTTATTATAATATAAAGGGAATAAGAATTGTTATTTTTGCGTCAGGATCGTGAAATAATTGACAAGTTGTGTTAAACTAACTTATTTCAACATCCAAAGTATACAAAACCAACAATTATACAATGCATTATTAGGCTAATTTGTAGATAGAAATTTCCGAGAATATATGTTATAATACACTATGGTATATAAGGCGTAATATGCGCCTTATTTATTGACTGTTAAGGTATTCTATATTTTCCAAGGAGGTCAATTTAATGAGTTCAGCTAAATCCACAGTTCCCTTCAAGGGTACTCCGGAACAGGAGGCTCAGCTTCTTCAGGTAATTGAAGAGAAAAAGGATGATAAGGGCGCACTGATGCCCATTCTCCAGAAGGCACAGGAAATCTACGGCTATCTCCCGATCGAAGTTCAGAAGATCGTTTCCGACAAGACAGGTATCCCGCTCGAGAAGATCTACGGTGTAGTTACATTCTACGCACAGTTCTCTCTGTATCCCAAGGGCGAGTATACTATTTCCGTCTGTCTCGGTACTGCCTGCTACGTTAAGGGTTCAGGAGATATCTACAACAAGCTCCAGGAGAAGCTTGGCATCGCAGGCGGAGAGTGCACTCCCGACGGTAAGTTCTCACTTGATGCATGCCGCTGCATAGGCGCTTGCGGTCTTGCACCTGTTCTCACCGTTAACGAGGACGTTTACGGACGTCTCACAGTTGACGATGTTGACAAGATTCTTGAAAAATACGCTTAAGATATATTACCCGAAGGAGGTTAACTTATGAAAACTCTTGAAGAACTCAAGGTTGTCAGAGAATCAATGGAGGGCGAGGTTGCTCTCAGAACTCACGGCAACGCTTCTTCAAAATATGAAAGACACGTCCTGGTCTGCGGCGGTACCGGCTGTACATCCTCCGGCTCACCCAAGATCATTGAGAAGCTCACTGAGGAGCTCGCAGCAAACGGACTTACAGATAAGGTTCAGATCGTAAAGACCGGATGCTTCGGTCTCTGTGAGAGAGGACCTATCATGATCGTTTACCCTGAGGGATCTTTCTACTCCAGAGTAAATGTTGACGAGATCCCCCGCATCGTTAAGGAGCACCTCGTAGACGGAAACCCTGTTAAGGAGTTCCTGTATGAGGAGACAGTTGCAGGCGACGAGATCAAGTCACTTGATGATACTGCATTCTACAAGAAGCAGCACCGTGTTGCTCTCAGAAACTGCGGCGTTATCAATCCTGAGAATATCAACGAGTACATAGGCAGAGAGGGCTATCAGGCTCTCGGCAAGGTGCTCACAACTATGACACCTGAGGAAGTTATTCAGACTATCCTTGATTCCGGTCTCCGCGGACGCGGAGGCGGCGGCTTCCCCACAGGTATGAAGTGGAAGCTTGCAAGAAACATCGTTCCCGATGCAGATCAGAAGTATGTTTGCTGTAACGCTGACGAGGGAGATCCGGGTGCATTCATGGATCGTTCCGTACTCGAGGGCGATCCCCACGTAGTACTCGAGGCTATGGCTATCGCAGGCTATGCTATCGGCGCTACACAGGGTTACATCTACGTTCGTGCTGAGTACCCGATCGCTGTTGAGCGTCTCAACATTGCTATCAAACAGGCTCGTGAGGCAGGTATGCTCGGCAAGAACATCTTCGGCACAGACTTCAGCTTCGATATTGACCTCCGTCTCGGTGCAGGCGCATTCGTATGCGGCGAGGAGACTGCTCTTATGACCTCTATCGAGGGCAACAGAGGTGAGCCCCGTCCGAGACCTCCTTTCCCTGCTGAGAAAGGTCTCTTCCAGAAGCCTACAATCCTCAACAACGTTGAGACATATGCAAATATCCCCCAGATCATCCTCAAGGGCGCAGAGTGGTTCGCTTCCATGGGTACTGAGAAGTCCAAGGGAACCAAGGTATTCGCTCTCGGCGGTAAGATCAAGAACACAGGTCTCGTTGAGATCCCCATGGGTACAACTCTCCGTGAGGTAATCGAGGAGATCGGCGGCGGTATCCCGAACGGCAAGAAGTTCAAGGCTGCACAGACAGGCGGACCTTCCGGCGGATGTATCCCTGCTGAGCACTTCGATATCCCGATCGACTACGATAACCTTATCAGCATCGGCTCTATGATGGGCTCCGGCGGACTTATCGTTATGGACGAGGACAACTGTATGGTTGATATCGCCAAGTTCTTCCTTGAGTTCACTGTTGACGAGAGCTGCGGTAAGTGTACTCCCTGCCGTATCGGTACAAAGAGAATGTGGGAGATCCTTGACAAGATCACAAAGGGCAAGGGAACTCTTGAAGACCTCGACAAGCTCGAAGAGCTGGCTTATCATGTAAAGGCTAACTCTCTCTGCGGTCTCGGTCAGACAGCTCCTAACCCGATTCTCTCTACACTCAGATGCTTCAAGGACGAGTATATCGCTCACGTTGTCGATAAGAAGTGTCCCGCAGGCGTATGTAAGGATCTGCTGAGCTTCGAGATCGAGAAGGACAAGTGTATCGGCTGCGGTATGTGTGCTAAGCAGTGTCCCGCAGGCGCTATCACAAGAACTGACTACATCGCTCCCGGCAAGAAGCTTGCTGCTATGGAGATAGATAAGAGCAAGTGCGTAAAGTGCGGCGCTTGTATCGCAACATGTAAGTTCAAGGCAATTTCCAAGAAGTAAGTGGAGGGAATAGAAATGGCTGATATTACAGTAAAAATTAACGGTGTGGAACTGTCTGTTCCCAAGGGTACTACTGTACTCGAGGCAGCTCATATTGCCGGAATCGAGATTCCCACACTTTGCTACATGAAGGAGATCAACGAGATCGGCGCCTGCCGTATCTGCGTTACAGAGGTTAACGAGGGCAGAGGCTTCCGCCTTGTTGCTGCCTGCGTATATCCCTGCTCCGATAATATGGAGATCAGAACAAGCTCACCCAAGGTTATCGAGTCCAGAAAGAAGACTCTTGAGCTTATCCTCTCCGATCACGACAGAAAGTGCCTCTCCTGCGTAAGAAGCGGTCACTGCGAGCTCCAGAAGCTCTGTAAGGACTACGGCGTTGAGGATGCTGCAAAGTACGACGGTGTAAAGAATGAGTTTGAGGTTGATAATTCCGCAGCTCATATGTACCGTGACAACAACAAGTGTATCCTTTGCCGCCGCTGCGTAGCAGTCTGTGCAAAGACACAGGGCATCGGCGTTATCGGTGCCAACGAGAGAGGTTTCAAGACTTACATCGGTTCTGCATTTGATATGGGACTCGGTGAGACAAGCTGTGTATCCTGCGGACAGTGTATCGCAGTATGTCCTGTAGGCGCAATCGCTGAGAAGGACTTCACAAAGCCTGTTCTCGAGGCTATCGCTGATCCTGAGAAGACAGTTCTCGTTCAGACAGCTCCTGCTGTACGTGCAGGTCTTGCTGAGTGCTTCGGCAATCCCATCGGCACAAACGCTGAGGGCAAAATGGCTGCAGCTCTCCGCAGACTCGGCTTCGACAAGGTATTCGATACAGATTTCGCTGCTGACCTCACAATCATGGAGGAAGCAAACGAGTTCGTTGAGCGTGTTCAGAACGGCGGAGTTCTTCCTATGATCACTTCCTGCTCACCCGGATGGGTTAAGTTCTGCGAGCACTACTATCCTGAGCTCCTTCCTCATCTTTCAAGCTGCAAGTCTCCTCAGCAGATGTTCGGCGCTACAGCTAAGACATACTACGCTGAGAAGATGGGTCTCGATCCCAAGAACATCGTTATGGTGTCTATCATGCCTTGTACTGCAAAGAAGTTCGAGATCGGCAGAGAGGATCAGAGCGCAGCAGGTGTTCCTGATGTGGATTACGCTCTCACAACTCGTGAGCTCGGCAGAATGATCGAGCGTGCAGGCATCAACTTCAATGCTCTTCCTGAGGAGAAGTTTGATGATCCGCTCGGAATCTCAACAGGTGCTGCTGTTATCTTTGGCGCTACCGGCGGTGTTATGGAGGCTGCTCTCAGAACAGCATACAACACACTCACAGGCGGTACACTCATCGATATCCCCGAGGTACGTGGTACAGAGGGTATCAAGAAGGCAACTTACAAGGTTGGCGATCTTGACGTTAACGTTACTGTTGCAAGCGGACTTTCCAACGCAAGAGAAGTTCTTGACAGCATCAAGAACGGTACCTGCGATGCTCAGTTCATCGAGATCATGGCTTGTCCCGGCGGCTGTGTAAACGGCGGCGGTCAGCCTCAGGTTCCCATGGGCATCAGAAACTTCGTTGACATCAGAGCAGAGAGAGCTAAGGTTCTTTACGATCTCGACAAGTCAATGCCTGTAAGACAGTCTCACGAGAATCCCGCTATCAAGCAGGTTTACGAGGAATTCTTCGGTAAGCCCGGCAGCCACAAGGCTCACGAGGTTCTCCATACTTCTTACGTAAAGAGATCAGTTAACTGAAACTGAATACTGATACACAAGGGGCTGTGCACTAAGCACAGCCCCTCTTTTATATATTGACATCAGGACATCCTTATGCTATACTGATAAAAAACAGGGAACAGGTGATTGATTTGAATGAGGAATGGTCAGAACTGAACAAGAAAATGCAGGCTGAGATAAAAAAGAAAGAGACCTTCAAAGAAGGCCTGAATACTTTATTTGCTCTTCGCAATGAACTGATGAAAAAGATCATGTCTTTCCGGGATAATATTTCAAGAGACGATTTTGATGCGATCCCTTTCATGAATGCTGAAGGATATCACAGCAAGACCATAGCATATTCCCTGTGGCATATTTTCAGGATCGAAGATATAGTTGCACATACACTGATAAACGGTGACGAGCAGGTTTTCTTTTCCGGCAGCTATAAGGAGCGTATCAATTCACCGATAATCACGACAGGAAATGAACTTGTAAAGAACGAAATAGCTGAGTTCTCAAAAAAGCTTGATATCGATGAACTGTATTCGTATATTACTGAGGTAAAAGAGAGTACAGAAGCGATTCTGCGTGAAATGCCCTATGAAATGCTGAAACACAGAATACCGCAGGAGCGCAGAGAGAGCCTTCAGAAAATGAATGTTGTAAGCAGCGATGAAAATGCAGTCTGGCTGATAGACTATTGGTGCGGGAAAGATATTTCCGGCCTGATAAAGATGCCTTTTTCAAGACACTGGATCATGCATACTGAAGCCTGTCTGCGCATTGAGAACAAATTACACAAATAACCGGATTTTCTGATATTCAGAAAAGTGTATGAAAAAATCCCCGGAGCGAATCAGATTGCTCCGGGGATTTCTTTATGAGTATTACTAATTACTGAGCAAGAGGATTATCCTGGACTGTAAGAGGAGTATTTGTTACCTCTGTTGCGTCCTCTGATTCCTCGTCGGTTGTTTCCTCAGTTTCTTTCTGAGCAGCTTCCTCTGTAGTATCCTCATCAGATATCACAGCAGGGGAGTCGCTTTTCTGCGGATCAAGTCCGGCCTGATCGCACATAGCCTTATAGGTCGATGCAACGGAATTAGCTCCGCTGAGCATCTTGAGCTCTGTGAGAAGTCCGGTATACTTTCCGTTAAGGAAGATATATGCCTGATTGTTTCCGGCTTCAACAAGAGCTATGGATCTGTCCTCCTTATCAGCGTAATGATAATCGGCAGTGATAACAGCATCCTTTATATCCGGAGAAGCATCGATGTCGATATCGGTTATCTGGAGATAGGTAAAGGTGTTGTAGAAGGTCTCGAAAAGGCTTGAAAGAACAGCGTTATCCAATGCAAGGGAAGTACCTCTGCATTCGCCGGTCTTGTTTGTGAAATCGACCTTGAAGCTGTCTTTATAACCCATAGCATCGAACTCGAAAGCATTGATGCTGAAGAGATTTGCGCCTTCGATAACGCTTGGGAGGAAATCAAGAGCAGTATACTCGGTAAAGTAGATATCGGAAGTAAAGAAGTTGGCTGCCTGATTTGTATTTGTAAGAAGAACAGGAGTAAGGTCGTTATTGCTTCCTGCTGCCGAGAACTTTATGACTTCCTTGGTACCGTCTTTAGCTGTAATGGTAAGAACTGACTCCGGATCGTCAAGACCGTATTTTGAAAGGTCTTCAAGATGATTTTCCAGCAGGGAAGCAGCTTCAAGCTTTGTCATGTACTTTATCATGGCAGATACAGCCGTCTGATCGACAGTCAGCTCTGAAAGTTTTCCGGTAAGCTTCCATGTACTTGCACTTTCATCAAAGACAAGATCAAATTCAGCCTTTCCGTTCTTCTCGAGCTTAACGCCAGTGATATCCTTGTCCTTGGTGAACAGAAGATCGGTCGCCCTGATACCGTTCTCACTGAGCTTCATAGTTTCGGTATCTCCGGCGGTTATCGCATAGATGTTCTTTTTGCCCTCGACCATTGCGTAGTAGTAATCCTTGGTAGGGCTCTCTGCGCCGATATAGATTATATGCGGCTCAGTATCAACAAGTGTGAGCTTGTATATATCACCGTCAAGACCGTAGGTCTTTTTCTTCTCATCTGTTATCTCGCCATAGCTGTTGCTTGCTTTGAGATAGGAGAAGGTGGTTGTTACTGCCTGCAATGCAGTCTGATTTACAGGGAAACGTTCACCGGGGCACTCAGTGAGCACCCAGCCGTTGTCACTGTCATACTCGGCAGTGTATTTACCCTCGCTGTTCTCGATTGTTATAGTATTTATACTTTCCGGATCAAGAGAGAAGAGTACATTGTCTGCTTGTTTCTCGGTCTCCTGTGCAGTTTTCTGGTCATCCTTATGCTTTACATAAAGGAAGGCGCCGGTAGAAAGAGCTGCAAGAAGAGTAAGAATCAGAAGCAGGATAAGAGGCTTTTTCATTAAGCAAATCTCCTTTTCAGCCATACAGCAACACCGCAGAGGGCAAGTAATGCAGGGATAACGAAAAATGCATTTAGAGCAAAGGTGGCCTGCTTTGCGTCCTCAAAATGAATAGTATCATAGCTTGTGGACTTGTTGCCGATACCCATATCAACATCGCTGTCGTAGAGCCATGTATTCGAGAACAGGACGAGTGTTCTTGACGCAATGGTGTTAGGTGAAACATCCTGATCTGTGATGATATCATCAGAACCAACAAGAATGAGCTTTGAACCGTTCTGCTTGTTGTAGGAGTACCAGCCGAGGATAACAGGGGAGTTGTTAAGAGCCTCTGCCTCCTTTGCAGTCTCTTCATCACCGCCCATAGGCGTGCTGATAACGGTATATTCGCCGCTGTCCTGTGATGTGGGAAGATTCTCGATAATGGAATTCTTTTCTATAAGCTCACTGGAGCTTGCAAGAGCGCTGAAGCTGCGGCAATGAGAGATTCCGACCATTGAGCTGTCCATTGTTGTACCGCCTGCGATAGCTGTGTTGAGCTCTGTTGTAAGGTCTTCACTCTGCTCACCGCTGGGCATGGGATATGTGACCTTGAAGTAATCAGCACTCTGATTCTGCTCCTGATCTCTGTACTGATATGACTTGTTTGATTCGCTTATCTGGTTGTAGTCCATAGCAAGCTCAAACTTGGCAAGAAGGAACTCAATGTTCTCAAAACGTCCATTTGTCTCACAGGGAGGGAGGATAAATGATACAGAGCCGCCGTTGTCGATATAATCGGAGAGCTTCTGACGGTCTGCTGCACTGATATCCTTTTCGGGGCCTGCAAGATAAACGATAGCCGCATCGTCCGGAACTGCATCGAAAGATGAAAGATCAAGTGACTGTACATCATAGTTGTCGGAAGCGATTGCGTCTGCATAGCCGGAGTAAACATTGTCAATACCCTTGTCGGTATAACCTGAAAGGAAGTATACCTTGGGAAGATTACCGCTTACGCAGAGGTGGATAGCACTCATGATTACCTCTTCGCCGGCATATTCGATCATGCCATTTTCATTCTTTACAAGAACCTTGGCATAGGGGATTCGTTTAACGGTATTGTTTGCCCTGATGAATACATCATCAGCTTTTATACCGAGGATATCGTCGGGATCGAGTGACTTGGCAAGCTCAACGTCCTCGTTCGGGTCGAAGTAGGTGAGAGTGATGTTATCCCTTTTCTCAAGCTCTGTGAGAGTGTGATAGAGGGGAAGGGAATCGGGGTACTTCTCAAATACGATAGGATCGTCAAGGAAGAATACCTCAATGGGCTGATCGCCGGTCTCCTCGAGTACCTTAGCAGCTTTGGCGCTGAGAGTGTACTGACCTGTAGGAGTCATGTCTATTACCTTTTCATAATAGTTGGCGATAAGATTGAACGGAACAAAGATGAGCAGGACAAGGATAGCCAGTACAAAAGCTATAGATCCTGAAAGATTGAATTTCTTCTTCTGCATAGCTATCACCCCCTGTTCCAGCGTCTCTTCTCAATAACGATGTAGTTCCAGATAAGGAATACAGCGATAGCGGAGAGGAAGAATACAACATCGGAAAGTCTTATGAAGCCCTTTGAGAAGTATGCGAACTTGGGCTTTGCAGAGAAGGCATACAGTACCTTCTGAAGAAGCGGGAACTGTGAAACGAAGCCTGTCTCGGAGAATCTGTCAATGAAAAGGAATACGAACATTGCGATCTCACCAAGTACAGCAGCAATAATGGAGTTTTCTGTGAACGAGGAGATCAGCATACCGAGAGCAATGAACATTGCACCGCAGAGGAAGAATCCGAGATAGGCGCATATCAGCTGTCCTACGATTACACCGCCGTGCATAGCAGTGAATATCGGGAAAACTGAAGAACAGAGCAGCATGAATGCAAGCAGTGTAAGAGCGGCAAAGAACTTGCCGAGTACGATCTTCCATACGCTCACAGGGGAGGTAATGAGAAGTATCTCCGTTCCGAACTTTCTTTCGTCAGCGTAGGAACGCATCGTCATGATCGGAACGAGGAAGATGAAATAGAAAGTAACATTATAGAATACTTCCGTGAATGTGAAATGAATGGAGCTCGAATCCATGGACGCTATCTTGATGTTGAATATGAGAGTAAACAGGAACATGAAAAGAGCAGTGATGATGTAAGCGAAAGGAGTGTAGAAGTAAGACTGAACCTCCTTCTTATATATAGAGAACATTATTCATTCTCCTCCTTTCCGGACTCTTCATTCTCAGCGTCGCCGCCGTCAGCCTCAATAATCTCCTTGAGAAGATCCTTTGCGCCTGTCTTGCGGGTATCCTGATTTATCATCTTTACGAATACCTCTTCAAGATCCGGCTTTTCAGTGAAGATCTCGGAGATGCTGATGTTGTTATTGAGGAGATCCTTCATGAGTGCGGATCTGACAGTCTCTTCATCGCCGTCAAGCTCAACGGTAAAGGAGAAGAAATCGCTTCCCTCCGGTTCGATGGACTTGATCTCCTTGACTCCTTCGGTGAGTTCAATGATATTGGAGGCAACTGTACGGTCGCCCTTTACCTTAATATGTAAGATAAGGTTTCCGCCAAGGCTGCGCTCTAGGTTATCGATAGTATCAATAGCCTTTATGTCGCCCTTGTTGATGATGACAACACGGTCGCATACAGCGCTTACTTCCGAGAGAATGTGCGAGCTGAAAATCACGGAGTGATCCTTGCGGAGATCGGTGATAATCTTACGTACCTCCATGACCTGATTCGGATCGAGTCCTACGGTAGGCTCGTCAAGTATCAGGAACTTCGGATTGCCGAGCAGAGCCTGAGCAAAGCCCACACGCTGCTTGTAGCCCTTTGAAAGGTTCTTGATGAGCTTCTTGCGAACTTCAGTGATCTTGAGGAGCTCCTGTACACGCTCTATCTCCTTGCTGCGCTCAGCGAGCGGTATTCCCTTGAGTCCCGCGCAGAACGAAAGATATTCGCATACACGCATATCCGGGTAGACCGGAGGAATCTCCGGAAGATAGCCTATACAGCTCTTTGCCTTTACCGGATCCTTGGATATATCATACCCGTAGATCGTGACCTTGCCGGCTGACATAGGCAGGTAGCCGGTGATCATGTTCATAGTTGTAGATTTGCCCGCACCGTTCGGTCCGAGGAAACCTAAGATCTCATTATCGTTTATCGTGAAGCTGATATTGTTCACGGCTCTGTTGTTACCGTAGAACTTGGTAAGATTCTCTATTTTGATCATGAGCCTCTCCTTTCTGCATTGTCTGCAATAGAATAATAATGTACTATTATAAATGCACAATACCTTTCCGGTACAGAGACATAATATCACATCATACCATACTATTATGGCAGAATAACATGAACAGAAAGTGAACGAACGGTGAATATCCTGTTAAATGCTGTAATGAGCTCCGGCAGTAAGATACTGACATATTCAGTAATTATGTGAAAATATTACACGGTTAATATGTTGGATATGTGTAAGAATAAGGGAAAACTGATGAATCATAGACTTACTATCATAATTGACACAACATATTCATAAAATGTTAAATATTGATATGTCTGCCAAAAATTGCGAATGAGCAAAATGCACAAAAAGATATCACAGAATGTGTGCATAGCACCAAAAAATATTTTTTCAAATACGAAAAATGGCCAAACTGTTGACATCAGTGTAAACGTGGATTATAATTAGTATGAAAATAATTTGAGAATTGTGTGCTCGAATTGTGAACTGGGTGTAACATAATGAACAGTACGCAATGGACGAAGTATTTTCGTACTCTTATACAAATGTATAAGGGTAAGAGCTTATTACCACTTAACCAAATTTTATGAGAGGGGTTAAAAAACAATGATTAGTAAGAAGACCAAGGCAATCACAGCCGGCATCCTCACTGCTGCAATGTCAGCATCATCAGTTGTTCCTGCTCTGTCAGCATCTGCTGCACCGAATCTCAGTAATTCTTATGCTACAGAGAATGGTGCTAACAATTCATTTGCTGCAATGTTCGAGTCTCTGTATGATGACGTTGTAACAAACGGTCAGGCTAACGGCTACCTGTCTAAGAACACAAACGGAAGCTCATTCGGTATTCCTTACCACGGTGTTGAGACACTCATCGTTGAGGCTCCTGACTACGGTCACGAGTCCACATCAGAGGCTATGTCCTACATCACATGGATGGCTGCTATGCATGATGTACTGAAGGAGAAGAAGAGAATCAGCGCTTCATCTGATGATCTTGCTAAGGCATGGGCTACAACCGAGGCTATGATCCCCGGCTGGTCCACAGAAGCTTACGGTTCTAAGACAAAGTATGATACAATTTGGAATATCGCTTCCGGTAAGGTTGGCGACAAGGGCCTTAAGGCTGATGCTCTTTCCGAGTGTCCTCAGCCTGAGGATTATCCTGAGAAGCAGGAAAAGGGCGGCGATGCTCTGAACCCGATCGCTAAGGATCTTGCTTCTGCATATTCCGGCACAAACGGTTACTACCTCATGCACTGGCTCGCAGACGTTGATGACTGGTATGGTTTCGGCGGCGGCACACCTGGTGCAGGCACAGGTAAGTTTACATTCATCAATACATTCCAGCGTGGTGAGCAGGAGTCTTGTTTCGAGACAGTTCCGCAGCCTTGTCTTGAGGAGCTCAAGTACGGTTCCACAGAGATGAAGGATCAGGATAACGGTAACGGTATCAAGGCTATCTTCAACGGCGACGGACAGGTTCCGAAGCAGTACGCTTTCACTAACGCTCCTGACGCTGAGGATCGTGCTATCCAGGCTGTATTCTTTGCAAACCAGTTCGGCGTTAACTGCGGCGAGATCACCGGCAAGGCCGGTGTAATGGGTGACCAGTGCCGTAACGATATGTTCGATAAGTTCTACAAGAAGATCGGTATTGGTAAGACTGGCAAGGGCATGAGCTCTTCTACAGCTTCCAAGAAGGATTCACAGCACTATCTGATGGCTTGGTACACTTCATGGGGCGGACAGCTCGATGCTTCATGGGGCGAGTATCAGTGGGCATGGCAGATCGGCTGCTCACACTCACATCAGTTCTATCAGAACCCGCTCGCAGCTTATGCTCTCGCTTATGATCCTAACATGAGCAAGGCTATGAAGGCTACAAGCGCTGTTGAGGACTACGAGGAGTCATTCAAGAGACAGCTCGAGATGTATCTCTGGCTCCAGTCTGCTGACGGCCCGTTCGCTGGTGGTTGTACAAACTCCAAGAACGGTAACTACAGCGAGTATGATTCTTCTGATCCGCTGTTCTATGATATGGCATACGTTGAGCACCCTGTATACGCTGACCCGGGTTCAAACCACTGGATCGGTAACCAGGTATGGTCAATGCAGCGTCTTGCTGAGCTTTACTACTACATCAAGACAACTGACTGCTCACTCTCAGGTGACAAGTCTGGTGCTAAGCCCGGCGGACTTTCTGTTGAGGCTGCTCTTGAGAAGCTCATCGACAGATGGGTTGCTTGGTTCATCGAGAACACCAAGTTTGACGACGATACATGGGATTACGAGATCCCTGCTTCACTCGACTGGAGCGGTAAGCCTGCTACATGGACAGGTACATATGATGAGAACGCTAACAGCGGTCTTACATGTACTATCACAGGCTACGGCCAGGGCGATATCGGATGCGTATCCTCACTCTGTAATACTCTCGTTCTCTATGCTGCAGCAAGCGGCGTAAAGCCTGAGGTTGGTAACTTTGAGGCTACTGCTTCTACAACTCCTGAAAAGGGCCTCCAGCTTGCTAACAAGCTCATGTCTGCTCAGTGGATGCTCGGCCGTGACGATATCGGTATCGCATTCGAGGATCACAACGGAAGCCTTGAGAGAATCTTCACTCAGGAAGTATACATTCCTTCTTACTACAAGGGCGAGATGCCTGACGGTTCACCCCTCGACGGTAGCGCTAAGAATACATTCAGCTCTATCCGTAAGATCTACGAGGATGATCCGATGTACAAGGATTGTAAGGCTTCTTACGAGCAGTATGGCGACACAGAGCACTACACATACAAGCTCCACAGATTCTGGCATATGGGTGACGCTATCGTTACATCCGGTATGTTTGCTCTCCTGTATCCTGATGTTAATCCTATTTGTAAGGATGGAGGTCCTACACCTACAGAGCCTCCTACGACACCTCCTACAGATCCGCCTACAACACCTCCCACAGATCCGCCTACAACTCCCGAGGTTACAACAACTCCCGGTACAGTAGATGTAACAATGTGGGGCGATGCTAACGAGGACAAGAAGGTTAACGTAGCTGACGCAGTTGCTGTTCTTCAGTACATCTGCAACCAGACTAAGTACGCTCTCACAGAGCAGGGCAAGGCTAACGCTGACGTTGTTGATCATGGCCAGGGAATCACTGGTGATGATGCTATGGCAATCCAGAAGATGGATGCTTCACTCATCAAGCAGTCTGATTGTCCTGTATCTTCTTCCGACCTCAAGAACTTCAAGTAATTCTTGACAAGAAGAATATAACTAAGCTATAATGTAAGGCTGTACGGCTTGTCCGTACAGCCTTATTCATTACCCGATACAGGCAGAAAGGGGATAACTATGGATCATTTCTACTTCACTCGTCACGGTCAGACGACATGGAACGTCGCCAACAAGATATGCGGTGCAACCGACGTAGACCTCACCGACAAGGGACGTCTGCAGGCAAGCGAGCTTGGTATAAAGCTCTCTTCAAACGAGTACGACATCGAAGAGATACTCTATTCACCGCTGATACGTGCCGCTGATACTGCGCTTATCATATCCGAGATGACAGGCATTCCCGCACGTCCCGAGCCGCGCCTTACCGAGCAGTGCTTTGGAAGGTGGGAGGGCACTCCCCGTGACGGAGAGGATTTTGCAAAGGCAAAGGCAAACTTCCTCGACAGCTTCGGAGACGGCGAATCCATGATGCGTACAGGACAGCGTATATATAACCTCCTCGACGAACTGAAGACATACGACAAAACTGTTCTCCTCGTCGCTCATAACGGCATTGCACGTTTTGTCCGCTCTTACTTCGAGGACCTTACCAACGAACAGTTTGCACGCTTCGGTATAAAGAACTGCGAGATAATGCGGTTCGATTTCAAGGAGTGATACTATGCTTACTGCCAGACAGATAAAAGCACTGAGGTATTATATAGGTGATGTATCCGGTAATCAACCCTTCTGGAGCAACGGCAAGGCATATGTCGTACTGAATGCGCTGTTTTTCCCGGGAATTGCTGCCGAAGTCTCACGTGCTGCCGAGGGAAAGTACCTTGATCCCGAGCTACTCTCAGATACCCTGCGTCTTGAAGAGCTGCTAAGAGACCTTCTTTCTGCATTCCAAAGCTGTACTGTTTCTTCACCTGTAAAGACGTTCCGGGTTGAACGAATGTCCGATTTTTCTCTGTGCAGATCGAGAAAAACGACTGTTTCCTTTACTTCTACTTCCACAGACGGCTACCTTTCCTCCTACAGTGACCGTAAGGGCATTGCACTCCTTGAGTTTCTTCTGCATCCCGGAGTCCCCTGTATCGATGTTGCAACGGAGCTTCCGCATTATGCTAAACCGGAAGAAGCCGAGATACTTCTCCCTCCGGCTCTTTGTCTTGATATAGAAGAAGCACCTCTGACAGAAGAGCATCTTGCAATAAAAGATTCCGACGGACTTCCGCCGCAGATACGATGTGTTATCAGGCCTTCAACAATACTTTCACCTCCCGAACGGCTTGAAAGAGCAGTTCCCGAAGGTTCGGAAGCAGGTATGAGGGTATATGAAGCGCTCAATTCCGGAAAACGGCCTTCCGCTGAGGATATAACACTGTACAGCAACTGGAAAGCAGACTTTATCGCTAATCTTTTCTCTGTTTAAATATATACCTTACGTAAAATATCGACTATTTGTTACAGAATTATTGACAAATCATCCGTTATGGTGTATAATAATTGAGTATATTGCAGCATGATGCTATATTGCGGCATGGTACGGATTTATAATGCCGCAGCAACAGGAGGAGAACAATGTATTTATTTCAGAATCTGAAAATGCTCTGGAATTATCTTTTGCGTACAGCCAGTATCTATGATCCTGAGACAGAAAGAGATGTGCAGGAGATAAAGCAGCCGGAGCCTGAGAGACCGGATCAGTATCTCTTTGATGTGAGACCTGATTACAGCTCAGAGATCCCGCAGTCTGCTGTTGACGAAGAGATGATAAAGTCGATCGAGGAGAGGATCGACCTTATGAATACTGCTCTTACAGGCTTCCGCAGTCAGTGGAAAGAGAAGGATAACCAGACAGACACAAGGATATCCGTAATCGAGACAAGAGTTTCCGAGACTGAACGCAAGAACAATGATTATACCGAATTCAATAACCGTCTTTCTGTATTGACAACACGCATTGATGAGCTTGAACAGCTTGTGAACCGGCTGCCTGAGTCCACAGTACTTCCGGAGGATTCAGTTGCAGAGGAGATTGTAAAAGACGGCGAAACTGAGAACGAACAGGAATCTGCTGCACCTGTTGTTGATATGGATGAGATCAACAAGAAGTTCAAGGCATACGGTGATATCTACGCAAGGCTTACTTCTGAGCTCAAGGCAGAGCGTGAAATGAGACTTGAACAGGAAAGCAAGATAGAGACTATACTTGCTGTAAACCGCAAGCTTGCTGAAAAGATTGCAGTTATGGAGGGCGTTGAGATACCCGTCATAAAAGAGGAAAAGAAGGAAGAGTCTGTTGAAAAAACAGAGGAATAATAAAAGCCCGTGGTGTTCAGCCACGGGCTTTGTCATATCATTTCGGCATCCTTGCAAGGAGCGTTGCTCCGTTCTTTTTGAGCCAGTCGTTCCACTTGTAGTATTCGGGATAAACTCTCAGCACCTCTGCATAGAATCGGGGAGAGTGGTTCATCTCTTTCCTGTGGCAAAGCTCATGAACGACGATACTGTCGATGACCTCCGGCGGAGCAAGCATCAGAAGACAGTTGAAGTTCAGATTGCCTTTAGAGGAACAGCTGCCCCACCTTGTTTTCTGATTACGTATGGTTATACCGCCGTAGCTTACCCCTACAAGCGGAGCATAGAATCTTACCCTTTCAGGTATGTATTCCAGCGCCCTGTCAGCAAGCTCATTCAGTTCCTCTGCGGTCAGAGGAGTTGCTTTACTGTTGTTTTCCATGCTTTTCAGATGCTTTTCTATCCAGCCGGATTTGCTCTGTATAAAACCGAAGATTTCCTTCTGCGGCATTCTCTGAGGGGCACGGGCAATAACACGACCGTCAGGGGAGATCTGAATACTCAGAGTCTTGCGGCTGCTGCGGATTATCTCGACCTTTTCTGTGATATCAGTCAAATGTTTCACCTTTCTTCCTTTAGTGTAGATCACGATGCTGTAATTATAACACAGCGGCCGTGATTTTGTCAAGATTGCACTAATTGTTAATACCAAATATTGCGTACTTTTAATTCTGTCGATTTTTTTGCTGACAGATATTGACATTTTCTGCCAAAGGGTATATAATTACTATCGCCGTATATTGCGGTTATATATTGCCACAAGTGGCATGAACGAAGGTGTTTTGATGCAGGATTCTCAAACTATAGAAATATATCTCAGCCGTCTTGCTTCGGCTCAGGAAAACTACAGAAGGACAGCGGCTGCTGTCGGTGCTGACAAGATCTCATGCGCCGAAGAACTTGAAGCATTTGTAAAGGGCCTGGGAAAAGAGGCAGCTTTTGACATATATATATCTGACGAGAAGCATGAATGCCCATCTGCAGATGAGATAAAAGAAGTATTCCTCAGGCTTGCGGAGGAACAGAATATAAAGGTAAATGTTACTGAAGATGAATTTCTCAATCTGGTAGACAGCGGTTCACGTCTCACGGAAGACAGCAAGCCGAGAAGCCTTGTTCACCGTGACGGAGATCTTCATCCTGCCGTTCATGTATGGATAATCAAGCGTCGTGATATGGGTGTTTATGTACTTCTGCAAAAGCGTGCAGACATGAAGGATACCGACCCCGGCTGCTATGACGTTTCTGTTGCCGGTCATCTTTCGCAGGGTGATGAGTTCCGCAGTGCGGCTGTACGTGAGACAGCTGAGGAACTCGGTGTAAAGATACACGGAAGCCAGCTGAGGCATATCGGTAACCTCAATTCGCATACTGTTACAAACGGTGTTGATGATAATGAATATGTAGCAGTGTACATTTACCGTGAGCCGGTAGACGAGGAAGGCATTACTCTCCAGCAGGATGAAGTATCCGAAGTATGCTGGGCAGAGGTCGATGAACTCCTTGCTGTAATGGACGATGAAGACTTCCCGAACTGTATCGACGTCCGTGAACTTGTAATGATAAAGAAAGCTGTATTCTGAAACAAACAGCGCCCCTGTACTGTCAGGGGCGCTGTTTGTTTTGCACGCATATTATATCAGTACGTTGCTCTTTAAAAGATTCCGGCCTGCTTTGCAAGAAAATAGACCGCACATACATGAAGAGCGAACCCGCCGATGTTTACGAGCCAGAAATACCAGTGCTTGGTCTTGTGGCGAAATGTCTCCATGCCTAACAGTCCGCCGGCTGCTCCTCCTATCAGTCCTGCACCGAGCAGAGTTGCTTCTCTGACTCTCCACTGACCTCTCATAGCTCTTTTTTTGTCAGTCGCATACAGTATAAATGTTACGAGAGACATAAGTGCAAAGTATGCGAGAAGCGCCAGCAGAGCCATTGGTATTTCGTGTGTTGTTTCATTCATTGTACTTCCTCCTTATTCGCTTACGCTGAAATCTGTGTCCAGTGTACACAGGACTGTGTGGTCGGGATATTTTTCACGAATTTCCTCAACTACATGGTCATACACGGAAATCCTGTCCTTAACCCCGAAATCAACTATCATGTCGAAATGTATGGTATTCGTTGCTCTGTCAAGGCTGAAACCGTGTACCTGTATAACATGATCGTGTGAAAGAGCTATACCTGATATGTCATCACGTATACTGCAGAAGTCTTCGTCCTCTTCGTTCATTGCGTATATGCTCATTGCCGTAAGGATAATGCCGTGCCTGTTGTATACTTCAAGTGCAGCATTCCTCTCAAGCTGGTCTATCTCCACGGCGGTCATTGTATGCGGTACTTCAGCATGAACTGAGCAGTTGAGTCTGTCCGGCCCGTAATCATGGAATATGATATCGAAAACTCCGTTTATCTCCGGAAACTCCATGAGGGTATCATGTACTGCAGTTACCGTTTCACGGCTTACTCTGTGACCGAGAAGATCGGAAATGGTGCCGCGAAGCATTCCGATACCGGATTTAATGATTATGACTGATATGACAGCACCAAGCCACGCTTCAAGACTCAGCCCGGTCAAAAGGAATATTATTGCGGCAGCGAGCGTCGAGGCCGAGATGAAAACATCATTCATGGCATCAGTACCGGAGTTGATCAGAGGATCCGAATTAACCCTGATACCGGTTTTCTTGACGTATTTGCTGAGTACTATCTTGACAACTATCGCTATACAGACTATTATCAGAGAAGCCGCAGAATAATCAGGTGTCTGCGGGGATATTATCTTCTTTATCGACTCAACGAGCGAGGTGATACCTGCATAGAGTATGATGACAGCTATTACCATAGCGCTCAGGTACTCAGCCCTGCCGTGTCCCCAGGGGTGTTCCTTGTCAGGCTGTTTGCCTGCGAGCTTGGTACCGATTATCGTTATGATCGATGAACCTGCATCACTGAGATTGTTTACAGCATCAAGAGTAATGGCGATAGAGTGGGATATAAGACCTACAGTCGCCTTGAAGGCCGACAGAAAGATATTGGCTGCTATTCCGATGATACTTGTGCGTATTATGGTCCTGTCCCTGTTTTCGGCTTGCGGAGTATCCGGCATGGATAAGCCCCCTTTACAATAATGATACTGACTTTATACATTATATCATATCCGGATGTATTCTGCAATAAGAAAAGCAAAACTTTTTATCCGGCATATAATAATGTATGGAATGATCCATAGATATGCAGAAAGGAAAAATGATATGCCTAAGGTATTTCTCAGCCCCTCGACCCAGGAATGGAATGAATACGTATCCGGCGGCAACGAGGAGTTATATATGAATCTTTTAGCGGACAGACTTGAACCCTATCTCCGCTCCTGCGGTATAGCCTTTGTCCGGAACGACCCGTCAAGAAACGTACAGGGAGCCATAGCGGATTCCAATGCCGGCAGCTATGATGTTCATCTTGCCCTCCACAGCAACGCCGCTCCGGAAAATCTCTCCGGACGACTCAGGGGAGTGGATATCTATTTCGCACCGGCAAGCAGCTTCAGCGAGAAACTCGCAAACATCATAGCAAATAATATGAAGGCGATATATCCGCTGCCGGATAAGGTGCAGGCTGTTCCTACGACATTCCTCGGTGAAGTGCTTCGTACAAAGGCAGTGGCAGTACTGGCAGAGATAGGATATCACGACAACTACGCTGACGAGGCTTGGCTGAAAAGCAGCCTTGAAGCGATTGCAAAAAACCTTGCACGATCTCTGTGTGATTACTTCGGTATACCGTTCATACAACCCTCAGCCGTCCGGTGGGGGACTGTAGTCACGGACGGCTCAGGGCTCAATATCCGCAGTTACCCTTCTCTGAGCGGAAAGATCATAGGTTCTGTACCGGCCGGAAGTACGGTTATGATAAGCGGCGAGACGGATGGATGGTATGTTGTCGGCTATAACGGCATCACAGGTTATTCGAGCAGCGACTATATAATCATCTGAGACAACGGGCAGCATAAGCTGTCCGTACATATTTTTTATGATAATTGTAGAAATCATTACTAATTTATCATGTTTCATCGCTTTTTACACCATTTCTACAAATAGTGTGTTGACGTCATTTAGTTAAAATGTTAGAATTATATTTGTAAGATGGGATATGTATGTACATAATCACCATCTGAATAAAGAAAGATCAGGTATCCCTCTCTTTGATGCCTGAAAGAAATGGAGTTGGGTCTATGAAAAAAAACAGAAGGATCATTGCGGCTTTTACCGCAGCCTGCATGGTCCTGCCGCTGAGTACGGGTATCCCTCCGGCAGAGGAGCAGGCCGTACAGGCCGCAGATGCCTACAGTCATGATGACGATCTTGTTATGTGGTACACCGGACAGGCAGGTACCCACAACACTGACAACGCATGGGACAACAGTGAATCGTTTTACAAGGCGCTGCCTGTAGGAAACGGACGTATCGGCGGTATGGTCTACGGCAACTGTCCCGAAGAAATTATCGACATCAATGAATGCACAGTATGGAGCTCCGGCCCCGGCAACAACAACCATGAGGGAGCAGCCAACTACCTCAAGGAAGCACAGGACCTTCTTAAAGCCGGAAAGTACAATGAAGCCAACAGCCTTATCGGTCAGAGAATGATCGGCGGCGGCGAGGCTAAGTATCAGATGGTCGGCGCACTGAAGTTCAATTTCGGACATGAGAATCCCGGAGACTACAGGCGTGAGCTTGACATGAACGACGCAGTCACCCGTACAACCTACACTTACGGCGGTAAGAAATACACCCGTGAGACCTTTGTAAGCCACCCCGATCAGGTCATGGTCACAAGGATAACCTGTGATACTCCCGGTTCGGTATCTCTCACAGCAGGCTATGACAATATCCTCAACGGAGGAGTTACAACCGACGGCAATGATACACTTGTTGCCAACGGGCACGGAAGTGAAGACCTGTGGATACCCGGTGCAGTATACTTCTCCACACGAAGCAAATTCATACCCGAGAACGGCAGAGTAAGCGCAGGCGACGGTAAGGTCAGAGTATCCGATGCGGATTCGGTGCTGATAATCACCTCGGTACGAACGAACTTCATCGACTACAAGACCTGCAACGGTGACGAAAAGGGCGATGCTGCCAAGGACATCAAGGCTGCCGAAGGCAAGACCTACGAAGAACTCTACAATGCACACAAGGCTGACTATCAGGAGCTCTTCAAGAGAGTTGACGTCGATCTCGGCGGAGACAGCAGCGTTACAAATTCCAAGACAGTAGATAAGCGTATACAGGAATTCGGCCGTACCGATGATCCTAAGATGGTCAAGACTCTCTTCCAGTACGGCAGATATCTTATGATAAGCGCATCCCGTGATGCACAGCCTATGAACCTGCAGGGCATATGGAACAAGTATTCCTCACCCGCATGGGGAAGTAAGGCTACAACGAACATAAACTACGAAATGAATTACTGGCCGGCTATGACGACGAACCTTGAGGAGTGCTTCCAGCCTTTCGTAAACAAGGCTAAGGATCTCCAGTACGCCGGAAACGAGACAGCAAGAGTTCAGTACGGCATCTCAGATGGCTGGGTACTCCACCACAATACCGATCTCTGGAACCGTACAGGCCCGATTGACGGCACATGGGGTATGTGGCCGGTTGGCGGTGCATGGGTATCGAATATGCTCTATGACGCATACCGCTTCAATCAGAACGAGGAATACTTAGAGGATATCTACCCTGTCATCAAGGGCAGTGCCTCCTTCCTCAACGAGCTGATGATACCGGTCGAGATAAACGGACAGACCTATATGGCGATAAGTCCGAGTACCTCTCCGGAGATCAATCTCCCTCAGTATCCGGATGCCAGCTGTGATCAGAGCGTTACAATGGATAACGGCATAGCCCGTGAGCTTTTCAAGGGAGTTGCAGAAGCCTCCGAGATACTCGGCAAGGACTCAACGCTCCGTGACCAGCTCAATTCCAAGCTCACCCTGATCCGTCCGGAGACGATAGGTAAGTGGGGACAGATTCAGGAATGGGCTCAGGACTGGGATAATCAGAACGAGAAGCACAGACATATCTCCCATATGTACGCTCTCTATCCCGGCTTTGAGATAACTCCCGAGGATAACCCGACTACAGCTGCTGCAGCTGCAAAGTCCCTCAATGCAAGAGGAGATGACGGTACAGGCTGGTCTGAGGCCTGGAAGCTCAACTGCTGGGCAAGGCTTGAGGACGGAGCTCATGCCTATAACCTCATCAAGCTGCTCATCACTCCCGTAGGAAACAGCGGACGTCTGTACGACAACCTCTGGGATGCTCATCCGCCTTTCCAGATAGACGGAAACTTCGGCTTTACCTCCGGTGTTGCTGAGATGCTCCTGCAGAGCCAGAACGACGTAATAAATCTTCTTCCCGCACTTCCCTCACAGTGGTCCGACGGCCATGCAAACGGTCTCCGTGCAAGAGGCAACTTTGAAGTAAGCGAGATGTACTGGTCTGACGGCGCACTCGATTCAGTTACCATACACTCCGGCTCAGGCGGTATCTGTACAGTAAGATACGCCGGTACAGAGATCAGCTTCAATACAGAAGCAGGCAAGGACTACACTCTTGACGGCGCTCTTCATTTTGCAGGAGCAGGCACAGAAATGGTTAACCTCGCCTACAACAAGAAGGTAACAGCATCCGGCGAGGAGTCAGGGGAGACAGCTGCAATGGCAGTTGACGGCAGCGACGCTACCAAGTGGTGTCACATTGACGGTCTCGGCGGAGAGTGGATACAGGTCGACCTCGGCGAGGTCTGCGATATCAGCCGCTGGGTGATCAAGTTTGCCGGCGTAAGTGAGAACATCAAATTCAACGCCCGTGATTTCAAACTCGAAGCCAGCACAGACGGCGACAGCTGGACGGAGATATCCGATGTATACGGCAATACCAAGACTGTATGCGGAAGAAATATCGATGCCGTTTCCGCACGCTATGTAAAGCTAACTATCAATACAGCAACCCAGTCCGACGACGGCGGTGCAAGAGTATATGAGATAGAACTCTGGGGCGGCGGCGTGAACGGCGCACCTCCTCCGGCAAAGACACCATATGTCAAGACAGGCGGAGCGTCCTTCGGCTTCAAGCACGGTGAGATACGCAAGGACGACGAAGACGGAACATCTATCGGCTATATAACAGACGGCAGCTATACCGTTTACCGCAATATGGACTTCGAGTCCGGCGCAGAAGGCTTCCGTGTAAGTGCAGCGAGCGCAACTGAGGGCGGCACTATCGAGATACGCACAGGCAGTGCAAAGGGTACTCTCATCGGAACCTGCAGGATAACCGGCACAGACGGCTGGGGCGAGTATCAGGAATTCACCTGTGATACAGAACTGTGTACAGGAGTACAGGATATTTATCTTGTATACCGCGGCGATGACGGCTACCTCTTCAACGTAAAGGATTTCGATTTCTACGGTATAAAGGGCGACGTTACCTGTGACCGCAGTCTTGATGCCTTCGATATGGTATTCTACCGCAGACTTCTCACGAACGAAACGGAGTTCAAAGGACTTGCTCTTTCCAATTCCGATATGAACGGCGATGCCAAGACGGATGTAGCAGATGCAGTAAAGCTGCAAAGGTATCTGCTTGGTATGCCTGATAAGGCAGCATGATATAAACAGGGGCAGGAAACTGCCCCTGTTACTCTTTGTATCGGATTATAAAGAGGCTTAGCTCCTATAGCAGAGTTGAGCGGCAGCGCTTGTTCTGAAGAAATGTGAATATTCTGTAAACAATCAGGGCTTTTAAGGAATTCTTTATGAATATGATGTATCATAAAATAGAAGATAACATACATAGGAGATGTTGATAATGAGCGGAACTGTAAAAAAAGTGCTGATCGGAGGGATCCTTCTTGCTATCCTGCTCTTCGGCGGTGTTTTTCTTTCAATAATAATGCAGGTTGATAAACCTGCCGATTATGAGAAGTACAACCTTGCTGATGATATTTCAGTCGAGGTGGAGGATAACGGCGATGTATACCTTGTAAGACGAAACAAGGCCGCTTCTCTGATATTCATTTTTTCATACGTGCGTTACAGCCACGGCGAATACGATTATGCTAACAAAAAGAATATGAAGGAAGCCGTAGGATTCGGCGTTGAGCTTGCGGTCAACCGTGCAGTCGATACAATGAACTGCGTATCAGTATCGAAGCCGAACAAGACCTTCCTGTTCAATACAGAGGAATACCCGAAGATCAAGGAGGTATTCTACTATTCCGAACAGACCGGCAAGGAATACCCTATATGGAGCAAATGATACTTTACACAATAAAAAGTCCGCAGAAATGCGGACTTTTTGATGTAATAATGAATTGCAACGCATCATCGGTCATAGGTGTTGACTTCTCCGGTTTAATGTGGTATAATATAGCGTATATTTTATAAGAAAAGGAATGATCAATGTGAAAATCAGCTTTTCAACTCTGGCTTGCCCGGATTTTGAATGGTCCGACATCTATGCGATGGCAAAAGATTTCAAGTTCGACGGAATCGAAGTAAGAGGCATCGGAAGAGAGACATCTGCTCCCAAGGCCGCTCCCTTTACTCCTGCACGACTTAGTGACACTATTGCCAAGCTAAAGTCACTACGACTTGAGATTCCCTGTCTGACCTCCGGTGCCTGCATCAAGTTCCCTGAAAAGGCTGAGGCTAACCGTGCCGAGATCGTTGAGTATGCAAAGCTCGCACAGAAGCTGGGTACACCCTATGTGCGTATACTTGCAGACAAGGATCCCGCACCGAGTTCAGACATTGATGATGATATGATTGCCGAGACTCTCCGCAGTCTCGTGCCTGTTGCAGAGGAATACAATGTAACCTTCCTCGTTGAGACCAACGGCGTATACAGTGATACTGCACGTCTCGCAAGACTTCTTGACAGCGTAAAGAGCCGCAAGATAGCTGCTCTCTGGGATATGCACCACCCCTACCGCTTCTGCGGCGAGTCTCCCGAGACTACTGTTGCGAACCTCGGTGAACACATTAAGTTCATACAGGTAAAGGACAGCGTTCTCCGTGAGGACGGCAGTGTTGAATACCGTATGCTCGGCGACGGCGATATCCCTGTTAAAGAGATGATAGAGGCACTCGATGCCATCAACTATACCGGATATATTTCCCTTGAGTGGGTCAAGAGATGGGCTCCCGAGCTCAGCGATGCGGGTATCGTTGTACCTCGTTTTGCAAACTACATGGAGCAGTACCGCACCCGCCACAAGCACGCTCTCCAGACAAACATGAGAGGCGACGGAAACTATCCCTGGCCGAAGGAAAGAATACTGAACTACACATTCCCCGATGTACTCGACCGTATGTGCGAGGAGTTCCCGAACCAGTATGCTTTCCGCTATACAGAGCTTGACTATACACGTACATATCCCGAGTTCCGTGACGATGTTGATACCTTCGCCCGTGCTCTCCTTGCTATGGGGGTAAAGAAGGGCGACCATGTAGCTATCTGGGCTACAAATGTTCCTCAGTGGTATATCACATTCTGGGCTACAACAAAGATTGGTGCCGTACTCGTCACAGTAAACAGTGAATACCGTATCCACGAAGCTGAATACCTCTTCCGTCAGTCCGACACGATGACACTCGTTATGATAGACGGAATCAAGAACATCAGCTATACAGATATCATAAAGGAGCTCTGTCCAGAGCTTGAGACCTGCGCTCCCGGCGAGCTCAAGTCCGAGAAGCTGCCCTACCTCAGAAATATCATCACCTGCGATTCAAAGCAGCCCGGATGCTATACCTGGGAGGAGGCTATGGAGCTTTCAAAGAAGGTGCCTTACAGCGAGGTAGAGAAGGTACGCCGCACTATCGACGTACATGATGTTGCAAATATGCAGTATACCTCCGGTACAACCGGCTTCCCGAAGGGCGTTATGCTCACACACTACAACGTAGTAAACAACGGCAAGGCTATCGGCGACTGCATGGATCTTTCCACAGCAGACCGCATGATGATACAGGTGCCCATGTTCCACTGCTTCGGCATGGTACTGGCTATGACAGCTTCCATGACACATGGAACAACAATGTCACCTATAACCCGTTTCTCTCCGAGAAAGGGACTTGCCTGCATCAACAAGGAAAAGATAACCTGCTTCCACGGAGTTCCCACCATGTTCATTGCAATGCTCGGACATGAAGACTTTGCAAAGACGGACTTCTCCTATATGCGTACAGGTATCATGGCGGGTTCTCCATGTCCTATCAAGACAATGGAAGAGGTAGTAGAGAAGATGCACATGAGCGAGATCTGTATCACATACGGACAGACCGAAGCATCTCCCGCCACCACCATGAGCAAGACCACAGATACGCTCGAGCAGCGTGTTAATACAGTCGGCGGACCCATATTCGGCGTTGAGTGCCGTATCGTTGATCCCGAGACAAATGAAGAGCTCCCGGATGATACCGACGGCGAGTTCGTAGCAAGAGGCTACAACATCATGAAGGGCTACTACAAGATGCCCGAGGCAACAGCAGCAGCTATCGACTCAGACGGCTGGCTCCATACCGGAGACCTTGCACGCCGCCGCTCCGAGGACGGTTACTTCAAGATCACAGGACGTATCAAGGATATGATCATCCCACCCCGTGAGAATATCTACCCCAAGGAGATCGAGGACTTCCTTTACACCTATCCCAAGGTAAAGGACGTACAGGTCATCGGTGTACCCGACGAGGACTACGGCGAAGAGATCATGGCTTGCATCGTTCTCCAGGACGGTGAGACTGCAACAGAGCAGGAGATCAAGGATTACTGTCTCGCACGTATGGCAAAGCACAAGTGTCCGAGATACGTTGACTTCGTTGACGGCTTCCCGATGAACGCTGCCGGAAAGATACTCAAGTACAAGATGCGTGAGCAGGCTGTAGAGAAGCTCAAGCTCCACAACGCAAACAGTATAGAAACAGCATAAATCATTGCAGGGGCACTGCCTTACGGCGGTTGAGAAATGACCCTTTGAACCTGTCGGTCAATACCGTCGTAGGGAGCAATTCACAGATAATGAATGCGCATTCCTGACGGAGTGCGCATTTTTGTTTAATGAAAGGAAGTATAGAAAAATGAATCACTCAAAAACCAAAATGCTTATCGAGGGTGCGATAATGCTCGCACTCGCAACCGTGCTCAGCCTTATCAAGGTGTTTGAGCTCCCCTGGGGCGGAGCTATAACACTTCTTTCAATGCTGCCGATATGCCTGTTCAGCGTACATTACGGAGTAAAGAAGGGTCTTATGGTCTCATTCCTTTATTCACTGATACAGCTGTTCCTCTCACTTGGAGCAGTTCTCAGCTGGGGCTTGTCAGCATTCACTCTCGTTGCCTGCCTTCTCATTGACTATATCGCAGCCTTTACAGTGCTTGGCTTTGCCGGTATGTTCAGAACAAAAGGAGTACCCGGCTGGATAACCGGAACAGCTATCGCAGTATTCTTCCGTTTCTGCGTACACTTCATAAGCGGCGTTATTCTCTGGAAAAGCTACGGTGAGCTCTGGAACGGCTTCTCTACAGACAACGTATATATCTACAGTCTTCTCTACAACGGAGCATATATGCTCCCCGAGATGATACTGACCTGTATCGGTGCAGCTCTGCTCTACAAGATGCCTGCAACAAAGAAGCTCCTTACAGAATGATATCAGAGGACAGGACGGACAGGATTGTCCGTCCTTTTTTATGTCAGTTTTGGCCTTTGTATTGACATATTCCTTCCTGCGTGGTATAATAATTGTGTTTTGATAATAATACCGCAGTCAGCGTATGACTGTGAAAGGAGAATAATAATGGCTAAAGAAAAGACCGGAAAGAAGAAAAAGTGGCCGTGGGTGCTGCTTACGATACTTGTCCTGATAGGTGCACTTGTCGGCTTTCTCTGCATGAAGGCTTCCTCTAACATGAAGATAATGAATGACACGATCGACGAAGGAATGAAGAAGCTCTCAGAGTATACGGATGTAACACCCGTTGATGCAGGGGAGTATTCGGAGATAAAGCTCTACGGACTTATGAAGTTTGACGTTTCGCAGTACGATGTCAGTGAGCTTGGCAACCTGTCCGTAATGAAGGTCAATATGGGCTTCATGCAGATGGCCTCCTTCATCATCACCCCTTATGAGAAGAATATGCCCATGCTTTCCATGGACTTCATGTACATAGGAAGCAACCGCAAGGCATACGTTGAATTCTACGACCTTGTCAAGGATACATCTGACTCAGCCTATACGGAAGTCCTTGGTTCACTGAAGGCGCTTCAGAGCAGCTACAGCGACATGGAAGAGCTTGCGGTTGATCCCGCATGGTATGACGATCTTCTTACAGTAGTGATGCATAAGGTATCAAAGGATGATACCCGTGTAAAGAAACTGTTCGTTGACTCGGTAGACACCTATATGCAGGCTGCATCCGGCCTCGAAGCTCTCTCAGATGATGCAAGAGCAGAGAAGCATGAGATAACACAGAAGTACTGCGACGATCTTGTTTCCAACGGCGGCGTATCCACAGATGTATTCAAGAAGGAGCTCGGAGAAGCTACCACAAAGGATTTCTTTGACAAGGTGCTCTTCGGACCGGCACGATACTGATAAAAAAGAGGTCACAGGGATTATCCTGTGACCTCTTCTCATCAGGCCTTACGCAGATAGCGTGAGGTCTTTTTCTTTTTCTTCTGCTCATACATTATCTCGTCAGCCTGGGTTATCAGACTGAACAGCTGAATATCGGCTGAAACATCAGTTACGATAGTTCCGATACTTGCGGAGATCTGATATGGCTTTCCTATGAGCGTGTTTGTTGAATCAAGGCGATTCCTGAAAGCATTTTCAAGCGGTTCTATATCTGCTTCCTCAGCATCGCCGCCGAGAATGATAAACTCATCTCCTCCGAAGCGTGCGCAGATCCTTCCGCTCAGTGAGCATTCCTTGATGACATCGGCAAGCTTCTGAAGAGCAAAGTCGCCTTCCTTATGACCGTAGTTGTCGTTGATAAGTTTGAGACCGTCCATGTCTATAAAGGAGATCATCAGCTTCTTTCCCTGTTCAATGCTTCTGCGGTATATTTCCTTTGCCTCACGAATGAAGCCGTTGCGGTTATAGATATTGCAGAGCGGGTCAGTAACATATAGCCTGTCAAGTTCATCAAGTGACATATGCAGATGAAGCAGCTTGCGGATATTCTCGACTGAGTTGCTGATGTTCATCATAAGTGAATGACAGAGCATACTCTTCATCGGGAAATCGCTGTTCGTGATTATGTAGTAACCGAAGCACCTTTCACGGAAATGCAGCGGCAGATAGTAGCTCACGTTGCCGCCGGAAGAATCATATACCGGAGTCATATCATCACTGTTGAACGACTCAGCGGATGATACGTTGCCTTTTTCCCATATAAGAGGAGCTGACATCTTTTTGGTATAGCCGTGAGTCCTGTACTCGTCATCGACTGCTGAACGCCAGTCAGTATGGAAGGCGCCCTCCCAGTCTGAACAAAGGCATATACAGAATCTGTCGCAGCGAAGCCGGTCTATAAAGCTGCTCAGTATCCTGACTTCGTCATCAGTGTTGTCAGCTACTGCAAGCTCTGAGGTTATACGGTTCAGAAAAGCTATATCGAAGCGGCAGTTATTGATAAGTCTGTAGGTATTACGCTTGTATTCAGCTATATTCTCATGCAGATCGGAGCGGCATCCGCAGCTTTCTGTATATACAGGAGATGCATCAAGCACTGTGCTCTTCGGAGTGCTGCCGGGATTCAGTACAGCCTGGCAGGCCTTATAACCTGCATCAAACAGCGGTCTTGAAACAGTAGTCAGAGCAGGGTAGTGGTGGCTCGCATTTTCTGTATTGTCAAATCCGGTTATTATAACATCTTCAGGTATGCGGTAACCTCTCTCTTCAAGCTCTGCTGCTGCACCGAGCGCCATAGCATCATTAGCACATATAATAGCATCAGGCAGCGGTCTTCCGCTGTCAAGATATTTTCTGATCTCTTCACGTCCGCCTGAACTGCGGAAGTCGCTGAACAGATTCATAGTTGCATCAGATATGAGACCGTTCTCCGTCATTGTACTCAGGTACGACTGATACCTGTCATTGGCCTCGGGGTTATTGAGCGGACCTGAAATAAAGCAGATCTTTTTTGCGCCGTGCACTTTTATGATATGGTTGACGATCTCACGCATAGCGGCAGTATTGTTGATGCTGATATTGAAAAGCTCGGGGTGATCTGCGTTATCGAGGATTGAAACAGGAACTCCGGAAGCTACAGAACTGCGGATAATCTTTTCCTTCTCAGCAGTATCTCCGATCGTGTTGGTAAGCAGTATTATGCCGTCAAATCTGCTGTAATTGATAAGACTGTAGATGTTGTATTCTCCCATATCATAGGCTGCATTTGACATAACCCCGCCGAATGCGGAGAAACAGGAGATATTTGCGTTATTCTCACGGGCACAGGCGATAGCGCCGCTGATAACACCGTTCTGATACTCTTCGTCGATGCCTGCTGCAACGATTGCAATGTTCCTTACTTTAGTTCTGTCCATACTATCACCTCCTGTGGTATGTGGACGATCTGATTCCCGGTCTTGCGATAACCGGATATACTCTTATATATTATACCATATCCTGACACAGATGTTAATAGTAATTTGCATTTTTTCACCAGATTTTCAAAAAAGATTTCAGGTCAGGCTTTCAAGTCTTGCCCGCAGTTTATTGATGATCCTTTTCTCAAGCCTTGATATATATGACTGAGAAATACCTATCAGGTCTGCTGCTTCCTTCTGCGTCTTCTCCTTGCCGTCGTTGAGACCGAATCGCAGCTCCATTATTTCACGTTCACGTCCCTCAAGTTCGGAAACGGCACTTCTGAGCAGTTCCCGTTCGGCTTCTGTTTCAATGCCCTTGCTGACGATATCATCATCAGTACCGAGTATGTCCGAAAGCAGAAGTTCATTTCCGTCGTAATCCACGTTCAGCGGCTCGTCTATCGAAAGCTCACCACGGTACTGAGAAGCCTTTCTGAGGAACATGAGTATCTCGTTCTCGATACAGCGGGAGGCATATGTTGCGAGCTTGATATTCTTCTCCGGACTGAAAGTGTTCACCGCCTTGATAAGTCCTATCGTTCCGATTGATACAAGATCTTCGATACCGATACCGGTAGTTTCGAATTTCTTGGCTATGTATACGACAAGTCTCAGATTATGCTCAATAAGCATATTTCTCGCAGCCTTGTCTTCACGTGCGTTCTTCAGACAGATCTCCTCCTGTTCTTTTGCAAGGGGAGCAGGCAGTGTGTCCGGACCGTTGACATAGAATATCTCTCCGACGGCAATCTTTCTTATACTCTTCAGTATCCTTTCTATGATCTTCATACATATCCTCCGTTCAGTATTTAATTAGTTCCGGGTTGAATACAGCACGTCTGCCGCAGTTTCCGAAGCCGACAAGAGCTCCGGCAGATTTTCTCTCACCGTTTTCACCGCATATGATGATCAGCTCGTCCGGCCGCATTATAGGCATAAGTCCGCTTTCCGATACAGTAGAGCAGGGGATAAGCCTCATACCGTCAGGTACGATCTCCTCAGACAGTTCACCTCCGGTCAGCTCCGAGTACACTTCTCTACCGCAGATAACAACCGGCAGTCCTGTAAAGAAGTCAGTCAGGAGATTGCCTGTATCCGCAAGTCCTTCAAGCCTGACTATCTTTCCTCTGTAACGGATAACAACAGTCCATTCTCCCTTTGCTGTGCAGCCTGAAAGCTTTCCTGCAAAACATACAGCAAAGTAAAGCAGGGCTGTTACGGCAAGCAGGAGCAGAAGTGAGAAATCTACATAGAAGAAGGAGTTGCCTGTACATATAAAACCGGGTTTCAGCCAGGACTCTGCCGCCTGTACAGCACCTGCAAGCAGGAGATTAGCTATCAGAAATGCACCTGTATTCAAAAAGAGCCTCTTTATACTGACTTTTCCGAAAGCGGTTCTTGCTATAGCGGCAGCTGATGCTACCCGTATTAAAGCTGTAACGGCGACGTTCATTGGCGGTGCAAGTATCAGTAGCGAAAACAGACTGCCGAAGAATGCTGCAGCTATACAGCGTCTGATACTCAGTGCGGAATGCGTTAGACGTGCGGTGGTCCTTAACAGGAAGAAGTTGACATAGATGTTGAGCACGATCAGTACATCGGCATATACAGTTACCGTATCAATAGTTCAGCACCTCCCGTCAGTATTATTATACTGCCTGTCATGTGCGGAATATGTCATATTCTGCGGCGTATACTTATAATTTACTTGACAATCTCCGGAATATGTGGTATTATAAGTTTAATAACTCAGTAAACTGAGTATCCAAAGGCTTTGAACGATGTCAAATCCGGGGGATGCCCGATGCAGAGAGCTTCCGTATGGTGAAAGGAAGTGACGGTGCCCGGAGAATTACCTTCGTGAGCCTCCCTGCTGAGCCGTAAGCGGTAGGCAAGGACGGGAATGCCCGTTACAGCGAATGAGATCCGGTCAAGTCCGGATGAACCGGGGTGGTACCACGATAATTCGTCCCCGACGTTCCATTTTCGGAATGTCGGGGGTTTTCTTTTATGACAAGGCGGTGCGGCTATGGAAAAACTAAAGGCACTATGGGGGCTTCTTTTCTGTCTGACGCTCAGTATCTGCGTTTTTATCACTTTATTCATCGGCGGAGAAACAAAGGATCAGCACATCTTTGCCCTTATCTTCTCGCCGCTCTGTGCAGCATTCGGCATATTCACCTTTATCAACGATAAACGTCATAAAAAGGCGGAAGAACGAACAAAAGAGCTTATAACCGAAAACAAGCTCTTCACTTCTGATGCATGGCGGCAAAGATATCTTGAATATAAGGAAAAACACGGATTTGATACTATTCACGTGAACGGCATGAAAGCAGACCTTATCATGCGCCGCCGTACATTGGGCACCTGCTGCATGATGATAATAGGCACATTATGTCTTGTATATTTCTTTCAGCAGATAATATCTGGGCATAACGGATACACCGAAAAGTTTTATGTGATACTTCCGGCCGGGATCATTATATCATTATGGGGATTCGCTTATTTTTTCGGTTTTCCTGTAAGAACATGGATAAAGAAAATGGGCGACGAGTATGAAGACATCGAGAGATCATACATCAGCGGTCGGATGGTCACGGAAGGCTACTGCGGAATAAACGTGGGAAATGAATATACTGTCATGTTCAATGAAACGAAACTGTACTTTTTCCCCACAGGAAGCATTGTCGACGCAGGCAAAAAAGTGATCCGTGAAAGAAGCTACAATACAGGTATATATATCGACACATCCTACAAATACAACGTTTTTGTTCAGGTGAATCAAAGCGGTATTATGCATACCTATGAAGTAACGCTGAACGCTTATAAAGCCGAAATGATATGCGAGGTATTGCAGGGGATACTGTTTCATCCCGATGATCTTGAAACTAAGTACGATGAGACAGAGGCTTTGGACATGACGATTATATAAAAGCAGCGTATCTATTGAAAGGTCGTGATATACATGAGAACGTCCGACGCTCTCATTCTTTATGGAAAGGCAGGTGATAAAAGATGAAAAGCCGTGTGTTTTTTGCGGCGGCCGTTTGCTTCCTTATACTTGCCATAATCAGGATACTGATGGGACGTATATTGCTCGGAGTTATATTGCTTTTCTGCGCAGGCGCAGAATTGTACATAGGTCTGACCATGAAGAAAAAGGAAGAGAATGAAGATATTAATGATAATAATAAAAAGGAGTAATATATAATGACTATTTTTGAAGAACTCAAAAGAAGAGGTCTGCTTGCACAGCTGACCGATGAAAAGGAGATCGAGGAGCTTATCAATGCCGGAAAGGCAACTTTCTACATTGGCTTCGATCCTACAGCCGATTCTCTCCACGTAGGCCACTTCATGGCTCTCTGCCTTATGAAGCGTCTGCAGGAGGCAGGCAACAAGCCCATCGTACTTATCGGCGGCGGTACAGCTATGATCGGCGATCCCTCCGGAAAGACCGATATGCGTAAGATGATGACCCCCGAGACAATCCAGCACAACGTTGACTGCTTCAAGAAGCAGATGAGCCGTTTCATCGATTTCTCAGAGGACAAGGCTATCATCGTAAACAATGCCGACTGGCTGATGAACCTCAACTACATAGAAGTTCTCCGTGAAGTAGGTGCTCAGTTCAGCGTAAACCGTATGCTTACAGCTGAATGCTACAAGCAGAGACTTGAGCGCGGACTTTCTTTCCTTGAATTCAACTACATGATAATGCAGAGCTACGACTTCTACCAGCTCTTCCAGAAGTACGGCTGCAATATGCAGTTCGGCGGCGATGACCAGTGGAGCAATATGCTCGGCGGTACAGAGCTTATCCGCCGTAAGCTCGGCAAGGATGCATACGCTATGACCATTACTCTTCTCCTCAACTCCGAGGGCAAGAAGATGGGCAAGACCGAGAAGGGCGCTGTATGGCTCGATGCTGAGAAGACTACTCCTTACGATTTCTTCCAGTACTGGAGAAACGTTGATGATGCCGATGTTATCAAGTGCCTCAAGATGCTCACCTTCGTACCTGTTGAAGAGATCGAAGAGATGGAGAAGCACATGGAGGGCGCACAGTTCAACGCTGCCAAGGAGCTCCTTGCTTACGAGCTTACAAAGCTTGTTCACGGCGAGGAGGAAGCCGAGAAGGCAAAGGCAGCTGCAAGAGCCATCTTCGGCGGCAGCGGTTCAAGTGAGAATATGCCAACAGCAGAGATCGATGCCTCCGAGCTCACAGACGGAACAATGGGACTTCTCAACATTCTTGTAAAGTCCGGACTTGCTCCTTCTGTTTCAGAAGCAAGACGACTTGTACAGCAGGGCGGTATTACCGTAAATGATGAGAAGGTATCAGATTCCAAGGCTGTATTTGCTCTCGACAGCGAGGGTATCATAGTCCGTAAGGGCAAGAAGGCCTTCAAGAAGGTAATCGCAAAATAAAAAACAAGGGGACTGCTGCGGCAGTCCCTTGTTATTATACCATATAACATATAAAAAGTGCGGCCTGAAACGGCCGCACATCATTTTTAATAACTGCTTGTTTTCTCGAGATTAAGGCTGAAGGGTTCAAATCTGCGGTAAGCAGAATTGTTTTTCTTGACATCAAGTGATGAAGCATATTCCTTCATATAATCCTGGAACTTCTCATAGAAGCGGAGCTGAAGAAGATCCTTGATATAATCCTCAGACCAGTAATCGTCTTCTGTCATACGCTCTTCGATATCTGCCTTCATGATGATGTAGAGGTTATCCTTGTCGTACTGATACTTCACAGCTTCACCGGGCTTAAGTTCGTTGAAAATGAAGTCGTTGAACTTCTGATAGTTCTCCTCGCTGAGAGAAGTCTCTGTATTCTCGGAAGTGCTGTCATCAGCAGCAGTAGTCTGCTTCTGGAAAAGTCTCTCGTTTGCATAGGGGTTGGTTGTTGTTGTCTCTGCCTCTGTAGTAGTCTCCTCAGCAGCAGTAGTTGTAGTCTCAACTGTCTCGCCTTCAGCTGCTGTTGTAGTATTCAGTGACTGGACGTATTCCTTGTATTCGTCGTTTGCAGCGTCAAGCTCCCAGAGCTTGTCAAGCTCGCCTGACTTCTTGTTGATCTTTCTTACGTACTCGTCAGCCTTCTTGTTGATATCTCTGAGTTCGTCATCGCTGAATGCCTCACCGTCAGAGTTTGTAAGACTTATAGAGAAGTACTTGATTCTTGCGAAGTTTTCCTTGAAGAAGTCCTTAAGCTCGTCCTCTGAACATCCCATCTCGGAACCAAGACCGAAATAATGCTCAAAGAGCTTATCCTGAAGGTAGGAAGCATCTGATATCTTATAGAACGTTTCAACGCTTACTCCGTTCTGCTGCGGACGTGAATCCATAGCATAGATATATTCAGCAATGCTCTTTGATTCTTCCTTCTCTTCGTCTGTAAGAGTGATTCCGTTTTCTTCGCTCTTCTTTATTACTGCTGCATAGTTCAAAAGCTCTTCTGTAGCCTTGTCCTGTATCCAGTCTACAGCATCCTTCTCGTCGATCTTTGAGTTCTTGACATCCTTGACTGTAGGAGTCTCGCTGTTCTGATCTGAGAGCATGGAAACGGCCTTGTCGTAGGCAGAGATTGTCTGATATACCAGCATTCCGGAACCGATCTCAACTCCGTCTACAGTGAGCGCGTTCTGCGAGTTCTTTCCGATAGTTGCTGAGCAGCTTGTAGTTGCAGCAAGACAAACGGCAGCAACAGCTGCTGTAAGCTTCTTAACGATTTTCATAGTGATGATTCCTCCGGTTAAAGAATATTTCATATACTAAGATATTATACTATATAATTTCTGATTTGTCCATAGTTAAACGGAAAATTTTTCCGTTCTGTCACAAATCAGCCTGAAATTAAATGTTATATCATTTTATTTAACTGTAATTCCTTGACTTATAAGCCGAATGATGGTACAATAATTATAAGTGTACATTTGATTGTGCAATTTTTACTGCGAAACGAGGTTGAGGTACATGAAGGTCGAACTGATCGCACATACTCCCGAGCCGGAGAAACTTGCCGCAACAGCAGCAAAGCTCTGCTATTCCAGCAGCGATATTTCTTCACTCAGGGAAGGACTCACAGAGGATAAGATAGAGAGCTTTATCGATATGCTCGTATCTATCGGACATGAGAGCGTAATGGAGCACGTCAGCTTCACATTCGGCATCGAGGGAATTTCACGTGCCTGCTCACATCAGCTCGTCCGTCACAGGATCGCTTCCTATTCGCAGAAGAGTCAGCGCTACGTCAACGAAAACGGTTTTGAATTCATAACACCGCCTTCTATAGAAGCGGTTCCTGAGGCAAAGGCTGAATTCGACAGAATCATAGACGAGATATCAGCCGGATATGAGAAGATAGCTGCTCTGCTTACAGAGAGCCGCAAGGCTGAGCTTATGGCAGAGGGCAATGATGAGAAGACTGCACTTTCCAAAGCGAAAAAACTCGCCAACGAGGATGCAAGGTTTCTTCTTCCCAATGCCTGTGAGACCAAGATAGTAGTAACCATGAATGTACGCTCGCTTTTCAACTTCTTCCGCCACCGCTGCTGCCGCAGGGCACAGTGGGAGATTCAGGCCGTTGCAAACGAGATGCTCAGGCTCTGTGTCGGTGTTGCGCCGCATATATTTGCCCATGCCGGCCCTTCGTGCGTAGAGCTTGGCAGATGTCCCGAGGGCAAGATGACCTGCGGAAAGATGAAGGAGACAGGCGAATACTTTGCCGAACTCAAGAGGAACGCAGCGGATGCTTGATTTCAGGCCTCTTGTCTTTGAAGACAGGGAAAAGGTCATACCGATCCTCAGAAGCTCCGGCTTTCGCGGATGCGAGTACAGCTTCGCCAATAATCTGGCGTGGCAGCGACTTGCAGATTCAAGGATAGCCTTCTATCAAGATTTCTATATAGTCTGTGCATTCGGAAATGAAGACGGCATACCGGCTTTCATATTCCCGTCAGGAAAAGGAGATCTTACAGAGCTTATCGGTGTACTGAAGAGGTTTTCCGAGGATCACGATTCGCCGCTGAAGCTTTCCGGAGTAACAGAGAACCAGCTTGCTGTACTCAGTGAATTCTTCCCGGGACAGTTTGATTCAGTCTTCGACAGAGACGGTTCCGACTATATCTACCGTGTCAGCAATCTGACAGAGCTCGCCGGAAGGAAGTATCACGGCAAGAGAAATCATCTGTCGCGTTTCCGTGAGCTTGACTATACCTACAGCCCGATAACCGAGGCAGACTATGATGAATGCATTGTATTCTGCACCGAAGCCTATAACGGACGTACAGCAGAAAGTGCCGAGGAGGAGCATTCCTTCGCCGCTGAGCAGTATGCGATCAATACTTTTTTCAATCACTTTGAAGGACTCGGACTTCGGGGAGGAATAATACGCATAGACGGCAGTATAGCTGCTGTAACTATCGGCGAACCTCTTACGGATGATACCTTCTGTGTACACATCGAAAAGGCCGATACAGCCTATAACGGTATCTATACCGGTATATGCAACTGCTTCGCCCGTGCTGAAATGGGCGGATTTGAATACGTCAACCGTGAGGAGGATCTCGGAATAGAGGGGCTTCGCAGATCGAAGCTTTCCTATCATCCGGCTTACCTGCTCAATAAATATATAATCACTTTCAGATAATGCGTTCTCTGCTTGAAACGCATACTGACCGAAAGGAACAGACTATGATATATGTTTACCTTGCTGACGGCTTCGAGGAGACCGAAGCCATAGCACCTATCGATCTTCTCCGGCGCGCCGGCAAAAAGGTCGTTATCGTCGGTGTCGGCGATAATCTCGTAACCGGCTCTCACGGTATCCCGGTGGTAGCTGATACCATCGCACAGGAAGCTCCTCTTACTGATGAACTCGAGGCCATCGTGCTTCCCGGCGGAATGCCCGGAACGCTCAACCTTGAAAAGTCTCAGTACGTACAGGCCGCTATCGATTACTGTGTTGAGAACAACAGGATCATCGGCGCTATCTGTGCAGCACCTTCCATACTCGGACACAAGGGACTGCTCAGCGGAAAGACAGCCGTATGCTATACAGGCTTTGAAACTCAGCTTACCGGTGCAGTTATCGGAGAAGGCAAGGTTGCTCAGGACGGCATCTTTATCACCTCAAGAGGTGCCGGAACAGCTGTTGAATTCGGCCTGAAACTCGTTGAAGCAACTCATTCTGCTGCAGAAAGCCTCAGACAGAGAAATGCAATCCTCTGTGACTGACAAGAAACAGCTGCGGAAGCATTTCTCAGCGCTTCGTGACAGTATTACCTCTCCCGAGAAGGACAGGCTGATCTGCGAAAGACTTCTTGAAAGCGGGCGTATAAGAAACGCCGATACGGTTCTCCTGTATGCAGCTTTCCGTTCAGAGGTCTCCACAGACCTGCTCTTCAAGGGACTTTCGGAGCTCGGGATCAGGGCGGCTTTCCCGCTTTGTCATAAGGATGGGATAATGACCTTCCACCTTGTGAACGATGTCTCAGAGCTTAAAGAAGGCTCATACGGGATACAGGAACCTGATATGGATCTCCCGCAGCCTGTACCGACAGAAAGAACTGTCTGCATAGTTCCCGGACTTGCGTTTACTGAAGACGGCGGAAGACTCGGCTACGGCGGAGGGTTCTATGACCGCTTTCTGCGTGAGCATCCGATGATATATACTGCTGCTGCAGCTTATGAAGGCCAGATAACTCCGGAGCTTCCTCTGGAGGAACATGATATAAGACTAAGATCTATTTATACCGATGAAAGGAAGATCATCTGCAATGCGAAAGGATAACAAGAAACCCAAAAAGAAGGAAGAAAACAAGGACGTTCTCGATGAGATAATCGAGGAGATAAACGCACTTGACGACAATGCTCCTGCCGAGGGCGGGCAGCCCGAGGAGACTGCCGGTGACGACCTTGAATTCGATTACGGATTCCTTGACAAGAAGAAGCCGGAGAAGAGCGCAAAGAACAAGGAGCGCTCCGGCAAGAATGAAGAGAATGTACGTCGCCGTGACAGGATCCCGTACGAGAACAGCGATCAGCCCGAGGGTGTTGACGGCGAAGCAGCTCCCGCACCTGCACAGCAGGCAGACGGACAGACTCCGGGCGGAGTACAGCAGTATGTTCAGGGACCTCAGTTTGCAGGTCAGCCCTATCCCGGACAGCCGTATCCGAATCAGCAGGGCTATCCCATGCGAAACGGTGCGCCCATGCCGAGAAGGAAGAAGAAGCGCAAGAAGAAGCAGAGAAGCAGACTGCCGGGCGTACTCATTCTGACCACGCTCATATTCGGCGTTTCAGTAGTCCTCTCTATGATAATCATCGGCTACGGCCGTGATATGCTCGGTATCGGTAAGTCCGAGACCAACCATCTCATCAATATCCCTGAGGGTGCAGGCACTATCGAGATATCAGAGATGCTTGAGTCAGAGGGCATAATCAAGTCGCCCAAGGCATTCCAGCTCTTCTCAAGACTGAGACAGACTGATACAGCCTATATCGCAGGCGAGCATTTCGTCCGCCCGAATATGGCATACGAGGCTATCATCAATGAGCTCACTTCCGTTAAGCAGGAAGAGCAGGGCGAGACAGTTGAGGTTACATTCCCCGAGGGCGTAACAGTTCTCCAGGCTGCAAATATCCTCGAAGAAGAGGGTATCTGCAAGGCAAGCGACTTCCTCTTCTACTTCAACGCCGGCGGCCTTGGTTACGACTTTGAGAATCTCCTGCCTTCTGATACTTCACTTAAGTTCTACCGTATGGAAGGTTATCTCTTCCCTGATACCTACTTCTTCTACAAGGGTATGGATATCGACCAGATCTGCCAGAAGATCTATAACAACTTCAATAACAAGATCTACGCTGAGGATCGTCTTGAGAAGATGGAGCAGCTCGGTCTTTCTCTTGATGAGCTTATCACATTTGCTTCTATCGTACAGAAGGAGGCTGCAACAACTGACGTTATGACTCTTGTTGCTTCAGTATTCTGGAACCGTCTGAACAATCCGGATATATTCCCGATGCTCCAGTCAGATCCTACCTCCAACTACGCTAAGGATGTTGTCGGTAAGCACATGGACGTTTACGATCAGACCTTCGTTGACGCATACGATACCTATGTTACCAACGGACTTCCTTCAGGACCTATCTGTAACCCCGGTATCGAGGCTATTGATGCTGTTCTTGAGAACTTCGAGTCACCTTACTTCTACTTCTACGCCAATATCAATACAGGCAAGACTTACTTTGCTGTTGATATCGATGAGCATGAAGCTAACATTGATATGGTTGATCAGCAGTATGCAGAGGAAAAGGCAGCAGCAGCCGCTGCTGAGGCTGCTGCTGCAGGCAACTAAGGAGGAGCTATGAAAAGGCTTGAAGTCCTTGCTCCCGCCGGAGATCCGGAGCGTCTCGGTGCTGCGCTGAACTACGGCGCAGACGCCGTATATCTCGGACGACAGATGTTCGGTATGCGCTCCTCACCCGGAAACTTTGACTATGACCAGCTTGTGAGCGCCGTAAATGACGCTCACTCCCGTGGTATAAAGGTGTATCTCACCTGCAATACCCTCCCGCGAAACAACGAGATCCCGTTCTTTGAGAAGTTCGTAAAGGAGGCGGTTGCAGCAAAGGTTGATGCGCTCATCGTAGCCGATATCGGCCTCCTGATGATGATAAAGCGTATTGCTCCCGATATGGAGATACACATTTCCACTCAGACAGGAATTGTCAATTATGCGACTGCCCGTGAACTCTACGATATGGGTGCGAAAAGGGTAGTACTTGCCCGTGAGCTGAGTCTTGACGAGATCGCAGAGATACGTGCTAAGACCTCACCGGATCTTGATATCGAGTGCTTCGTACACGGAGCCATGTGCGTTTCCTTCTCAGGACGCTGTCTCCTGTCCCAGTATCTTGTAAACCGTGATCCGAACAGGGGAGAGTGCGCTCAGCCGTGCCGCTGGGGTTATCACCTCATGGAGGAAAAGCGCCCCGGACAGTATTTCCCGGTATTTGAGGATGAGAACGGTACATACATACTCAACGCCAAAGATCTCTGCATGATCGAGCATATCGACAAGCTTGCAGAGGCCGGAGTATACAGCCTGAAAATAGAGGGCAGAGCTAAATCGTCCTACTATGTCGCAGTAGTGGCAAACGCTTACCGTATGGCAGTTGACGAGTATCTGCGTGATCCTTATAACTATAAGCTTCCCGACTGGATACGTGATGAGGTATACAAGGTAAGCCACCGCAAGTACTGCAACGGCTTCTTCTTCGGAAGACCTGACGAATCACAGTATTACGAGGACAGCGGATATATCCGCAATTATGATGTAGTTGCCGTGGTCGATCATTGTGATAACGGCAGAGTATACTGCACACAGCGCAACCGCTTCTTTGCAGGAGATACAGTCGAGCTTATTGCTCCGGGTCTGAAGCCCGTGACGCTCACACTCGATACACTGTATGACGAGAACGGAGAGAGTATTGAAACTGCCAATCATGCGATGATGGATTTTTCTTTCCCGTGTGATATGACATTTCCCTCCGGTACATATATACGCAAAGCAACAGAAGACTAAACAAAAGGACTGTCATGCGGCAGTCCTTTTCTCAATGGGTCAACGCTACTTTAATCAGGGGACGCCTTCACTTGCAAGGCTTCCCTGATAAATTAAGAGTAATCGTAAGATGAAAGGGACTGCCAACCGGCAGTCCCTGAACTTTTTATCTCTTGTCTCTGATAATGCTTCTGCTTGAGAAATATGTTACGAGGAAGTAACCTCCGTAAATGAAAAGCAGGATAGCAGAAGTGATAACAGTGGATTCAAATATCTTCTCTATTCCGAAGCTCTCCATGAAGTATACAGCGAACTTTATGCCGAATACGGAGTGGAGTATACCGAGAAGCAAGGGAAGAATGAAGAAGATACCTGTCTGTCTGAACAGTGATCTTGAGATCTCGTTCTCCTCTGCGCCGATCTTACGAAGCATCTCATATCTTCCGATGCTGTCAGTACTCTCGGAGAGCACCTTAAGTGCGAGGATAACACCGCTTGCGATAAGGAAAACAAGTCCGATATAGAGTCCGAGGAAGGTAAGTATCGCACCGAGACCGATCATTGCTGTACAAATCTCGATTTTCGAAGTCTTGACAAAGAAATCAGCATTTCGCATACCTGCGGTATCACGATCAACCTGATCGATCTTTTCAAGTACGATCTTCTCAGCAGCTTCCTTATCGTCTGAGCGGTAGTTGCCGATGAAGTACTCGGCGCCAATGGAGCTGTCGTCTTTTACATCATCGGGCACGATGATAATACCCATATTTGTACGGTCTGCGGAAAGATCAACAGCGCCGTCGGTACATTCGTCATACTTTGACTTAAGAGTGCGGCCGAATACAGTTATCTCGTTATTTGTGCCGAGCACTTCGTTTCTGAAGTTGACCATAGGCTTGTAGTTGCAAAGCATGATGAATTCATTTTCACCGAGTGTGAGCTTATCCTTGCCGTAAAGATCCATAACAGCGTTGTAGTCGCTGACTGTCATGATTGTCTCTGTGATATCCGACTGCATAAAAGGGAAGTCAGCCTGTACCTTCTTAAGAGTATCACCGAAGAACTTCTCGAAGGTGAGGTCATTATCGGTATATACCATCACATCAACACATTTGTCAAAATCCTCTGAAAGATCATATCCGTTCTTCTCACACATCTCAGTAAAAGAGTTGTATTCTGTAGGCTCATCAGGAACGAGTGACGTATAGTACTCAAAATCAGCAGGGCAGAGGTTTTTGATGTTAGAATTCATAGCGTTGCGGACAGTGAAAGCGCTTGTCAGAGCACATATAGTCAGGAAGAGCATCAGGCAGATGACTGACATTGATAATACCATTGTATTTACAGTGCTGCTGATCTGACGGAAAGTGAATGCATTCAGACCTCTGTAATATGATCTCTTCATTGACATCAGCACGCGCAGGAGCATTCCTGATACTGACCAGAAAATAAGCACGGTAGAGATGCAGCCTAAAGCTACATAGAGAATCATCTGGTTTCTTTCGATCATCTTTGAATTCCAACCGACCTGATAGTAGGCATAGCCCAGAGCAGCTGCAGCAAGGAGAAATACGATAACACAGAACCAGGGATTCTTCAGCTTGATCTGCTCTGATCTTTTGCCGGACTGCATAAGATCGATCAGCTTCATCTTTGTAACAACGAAGCTGTTGAAGATCATTACAACAAGATACATAACAGCGAAGTAGATGATGGTCTTGATGATGGCCTCACCGGAAACGGTAAATTTGTAAGCTGTCATATCGGCCTCAAAGAGATTAGCAACAAGAGCACTCATCAGCTGTGAAAGTCCGATGCCGGCCAGCAGACCGATGAAAAGAGAGCCTATACCGATTATCAGTGTTTCGATAAGAAGTATAGCTGAGATCTTGCCTTTGCTCATGCCAAGCGTCATATAGAGCGCAAACTCTTTATTGCGGCGTTTCATGAGGAAACGGCTTGCATATACTATAAGAAGACCGAGGACACCTGCAACGAATACGCTTGTGCCGGAGATTGCGACTTTAAGGAGATATACAATGTTGTACTGGCTGTCGTTGACTCTCATCATAGCAGCCTGTCCGCCTATGGCGTTGAATACATAGAATACTGATACACCGATAACGAGTGTAAAGAAGTAGATCGCATAGTCACGCAGACTCTTGCGGATATTGTTGAGTGAAAGCTTAAAGAGCATCGCTGACGTCACCTCCTAAGAGTGTAACAACATCTATTATCTTATCGAAGAACTGCTTGCGTGAATCACCGCCGCGGCTTATCTCATGGAAGAGCTTGCCGTCCTTGATGAAGATTACACGGGATGCGTAGCTTGCGGTAAAGCTGTCATGAGTTACCATCATGATAGTTGTATCAAGCTCATGATTAAGGAAGTTGAATCGCTCAAGAAGCATCTTGGAGGACTTTGAATCAAGAGCGCCTGTAGGTTCGTCAGCGAGTACGAGCTTCGGAGAAGTAACGATAGCTCTTGCGGAAGCTACTCTCTGCTTCTGTCCGCCGGACATCTGATAGGGATACTTGTTCAGTACGTCAGTGATGCCGAGCTGTTCTGCAACAGTATGTACAGCCTTCTCTATCTCGGCAGCAGGTCTTTTCTGGATAGAAAGAGCAAGACCGATATTTTCATAAGCTGTAAGAGTATCAAGCAGGTTGAAATCCTGGAAAATGAATCCGAGCTTTTCTCTTCGGAAGCGGTTGAGTGCCTTTCCCTTGATAGCTGTAACGTCCTCGTCTTCAAGGTAGATATGTCCGGCTGTAACTCTGTCGATAGTGGATATGCAGTTGAGCAGTGTGGTCTTTCCGCTTCCGGAAGCACCCATGATGCTTATGAACTCACCCTTATCAACAGAGAATGAGATACCGTCTATGGCCTTTGTAAGGCTTGATTTGTTTCCGTAGTATTTTTCGATGTTTTCGATTCTGAGCAGTGACATTTATTGTTCCTCCTTATTCAGCAGCTGTAAGCTTTTTCTTGTCTTTGCCGGCGATCATCATGAAAGCGATGAAGAGTATAAGTGTGAAGCAGAGCGGAGTATCGAAGTTGAGATCGCTTACGCTCTTCATTCTGAGTGCACAGCTGATCGTACAGAATAATGAACCGGCTGTGCCCATGAACAGTACAGCGACCAGCAGCTTGTATGCGATAGTATTGAAGTTTTTCATAACAGATCACCTTTCGTTAGATTTGTTTCTGAGGTCTTTCCCTCTTCTGTGATCTTATTATAGCATACCGTCTGCAAGGAGTCGTTCGATCAATCTTACGCAAGGTTACAATTTTGTAATGTCAGCTCATTTTCAGAAGGTCATTGTTTCCGAATGTGATTATGATCTCAGTATAGCTGTTCTGTACCGACTCTGCAGTAATACTGTGTCCGAGCTTGCTGCAGAGCTTCTTTATTATATAAAGTCCCATACCTGTCGATTTGGTGTGAGTGCGTCCGTTCTGTCCGGTGAATGATTTCTCGAAGATATAAGGCAGATCGCTTTCCGGTATACCTATGCCGTTGTCACGGAACCTGAGTATCGTCGTATCCGGCGAAGTCTCAGCCTTAACAGTGATCTCCGGTGTACGGTCGGGCGAGAAGTATTTCATACTGTTGCTGATAAGCTGCCCGAAGATATATCCGAGCCATTTGCTGTCGGTCATTACTGAGGTATCAAGTCCTTCGGTGCTGATGCCTACCCCTCTTTCCTGCAGCTCTTCACGGCAGCGTATCGCAGTATCAGCAAATACACGCTTCAGCGATGTCTCACGGATGACATAATCCTTCTCAGCACTTCCGCTGCGGGCATAGTAGAGTACGTTCTCGATATAGTCATCTATCCTGTGAAGCTGTGAGGAATAGCGGGTATTTCCGTCATTATGGCACATCAGCTGTAAGCTTGCAACAGGAAGCTTTACCTCATGCACCCACATTTCAAGATACTCACGGAACTGTTCATTCGCAAGCTTGTATTCATTGATGTGCTCAAGCATGGCCTTGTCTGTTTCGTGGATCGTATTGCAGAGTATCTTTCCTTCAGTAAAATCTGGTTCTTCGAGCATTTCTGCAATAAGGTACTTTTTGTCAAGGCCGTTCAGAGAGCTTTCAAGACTGTCATAAAAGCGCTTTCTCTTTATGAAGTTCAGCGCCTCCGAGCCCGCGAGTGCAAGCAGCATTATTACGGAGACGATAATGACAGCCTGGATATTCGTGTGGAATGCACAGAGAAATATGACTGTCATCAGCCATGCACATCCGGCAATAAGAAAGCTGCCAGATCTGTCCTTTAAATAGTCACTCAGTCTCATGTCAGCACATACCCCTGCTTCTTTCTTGTTTCAATGGCATCCGGCACACCGAGTGAAGCAAGCTTATTCCTCAGACGGCTGATATTTACCGAAAGCGCATTGTCGTTCACGAATTCATCATTGTCCCAGAGTGCGGTCATAAGGTCGTCACGTGTGACGATCTCGCCCTGACGGTCAAGCAGCAGCTGGAAGATTATCATTTCATTCTTGGTAAGTATCTCAGAAGAGCCGCCGCGGGTAAGAGTACCGCTGACAGTGCTGACCTCTATATCCCTGTAGCTGCGCTGCTGAGTTACTTTAGCGGTACGCTTGAGTACAGCCGAGATACGGAGCAGGAGTATAGTCGGATTGTAGGGCTTGGTTATATAGTCATCTGCGCCGTAGCTCATGCAGAGGACTTCATCTATCTCAGAGGTACGGCTTGTCAGCATAATGACCGGTGTATCGCAGGATTTGCGGAATTCCTGTACAAGCTGCTCTCCGTTGAGTCCGGGTAGAGTGATGTCGAGCAGTATAAGATCAGCACCCGAGGCTTTCATCTGTTCCGGTACGTTATTGAAATCGGTGATTCGCATAGCTTCATATCCGGAATTACCAAGAAGTACGGAAACCTCCTCAGCTATGGCATTATCGTCTTCTATAATAAGTATCTTTTTCATAGTTCCTCCAAAGGTTAAGTATTGTGTTGCGGCATACTCTAATATTGTACCATATCCGGCAGATTATTTCAATACACTATTACACAAAGAAATATCCCCGTCTACTGGAAAGACGGGGATAACTGATCGGCCCCCTTACAAAGCCTGATCAAGAAAAGTATTTCTTCGGTAAATTTCCGGAGTATATAATACAGCCGTAAATTGTGCAGAAAACGGCAGTATCGTCTCATAGAGAGGGGAGCTTCCGACTAAGCGGAAGCCCCTGGTGAAAAGGAATTATTTTATGAGGCCGATGCCCCAGATAGTAAAGCTGCCGTTTCCTGTAATAGATACATCAAGCTCACCTGTAGTATCCTGATAGTATCCAAGCTCTGCATCCGGACCGCCCCAGCAGTACTGCTTGTTTCCGTTGACCTTTGTAGTCTTTCCGTTTACAGTAACATCTATGCTGCCCATACCGGAGGAGTTGGCCTTGAATACAATGATAAGGCCCTTGCCTTCTGTCTTGAATGTCATAGGGCTGCCGCCGTTGAGAGTATAGGAGTAGGGGAGTACATTTCCGTTGTTGTAGCCTCCGCCTGCTGTCCATGAACCTGCATTGAAGCCGGACATATTCTTCGGATTGATGTAGCTGCAGTTCTCATACTCTGTGCCGTAAACAGTAGTTGACGGAACAGTATAAGACGATGAGCGATTCTCTGTCTTCATAGCCTGACGGAAGAAATATGCAAGGCAGTCCGAAACGAGCTGTCCGCCCTTGTCATGCGGGTGGTAATCATCGGAGAAGTAATCGCCGCTGCTGAGGAAGCCGCTGTTGAACGCCTTTGTGAGTGCATTATCCATGCTGATAATCGGTATATCGAAGTTTTCGCCGACAGGCACCATCTGCTTCTGGCTCGAGAATCCGCTCTTTGCTCTGTGGATGAGGATAATTACAGCCGGCTCGTTCGGCATATCAAGGAATCTCTTGATAACGCTCTCGAAGCACTTCTTGTACATGATATCCTCATGGTCGTTTACAGAGAACTCAACGAATACTATATCAGGCTCCTTGGAGATAACATTGGGCTCGCTTCTTACAAGACCGACAACAGACGAAGTACCGGAAAGACCTGCATTTACTTCCGTAAATCCGCCCTTGGCGAAGGTCGTCTTGACGTAGTTCGAGAACGGACCCGTGTACTTGCCCATTTCTGTGATCGAACCGCCGAGATAAGCCATAGTAAGCTTCTTACCGTTCTCTGCTTCTTCAAGCTTCTTTGTAAGACGGTAAGTATTGCCCATGCTGTAGACAGAGCTCTTGTAGAAGTCTATCCACTTGGAATCTGCAGTTTCCTGATAGCTGTCCCACTTGTTGTCTTTGATAACTACAGGCGGCTCTGTGGGAGGTTCTGTAGGTGGTTCGGTAACCGGCTGAGGCTTCTCTACCACAGTGAAACTCTTCACCTTGCCAAGCAGGAAATTAGAAAGCTGAACAGCATCATTGACTTCAACTTCACCGTTCTGATCTATATCTGCCGCTCTTCTGTCCATATAATTGCTTGTTTCTCCGAGAAGTATCCGGCGCATGGAGATAAAGTCAAACGTATCAACTGTGCCGTCCATATTGATATCGCCGGGGATATCGATCACTCCCTGAGGCATTGTAGCCTTAGTGTCTATTGACGTACCGTCTGATGCAGCCGAAGCCTCGTCAATAAAGAAAGCCGGAGTTCCGTCAACAGTCTCGACAACCAGCTTAAGGCTGCTTGCATTTGCAGGTATAGTATACGAAGAGTTTGACAACTGTACCCAGTCAGCCTTCCCGGCAGAAGCTACAGCAATACCGTCATATTTGGTAGTTGTGCCGTCTGAGTATTCAAGAGTCAGCTTGAATTCAACACTTTCCTCCGAGCGCTGCATAGCATAAACACTGAAACTGTAGGCTTTTCCGGGTTCGAAGTCAGAGAGACTCAGTTCCTTTACAGCGCCGTTCCAGCTGTCACTTCGGTCACTGACTTTAAGTGAATAGCCTCCTGCGACTGAAAGCCCTGATTCGAGAGCCAATGAAGCACCGCCTCTTCCGTTCCAGTCATCCTTACCGTTTTCAAAGGTATCGTGGAAGATGAACTCACCGCTGTTTACTATTGCCTTGCTGCTGTAAGGACTGATACTGACAGCAGCAGCCGAAGCTTCTGCAAACGGCATCAGAGTGCTTCCGAGAACAGTGATCGCTGCTATTACCGGCGTTCCGATGCGAAGAAAACAATGCTCTCTGCTGTGTACATTATTACTGGATTTTTTCATTCTGATTCACTCCTGATTAATTAAGTTTATATGCAGATCAGAAACCCATTCCCTTCAGAAATAATAGCTGCCTTTAATATATTTCTTTAGCTATGTAATAATTAATTATCCGATTCAGTTTACTTCAGTATATGATAATTCAATAGAATAGTAAAGTGAAAACAGACAAATTCGCAATGAATGAACAAATTACAGCAAATAATGGTCAGCACAATAACATAATAATGATGAAAATACTTAGTGATATATCATAAATATGACTATTTGTATTGTTTGGTGGATAAAATGAGAGAAAGAATAGGACCATACCGGCCGGAGCCGGATATGGTCCAATAAAATATCAGTTCACTTTATCTTACGATGCCGTTAGCTGCGAGGTAGTCCTCAAACTTGATATCCTCTCCGGTGGATACGGAAGCATAGTAGGCGAGGATAAGTGAAGCGTCGCTTGAAGTGATCATTCTGTCATTATCGACCTCAGCTGCACGGAGCTGTGCTTCTGTCTCCGCAGGTGTATCACCTGAGGAGTACTTCGCATAGATCTCAAGGATCTTGGAAGCGTCGTTAGCATCGATAATGCCGTCAAGGTTTACATCTCCGAGAACATAATCAGGAGTCTGAGCAGGCTCTGTTGTAACAGGAACAGGCTCAGTTGCAGTGACTGTGGTAGTCTCGGGAACAGCTGTTGTTGTTTCTGTGGTTGTTTCAGCTGCGGAAGTTGTCTCAGAAGCTGTTGTGCTTTCTGTAGCGGTAGTTTCTTCAGCTGTAGTTTCTGTTGCAGCAGTTGTTTCGGGTGCAGCAGTTGTAGTCTCCGGAGCCTTGGGCTCAACAGGAAGCTCTGTAATAAGATCTGCAAGGAAGTCAACAAGTGTATCGGTATCCTTGGAATCTATAACGCCGTCCTTGTATACATCTGCGTTTTCAAGTGCCTGTTCTGAGAGCGGAGCGCTCTCAGGATCACTGACATAAGCCATAAGTGTAACAAGGTCTGACATATCAACAGTGCTGTCGTTATTTACATCGCCCGGAACCTTGCTGATGGCAGTTGTAGTAGTAACAGGCTCTGTGGTATCTGCAGCTGTTGTAGTAACAGGCTTCTCGGGAATAACAGGGATAGTATCGATACTGTGTCCGAGATAAGCAAGCAGAGTTTCTGAATCCTTGCTGTCTATCACACCGTCCTGATATACATCAGCGTTCTTGAGTTCCTGAAGTGTAAGCTCAGTGTTTTCAGGATCTGCAATGTATTTCTTGAGTGCTACAGCATCACCAACGTCAACTGAGCCGTCAGAGTTGATGTCACCGCAGAGCTTGCTGATAACAGGTGTGGTTGTTGCTGTCTTAGTTTCCGTTTCTGTCTCAGTAGCAGTCGTTGTTGCAGCGGCATTTGTAGTAACGCTGACAGGCGGCTGTGTTGACTTCTCGGGAAGAACAGGCAGCTCATCGATGATCTTGCTGATGTAGTTGAGGAGAGCATCGGTATCCTTGGAATCAAGTACACCGTCTTTGTATGTATCAGCATTCTTTGCTCCCTGACTTGTGAGCGGGGAGTTCTCCGGATCAGCTATGTGCTTCTTGAGCAGGATAAGGTCTGCGACTTCTACAGTACCGTCAACATTTACGTCACCGCAGATGTCTGTTACTATAGTAGTGGTTGTAGTTGTTTCGGTTTCTGTTACTGTTGTCTGGATCGTCGTAGTATCTGCAGCGGCAGAAGTGCTTGTAGTTGACTCAGAAGCAGTAGTTGTAACAGTTGTAGGAACTGCTGTGGTTGATGTGGTAGGTATAGTAGTAGGAACAGCAGAGGTTGATGTTACCGGTTTAGTTGTCGGAACAGCCGTTGTAGAAGCCTTTACAGTTGTAGTGGGAACAGTTGTAGTAGTTGTAGTAGGAGCTGCTGTAGCGGAAGTGGTAACAGTAGTAGTTACCGGCTTAGTTGTAGTGGAAGCAGTTGTTGAAGTAGTGGGCTTGGTTTCTGTAACAGTTACAGTAGTTGTAACTACGACCGTTGTTGTTGCAGCAGTAGTTGCAGTGGTCTTTGCTTCAGTAGTGGCAGCCTTTTCAGTAGATGTCGATGTGGTATCGGAAGGCTTGACAGTTGAAGCAGTTGTGCTTACTGTAGTAACAGGAACAGTTGTTGTTACAGATGTAGCAGCTGTCTCTGCTGTAGCTTCGGGATCAACAGGAAGCTCCTTAACAATGCTTGAGATATACTTTACGATAGTCTCAGAGTCAGAAGCTGTAAGTCTGCCGTCCTTGTATACATCAGCATTCTCCTGAGCCTGCTCAGAGAGAGGATTGTTCTCAGGATCATTAAGGTACTTGTTGAGCAGTACGCTGTCTGATATGTCAACCATACCGTCCATGTTTACGTCACCGGGCTTAGTGCTTGGCTCAGTGCTCACAGGAACAGTCGTTGTTTCCGGAGCAGCGGATGTGGTTGCTGTAGTTTCAGGGATGTCCTCAGGCTCAACAGGAAGCTCCGGAATGAGCTTAGCGAGGTATTTCTGGAGAGTATCCTTATCATTTACATCAACTGTGCCGTCCTTGTAAACGTCGGCATTCTTAAGAGCCTGATCAGAGAGTTCCTTGTCTCCATCGAGGTGTAATCCGAGTATAACAGCATCTGTGATATCAACGATTCCGTCCATATTGACATCGCCGGGGATAGTGCTTGGTGTAGTAGTAACAGGCTCTGTAGTAGTTTCAGCGGCCTTTGTTGTTGCTGCTGTAGTAGTCACCTCAGAAGGTATAACAGGCAGCTTTGTTATGATCTTTGCAAGGTATTCCTGAATGGTATCAGCATCAGTAACGTCGATTATTCCGTCCTGATATACATCAGCGTTCTTAGCAGCCTGCTCTGAGAGCGGGTACTTTTCGGGATTGCCGATATGCTGTCTGAGAGCAACCCCGTCTGAAAGATCTACAATACCGTCCATATTTACGTCACCGGGGATAGTACTCGGCGTTGTAGTAACAGCGACAGTAGTTGTCTCTGCAGTCTTGGTTGTAGCTGCTGTAGTAGTCACCTCAGAAGGTATAACAGGCAGCTTTGTTATGATCTTTGCAAGGTATTCCTGAATGGTATCGGCATCAGTATCATCAAGAACGCCATCCTGGTATACATCAGCATTCTTAGCAGCCTGCTCTGAGAGCGGATACTTTTCAGAATTGCCGATGTGCTGTTTTAGAGCAACTCCGTCTGAGAGATCGACAATACCGTCCATATTTACGTCACCGGGGATAGTGCTCGGTGTAGTAGTAACAGCGACAGTAGTTGTCTCAGCGGCCTTTGTTGTAGCAGCTGTAGTAGTAACCTCGGAAGGGATTACAGGCAGCTTTGTTATGATTTTTGCAAGGTACTCCTGAATGGTATCGGCATCAGTGTCATCAAGAACGCCATCCTGGTATACATCAGCATTCTTAGCAGCCTGCTCTGAGAGCGGATACTTTTCAGGATTGCCGATATGCTGTTTGAGAGCAACTCCGTCTGAGAGATCTACAATACCGTCCATATTGACGTCACCGGGGATAGTGCTCGGTGTTGTAGTAACAGCCACAGTAGTTGTCTCAGCGGCCTTTGTTGTAGTAGCTGTAGTAGTTACCTCAGAAGGGATTACAGGCAGCTTTGTTATGATCTTTGCAAGGTATTCCTGAATGGTATCGGCATCAGTGTCATCAAGAACGCCATCCTGGTATACATCAGCGTTCTTAGCAGCCTGCTCTGAGAGCGGATACTTTTCAGGATTGCCGACATGCTGTTTGAGAGCAACTCCGTCTGAGAGATCTACAATACCGTCCATATTGACGTCACCGGGGATAGTGCTCGGTGTTGTAGTAACAGCCACAGTAGTTGTTTCAACGGCCTTTGTTGCAGCTGTTGTTGCAGTAGTTTCCGCAGAAGGAATTACAGGGAGTTCCTTGACTATCTTAGCAAGGTATTCCTGGATTGTATCGGCATCCTTATCATCTATGACGCCGTCCTTGTACACGTCAGCATTCTTAGCAGCCTGCTCTGAGAGCGGATACTTTTCCGGATTGCCGAGATGCTGTTTGAGAGCTACTGTATCTGACAGATCAACAGTACCGTCGAGATTTACGTCTCCGGGAATGTTAGTTACTATCGTAGTTACAGGTGCAGCAGTTGTTTCAGTTACAGTAGTAACAGGAACAGCAGTTGTTGCCTTTGTGGTTGTAGCAGGAACAGTAACCACTTCTCCCGAACCTTCAGAGGAATAGGAGATGCTGTAGACTACATCACTTGAGGAATCATCATAGGCCTCGGTGATATTAAGTTTGATAGCTTCTATTTCCTTGTCGGTAAGCTTAGGGAGCTTATAAGTGAAAAGTTCTTCTGGTTTTACGGTGTTTTTGGCCTTGGGATTGCTGTATGTGAATCTGATCTTCTTCATAGAAGTATCGTAATTCGACATCATTCCGCCGCTGTCCTTGACTTTGCTGACAAGTGAATCGTCTTCGATTCTGAGAGAAATTGTACCGTCAACACCGGCGAAACGTACGGTTCCTCTTACACCGAAAGTCAGAAGGGTGAAATCGGGATCTGAATTATCTGTTACAACATAGAAAATATTGTTATCAGATGAAGCCTTTTCAGTAGCAGAACCAGCTGTTGTCACGGGAACTGATACTGAAGTTGCCGGTGACACGGCTGTTGTTTTAATCTCTTTTTCATCAGTTGTTGCCGGAGCAGGTGCTGTAGTTGCCGGAGCAGGAGATGTAGTTGTAACGGGTACCGGTACAGCTGTTGTTACCGGAGTTTCTTCAGAGGTCTCACCGTTCCAGTTTACAACGATCTTGTAGTCCTTGTCTTCATATACTTCATTATAAGCATCGGTAATCTTCAGCGTAAGATCATCTTTTGAAGGGGTACCGCTGCAGTCTATGTGAAGATCGAAGACCTTTACAGGCTCAGTGATGTTTGATGTTCCTGTGAAGGAAATCATCAGTTTACCCTTTGAAGGCTTGTCGTTGATAAGCGCTGAATCATCTACCTCAGCAGCGTCAAGGCTTTCTTCACTGATCGAATACTTGGTTTTATCATATATCAGTTCAGCACTGAATCCGCATATATCAAGATTTCCGCCAAGTTCGAGAGACGTATCAATACCGTCCGAAGAGGTTGTGCAGTCAAGCTTGAATACACTTACCTCGTCTGCAGCATAAGCATATCCTACACAGGCGTTTTCAATAAACAGTAATGCAGACATTGAGACTGCAAGTATACTGTTAAATTTCTTATGCATAATAGTTTCCTTTCTGGTGGATTACATAAGTATCAAAGTGGTACGATATGATGAAATGCCCTCGGCCGTCAACGGGAGTTGTCCGTTGAACGGCCGCTGCACATGGCAGACGGGATATCCCGCGGGACTATTCATCGGTAATTCATCATAGTATCGTTATGATGAAGCCTTTAGAGTGCAGATATCAGTCTGCTACCAGAGTAATGTTTCCTGTTACTTCCTTCATTATAGGTTCATATACACTTTTCATGTATGTGTATGATACAGGAATAATTGTTCTTTCTCTTGTACGGTACTGATCAACAGGAGTAGAAAGGCGCTTTCTGGAGCGGTACTTCTCAACATAAACAGTCTTAGTACCGATCTCTTTTATAAGCTTACCGTCATAAAGCATACGGAGCATCTTTACGTTCTGTTCTCCTGTGCTTGCATAATTCTCGATGCCGTTGAGCTTTGCGATTCTCTTTCTGCTTTCAAGCTTTCCGTTTTCGCCTACTTCAAACAGAGCATCGTGGATACTGCCGTAGTTAAGAGCAGCCTCGGAGCACTTAGGATAGTAGATCGGATCTTCTTCCTCACGTTCTTCCTGAGCAACCTCGACCTGCAGATCATTGTTTGCCTTAATAGCTTCGTATGACCAGTCGCTCCATTCACCCCATTCACCGCCGAAGTCTTCAACACGGGTCTCTACCTCAAGAATATCGCTCGGTTCTGGCATATTCTTCTTGTCTTCCGGCTGAGTCATCCAGTCGGTCCATTCGCTCCATTCAGTATAACCAAGCTTAGGATTGGAAGCAATGAGCTCCCAGCCCTCACTTTCTATTATTTCCTCGGATAAAGGCTCATCAAATGTTTTGTTTTCAAAACGGACAAACCTCTTATCACCGGAATCTACAATCTCGGTTTCTGCCTTGAGCGAAGCGCTGAAGTTTACAGTGTTCTTTGCGCCTTCCTCGTAGATGTCATTGAGAGTCATTGAAAGATTGATCTTAGAAGATACATCGGCATCCTCTGTATTCTTAAGATAGAGCTTTCCGTCCTTGATCTCATAATACTCGTTATCTTCAATGTTCCAGTCGATGCTGTAGCCGTTAATGCCTTCCTGGAGAGTATATCCTGCCTTGAGGGCCTCGTAGATATCCTCGTTTCCTTCACCGAAGTCAAGGAAATTCTTGAAATACTTAGCTTCTATATCAGCGTTGAGTACACCGGGAACATAACCCTCAGGAGCTCTTTCATCTGTATAAAGAATGATAGAGAGAGGTGTAGAGAGACTCTTTACGTATTTATACATTCCGTTCAGGTTTCCGCGTAAGAATGCATAATCGTTATCAGAAATATCAAGGTATCTGAGGTTCGTAAATCTCGGGAGATTACTATCGTGGATATAGAATTCAAGACAAACTGCATATTCAGGGCAGTTCCTCAATGACAGATATCTGAGATTAGGCATTGTAGGTATCTGATCAGAGACCATCATAGAGAAATTGGAAAGTGAAAGATATTTGATGCTGTTGCTTGAATTGAAGCTGACGGGAACGGTTTTGTCTTTTCCATCGATAACTTCATAGTATGGCAATTCGGTCATACTGTAGGAATCAAGGAAGAGAGAAGAAATATTCTTGCTGCTTACCTTATTGAAGTAGAACTGACCGGGATCTGAACCGGCAAGGTTTACATCTCTAAGATCAGACAGTGTGTAGAGGAAGTTGATATTATTTGTGTGAGAATCCTGCATTGAGATATATCTCAGTCTTGTCATCTTCTCAACAGCTGAGGCGTCCTTGATCTCAACATAGTTGATGTAGAATGCACGGAGATTTGTCAGTGCAGAGAGAAGTGAAATATCGTGGAGATCAGTATTGCCGCTGAGATCAAGTATGGTAAGAGCAGGATGTGCAGCGATATACTGGAGATTGTTTGTTTTAGTTGTCTGTGTATCTTCAGATACGAAGTCTTCAGATGTGCTTTCAACGTACTGCGGGATATCGCAGTTTGCAAGCTCAAGATGATTGAGCTTTGTGAGGTCGCTGAGGAATGAAAGATCGGTGATCTTTGTTCCGGAGAGCGAGAGATAGTTCAGTTCCTTAAGAGAAGCGATCGCGTTTACTGTTTTGCTCTCTAAGGAATTTCCGCCGAGTCTGAGTTCAACAAGACCGGGGGCTGAAGCTACATTATTGAGGAACTGAAGTGAATTGCCGTTGACGTTCTGGTTCTCAATAAGGAAATGAGTAAGAAGTTTGTGATTTGAAAGATCATAGCTTGTCAGACAGTTGTTATCCAGATCAAGATATGTAAGTTCGCTGAGTCCCTTAAGTGTGTTGGAAGCATCAGTGATACTGTTGTTGCTAAGTGTAAGGATCTGGAGGTAAGTCAGATTGCTCAGAGACTCTGTGAACTGTATCTTGTTACTATCGAGTCTGAGGCAGTTAAGTGATTCAAGTTCTCTCAGAGCCTGCAGACCGTCGTTGGATTTGCTTGAAGTGATGTTATTATCTGAGAGATCAAGAGTTGTGAGAAGCTTGCAGTTTGCAAGAGGTGAGATATCAGAGATGCCGTTAGAGCCAAGCCACAGGGTAGTGAGGTTCTTCATAAGTCCGATAGGAGTGATATCCATTGAGGCATAGATATTGTGTGTTACTCTGTCAGCTACCTTGTTATCCTCAGTGATTTCGTAGTATCCGAGATCTCTTGAAAGTGTGAGAGACACGAGTTCGGGGAAACGTGATACTGTTTCACCTGTCGAATCGGTGAAAGAGAACTTGCTTATGTCAGTAATATAATTGCCGTGGAGGAAGAGCTCCTTCATCTCACTGAAAGGTTTCTCTGTATTTGATGTACTGTCAATAAGTGTAAGGAAATCAACATTCTTGAGCTTGTTGTAAGAAAGGTCAATTCCTTCGATGAGGAACTTTGAAGCAAATACAGAATCCGGGATATCTGTAAGGTTACAGTTCGAGAGAGCAAGCTGCTCAAGATAGTTGAGTGAAGCAAGCTCTTCTATACCGGAATCAGCGCCGGAAAGATTGTTGTCGGAAATATCAAGGAAGCGATAGTATCTGAGATACTTAATACCTTTGATGCTCTTGAGACCGATGCCTCTGAGTTTAAGCTTCTTACCGTATTCAAGGTCTTTGAGAGCGTTTGTATCGTAGATCTCTTCCTCTGTGAGGATACCATCCTTATTACCGTAGTTCTTGTCGAACTGTTCGACAAAAAGGTTATAAAGCTTCGTATCCGGGATCATATCAGGAGTGATCTCACTACTGTTGCCTGCGAGCTGTACGTCATAGGTAAAGGGAGTGAGAGTCTTAGGATCATCTCCGGCTCTGTCAATCTTCGCAGTGATCTTGCCCCACTCCATGAAGTTTGCGGCAGTACCTACAGTAATAACCTGATAATCTATTCCGCGTATATCCTTATCCTGTGAGCCGATAACGATCTTGTCCTTAGCAGATGTTGATATCCAGTTGATCTTGAAATCGTACAGCGGTACAGTCTTCGGGAGATAGGCTTCACCCGAAATAACAGAAGGAACGAAGGAGCTTATATACTCGTCAGCATATTCGAGCTGCTTCTCAAGTGACTGAGCTGGAATAGTTCTTTCGAGAAGCTTCTCATATACTACGGTATCATTGAAGATGAACTCAGCCTTGATGGTAACATTGTTCTCCTTCTTGAGGTAGTTGATCTCGTTTGTAGTGGGATCAATAGCTCTTTCATCGCCCATACTGCCGTCTGCATTACGGACAACGCTCCATTTGATGTCGATATTCTGAACCTTCTTAACTTCTTCGTCCTTGGATCTTGAAGCTTCGAGAGAAATGTATCCGGGCAGACGATAGTGCTCAGGAAGATTTTCAGGGATACGTTCAAGTACCTTTTCAAAATCCTTGCCTGAAGTTACATCGATCTTACCCTTTATAGCTTTCTTGAAAGTTATTGGGTTGTTCTTGTGCTTGTTGATAACAACGTTAGCAGTGAGGTTTACCCATGTTGTATACTCAGGCTGACCTTCATAGTATACTGAATAATCAGTCTTGATTGTAAGATCCTGATCAAGGCCGTCTGAGTTTGCAGACCAGCTTACATATACATCATCATCGCTGTATCCGGTCATATTGAATGCATTGCCCTTGCCTGAGATGTAGGGCAGAGTATAGCCTGCGTAGATAGCTTTCTCGTTTGCCATCTTCTCAGTCAGTTCTTCTTTAATTGCCTTATAGATCTCATAATCGGGAGTTTCGTCATATAAAGCATATATAGTTGTATCATACTTTATATTCTTGAAATCAGGAGCTTCAAACTCATCCGGATCAAGAGACCACTGCCCGTTTTCAAGGCCCGGTACATAAGGCACATCGGGAATATCTGAAAGCTCCGAACCGGAAGCAACAGATCTCTGAGCGATCTCTATATCATCAGTTCCGATGAATGAGACATAAGCACGACCGCCGAGAGCAGTATCCATGGCAACAGTCTTTCTGAGAACTTCAAATGCATCACGGCCGCTTATCTTGGGGGTTCCGGCATCGTCAAAATCCGGGTAAGCGTTGGCCAGTCTGAGCTGTTGATCTGATAGAGTTTCAGTTCCTACACAGTATTGCTTGATGAGAGTTACATCTCGTACTTCAACAGCTCCGCTGAGATTGGTATCACCATACTGAAAGATCTTGAAATCAGGGAAATCTACTTTGACTGCAACGTTGTTGAATGTGCCAGATCCCTTGTATGTTGATGCATCATTGCGGGCAGATGTATCAAGAGTGAGGAATGGGTATTCACCGCCTCCGAGTTCATTCTTGACATTGAAAGTAAGGTTGATGAGTTCAGTGCCGCTGGTGGCATTTTCCGGGAAGCTTACAGAGAAAATAAGCTTTCCTTCCTTGAGCGCCTCGTCATTTATAAGAAGATCATTTTCAAGAGCAGCAACAGGCTTTGCAGAAACGAGTTCCAGAGTATCAGTATCGAATTTGAGAGAAGACTGAAGATCGCTGATCTCCTGATCGCCTTCGATAAAGATAGTAGTTGTGAACTGCCCGCCTTCAATAGCCTCAAAATCGACGGTTTTGAGAGTAACTGAGGAAGCGGCGCTGACAGGCATTGCATTCATTGCAGCGAGTACTGAAGCGCCTCCGATAAGTGAAATAAGCTTTTTAGTATTCATCTGTCATCACGCTCCTTTCGGTACTTTATCGGACTGCTGAGCCTTTGCTTTGTCGATAAGCTCGGAAGCAGTAATGAATCCATCAAAGAAATCTGCATAGTTTACAAGCTCACCTGTATACCAGTGCTCAATATATCCGTTTGCAAATACACGGCATACGCCCTGGAGAAGGTTGTACTCTACATACTGACCGTAAAGAACTACAGGATCTTCGGTTGTGTTCTGTACAGAGCTCTTGTCGATAGCTTCAACATAGAAAGGAACCTTAACAACATAATCGCAGAGCTTCCAAGCAACGCCGTTTACAAGCTTATCATCTCTTGCATCAAAGGTTCTTGTAACTGTAGAAGAATGCTCATAACCGTTTCCTGCCTGATAATCAACACCATAACCGATGCCTATAGCAATAGCATTTTCCTGTTCTCTTCCGGTGGAGGAGCCGCTGCCTTTGGTAAGAGATTCTTCAAAGCTTTGTCCGGTTGACTGAGAAGTGTCAATACTTGCGGAAACAGAATGTTCTTGGGATTTTGCTATAGACTGTTCAATGGAACGAGAATCAGAAATGCCGTCAGTAACAGAGTGTGAGCGTTCGTAAGTCTGAGCATATTCACTGCTCCATTCATATGTGTCTGATGTTGAATCTGTTTCGGAAGAGCCTTCAGACCAGTTATGGCCGACGTTTCCGCCAATTTCACCTGATACCTGTGCTTCTCCTATAAGCGGAATTTTTCCTTTGGCTTCTGCTCCAACTTTTGCTTCAACTTCCCAGTGACTTTCAGAACCCTCATGCCATTCTTCCTCATGACCTTCTTCGTGAGAATAAGAAAAACCAGAGGTATATGTTTCGGAGAATGTATCTGCAATAGTTCTTTCCTGACTGAGTGTTCTTTCAAATCCTTCTGTATTTGTAACTTCTCTGCCAGCTGTATCGGTTATAGCTGCACCGATAGTTTCAGAATAATCGATAGTTCTGCCAACTGCATTTGCGGCTTCGGTATAATCAGAGTAATCCTTACGCACTGTATTGCTGACAGAGGTATCGTAGCTTGAATTTGCCGAAACTACTTTACCTGCAGATATAGAATTGGTATCAGAAATAGCAATAGAGATAGAACTTGCAGTATAGAAGCCGGTATTGCTGATACCTTTCTTGTACTTTTCGTCATTCGGAATACCAAGATTGCTGAGATTAGAGTAATACTTACTGTTGTCCATGATATCACCGATGCTGTTCATGCTCTTTGAGATACCATTATTGAAATCAGTAAGATTTGCAAAGCCTTCAGAGATATTCTGTCCCTGAGCAGCCATATCGAAGATCGTCTGGAGATCTTCCTGGATAGACATGGAAAGCTTCAGACCAAGATTAGATGTGTTATCCGGTTCGTGGTCGGCGATAGCCATAACAGAAGCATTGCCATAGTTTACAGGTTTATAGATTTTAAAGATAGTGTCATCGTCTTCTACCGTAGTGTAGTACTCGTAATCAATGTACTCATACCATTCCTTGGAAGAGAACTTCGGATCGCTGAGCCTGAGCTTAGTACCGGTAAGGCCAGGCATCATCGATGTGAAGTCTGAGACTTTGCTTTCATAAACAGATTTTCTTCTTCTTGCGTCTGCTGTATTGACTATAGCACAAGATGCTACGACGGCAAGAGCTGAAGTGAATGCGAGCGTCCGTTTCAGACTTTTACTGAATTTGGGTGTCATCATATAACCTCCTTGATTGATTTTTACAGATCACAAAGATCTGCGTAATATATGTAAAGAGCATGATTATACTCAGTACATAACGATGTCACAGGCAGTAATGTTGTATTCTGTGTCTTCAAGTTTATCAGAATTACTGTTGAAGAGAGCAATGTCAGAAACTGAATAGTATAACTGAGATGTTGCATATTCGTCTGTAACTGGTTTGAAAACAATATCCGAAAGCAAAGTATCTGATTTAATGTTGTTTCGAGTTACGAAGGAGAGCAGTATCTTGTTCTCCTCGGCTTTATAGTTGATAGCAGCATCGCTGTCAGTATTCTCAAACCGTACAAACTCAAGTACCGAAGGATCATATTTGATCTCAAGGTCAAGGACACAGAATTCAGCATCTCCGCCGATCCTTACCGGTACACTGAATTCGTTGGCGCTTCCTGTGTGGGTGAACACAGCATTATTATAAATAGTATTCTTCTTGCCACCGATATCAGAGGTTTCCGGTGTAAGCAGGATCACATCACCGCTGACAGGTTCGCCGTTTTCGATACTGTTCAGTGTTTTCTGCTCCTTCCAGCCGGTAAATACCTCGTTGTCACCGAGGCTTGCAGGCCGGTTGAGGTCGATATCCTGAGCAGTGCTGTATTCTTCAGCAAATTCTCCCTCTGGAGTATTTATACTGATAACGATAGGCTCTCCGCCGTCGGGAGCTCTGACCTCAGCCTTCTTTGTTGGCTTTTCATTTTCATTCAAGCCGTCGTCAGAAGCGTCTGAATTCTTATTGCTGTTTTTAGTATCTTTGCTGTCATTTTCAGTTCCTTCATCGTCAGCAGAGGAAGTGCTTTCTTCTGATACAGAAGAGGTGCTGTCCAGCGCAATATCGGATTCATCCGATGTACGTACATTTTTCTTACCGCAGCTGACAGATGCAGCACATACTGCGGCGATGACAAAACACAGGAGCTGTCTTTTAGATTTCATTTTTAACTTCTCCAATCTATGAATAATACGAATGGTATAAATTGTGCTTTAATTACGCCCACGCATCATATGAACCTATGATACGGTATAACGCAATCCGTATTTGTCTCCGATACTGATAGTTTAAGTGAATCCGGAGAAAAATGCACACCCTTTTCATTTTAACAAATCAATATATGAATGTCAAATTAATTAGAGTTATTGAATTAATAAATGTCGCAATGTACAAAAATAATACAATTGTCAACTTGAAAGTTGTCAACTATTTCCGTAGCGTTTACAAACTTATGTAATACCAAATATTTTCCAAATAGTAATATCCTCTGAATAGAATACAGATGCTATAAGTAGTACAAATGTGTTAAGTACAAAAATCATCGAATCTGGTCTACTGGGCATTTCTGCAAAATGATTTATATTTAACATAATAAACTCCGCAAATTATGATGCATTACATATTATTGAAATATGCCGGAAAATGTGGTATAATTAGGTTATAAAAGTGTTATACGAAAATTTCTGAAAATTTTTTTGAAATTTTCTAAGACATCTGCCTTTCAAGTATCGTATAAGTATATGAAAGGCACAATTCTCGGGAAAGGAGCCTATCAATGGATAATGGTGCAAGTAGCTACAGCCGTTATCTCGAGGGAGACGATTCCGCTTTTACGGAACTGGTTCGTCTATACAAAGACGGGCTGACTCTTTACCTTTGCAGTTTTACCAATAATATGCATGATGCTGAAGAGATCATGGAAGATACGTTCTACAAACTTGCCTATAAAAAACCCAGATATACGGCAAAGAGCAGTTTCAAGACCTGGCTGTATACAATCGGACGGAATCTTGCTATTGATTATCTGAGAAAGCAAAAACGGCATCCGTCTTCATCTATCGATGATTACACGGAGCTTGCCGATAATGCCTGCATTGAGGAAAACTATCTGAAGGAAGAACAAAAGCTCGTGATACATAAAGCTGTTAACAATCTCAGGACGGATTACCGTCAGGTGATATGTCTGATCTATTTTGAAGATTTCACAAATATCGAAGCAGCAAGGATCATGCGGAGGACCAGCAGACAGCTGACCAACCTTCTGTATCAGGCAAAACAGGCTCTTAAAAAAGAGCTGGAAAAGGAGGGGATCACTTATGCGGGACTATGAAGATGTTGCAAGATCTGTGCTCAGACGCAGAGACGAGCAACTCGCCAAGGACAGGCATCGTAGAGTTATTCTCGTAAGATCCGGCGCAGCGGCGCTTTCCTTCTGTTTCGCTTGTGCACTTGGAATCGGTGTATGGAAACACGGACAGCCGGGCGATGCTGTCAAACCCGATCCGTACAGCGGATTTGATATTTCAGAACCCGAAACTGACATCAAGGAAACTGACCCTGCGTCCAAGGACGAGGAGAAGAAGACAGAAAAGACTACTGATACATCATCTCCAGAAATTCCGGATTCAAACCCGGAAACCACAAAGGCGGCTTCGTCCGTTCCGGCAGATACCGGGGCAGCAGAGACGACAGCAGCCGGAAACAATCATCCGCTCTCAACGGCGGCAGCAGCTGCGAAGTCAGTAACTTCAGCAAAGACAACGGCCTCCCTACCGTTATCTCCTGCAGCGACAACAACGCAGGCTGCCGGCCGGTTGATAGATCCTGTTTCAACAGGAACAGCCTCCGGTTCGTCTGAAGAAGACGATATGGACGGCAGATCATCATCAATGAAGAAGATCACGTCCTTCTTCGCTGCTATAATGACAGCTGCATCAGACGGTGAGGACGATCTGGCCCAGATAACCCAGAGGCCGGATATCAAATCAAACCCATATATCAAAGGCCTCATCGACGCAGCTTACCGTTACTCATCAAAATCATCAGATACTGTAGCACTCCTTACCGAGGGTACAATAAATGCTGATTTCAATTCCGACGGTAAGACAGATGAAATGGACGGATATCTGTTATATCAGTATGCAATGAGTTATACTGATCTTCTTCCTTCAAGTGTTTCTGGATCCATAAGGAATAAAGGCGATATCAACGGTGACGGAGTGATCAATACTGAAGATGCTGATATCTTTATGCAGTACATCATTCTCTATGATAAACCGAGAGAAGAAATGTTCGATTCATCTTATTATTATGACAAGCTTGTTTCGTATGTTGATGCAGGCATGGATGAGTACAGCGCATTACTCGGAAAGGATTCATCATGGTTTGAACAGCTGTATGTTGACAGCCTCTATAACTCAGCCCAGAAGATCGGAGCGACATACTATGTATTCGCTGACAAGGTCGACAGGGGAGTATATGATCTCGATTTTGACGGTGACGGTTCATTCGGCATAAGGGATATAATCTGGTATAAGATTTATAAGGATAAAGCTCCTTATCATCTGTATGCCGATCCTGTTACAGGAAAGTATATCATGGGATATGACCAGAGTCGTATCGTAACGATGTCAGATTCTGTAAAGACTCGAATCGAAGCAGTTCAGACAGTCGTAAACGGTGATTATTCCGACAGAAGAACGGCAGTTGCCTATTCTCTCGGCGGATCCCTTGAGGATGTTATCCGTTACTATTTTGAGAATCATGAGCTTAATCCTAAGATGCTCAACAACGGTTATTACGATGCACTTGTAAGAGGTGCAGCTCCGTATGACGTTGCGAGCGAGATAGTATCGTACGAGCGATTTATAGGAATGGTCAGCAACGATGCCTTCGAGGAATACCTTGCCGGCGATGTTGACCAGGTAACACTCGTAGAGGATATAATCCAGACAGAGATAGACCAGACATTCAAGCGGATTAAACAGGGTACTCTTCCGGAGCCTGACGTTGACGGAAATGATGTTATAGATATCATGGATTTCAGATACTGTGATATTTATAACGGCGACAGAGTATATGCAAGAACGCAGGACGAGAGTACACTTCCTCCCGAAGTATACACATTCTTTGCAACAGAGCTTGATTATGATTCCGACGGCGAATGCGGAACCGAAAACGATCTCCGCCTCGCAAAGGAATGTATATCAGAATTCATTTTTGAATCACTTGTAGACCTTATGAACAGAGAATACGGAACAATCCGTACCGATGTTCTTGATAATTGCCGGAATGCTCTTGAATACGGCTCACTTAATGATGACGCTTATTTCTGGGGTATGTATAAAGGCCTTGATCTCGAACAGGAGCCGAATAAGGTCAATGCTAAGCTTGAAGAAGAACTCAGCGCCTACAGAAGCAAGGTGGAATCCGGTAAGGCCAATATACCGGATATGGATATGGACGGCGAACTGACATGGAATGACTGGGATATAGCCAATGCGATGCTGAAGCATATCCAGAGTGTCAATTCTGCAAATGCCGGAATTATACCTGCACCGTATGATTACGATCACGGACTTATAACAGAAAACGTATACGGCAACATTATCACCAATTGCGACTTCAACTCAGACGGAAGAAGCGGTATGATGTATGATATGTATATTGCAACATGGTATCTTGCAGGTTACCTTGAATCATAAAATCTCCGGCGCATATTTATTACTATCAGATCACACCTGTCTGATATAATTGTTAGAAACGCAGTCACAGTACTTCAATTCATCGCATATATGAGAACCCCCTCACGATGAAAGCGTGGTCAGTGAGGACTGTGAAAGCGTTTAAGCAGCACCCGATAAAGCCTATGGTACAATGTACCGCCGTGCCCGAGGTCAGGCAGAGTCCGGTGCTGCCTTAAGGGTATAACGGGAGATGCTTGCAGCTCACCGCACAGGCATCTTCCTTCAAATACTAATGACATCATGTAAAGACATCAGGTATTGACATCACGTATTGACATCATGCAATGACATCATGCAATGACATCATGAATTGACATCAGGTACAGACATCTTAGTCAGACATCACGAAGAGACATCTAAGTCAGACATCAGAGGCAGGACATCACGAAAGACAACATGTAGTGACATAATTTTAGCGACATCCCTGTGTAACATTGATATAGTGAATAGATATATAGGACTGCTTCGGCAGTCCTTATGTCTTTATTATCATATTCAGAACATAAAAAACGACCCCCGGTACGTAATTGAGGAACGTATCGGGGGCTGTTCATTTATGAGTGGAGTTGATTGATATTACTTTGATCTGCTGCTTCTGACCTTGGAAAGGTTTACCTCTGCACCCATTGCAAGCTTGGTAACAAGGATAAGATCGTTTATTTTTGTTGAACCTGAGCAGTCCAAATCAGCTTCTTCCATTGTTTCTTCACCGTTTATGGCTTTTACAAGTTCGCGTCTTCCGACAACAACATCGAAAGCATCAACTGACTGATCGTGATTGAGGTCGCCGGGAATAAATTCCGGAACTTCTACAGCCGCTGCTTCAGTAGCAGGAGCTTCAGTAGCAGGTGCTGAAGTGGCAGGTGCCGAAGTAGTACCTACTGTTTCAACGGGAGCAGCAGCCTGCGGAGTTGAAGCCTGATATATATCAACGCCGTCGATTTTGATCTCATTCTTTGTTATGTCAGCAGTACCTGACCCGTCATAGGAAGTGATCGCAAAAGTCACATAATCGGGATCAACAGGGGAAACACCGTATTTTTCCCAGGCATATAAATGATCTGCAAGTTTTACAGTTCCTTCGATATGAGAATCGTTTGCAAGCTTGTTCTCTCTGCGGACGCTGTATATTGTGCTGTACCAGCAGTTTTCAGGTCCCTTGTACAGTTCATAGATGCCGTCATTAAGGCCTACAGCACCGAGCGACTCAGAACCCTCGGGAACAGTCCAGTTTTTCCAGCCTTCAACTATGAAGTACTCAACAGCAAGATTGTTGAGCCAGCCATGAGCACCGGCAATTACTGAACCCTCTGTATCGATATCTGCTGCATAGTCAAGTGTGATTTCTTCGCCGTCATACTTTCTTACGACAGAACGTGTGAGGTTTTCAGAGTTGTAATACTGAAGTCCTCTCTCAAATGTTAGCTGAGACTGATTATCCCATGCGCACTTGAAGTTTCCGCCCTTGAGAAGCTCAAGACTGAAATCACCCTGATTTTTGAGCATATCGACAAAAAGAATGTTGAAGTAGTAACCGTCTCTCTCATCGCTTGCCATCTGTGTGAATACTGTATCATTGAGAGTATCAGGAGATGTAGTGTCTTCAGGAGGATTGAACTCCGGTCCTGTTCCTACTGTGACGTTGTCATTGATGTCACTGTCAAACAGATAATAAACAGAATTTCTGATTACGTGGATAGTACCGCTTGAATCGAAACCTTCGGCACAGAGCATAAGCTCATATACATCGCTGAATTTGACGCCGGCTTTCTTCCATGCGTTGAAATGCTCGTAAACGGAGATCTTGCCTTCAACGTATCCGTTTTCAGTAGATCTCTTTTCACGGCGGATGCTTGAAATTCTCGTTACTGGTGTGGGATCATCGAAAGTACCCATGTATTTTTTGTAGATATCGTAGGTACCGCCGTCAACTTCGATTGTACCGATCCGATTTCCGCTGTATTCGGCAGGATTAAGAGGTCCCCAGTCATCAATTATCGAAAATTCTATGCGTTCTTTATCGAACCATCCGTAAGCTCCGATCGTGTAATTTTCGTCAGTTTCAACTTTGGCGCGGTAGTCGATAACAGGATTACCGTGCATTTCCTCTCTCATTGTGATGTCATTGAGGTCCTTGTCTTTACCGTTTCTTACAAAGAGATCTCCTGTCATACACATTGCTCCTGATACATCATTCCACGTAAAATCAAAAGCACCGCCAAGCTTGAAATTTGTTTCGATCGTGCCTTCATTGTCATTCCAGTATGCGTAGTCCATCAGACCGCACATTCCATGTTCATCTGCATGTCCGCTTACTGTCACCGCGTTTCCGGAACTGATATCCTCAGCATAAGCCGGAGCCGTGATCCCTCCCGTAATAAGCATCGATGCAGTGACTGAAACTGCTGCGATTCGTTTAATCAGATTCTTCATAAAATAGCCCTCCTGTCAAAAGATAATTATTATGTCCGGCCGCCCTCTGCGGTCTACTATTATTATAGCATATATGAAATGCAGATGACAAGTGAAATATTGTGCAATATTACGGCAAAAACGCCGTTTTCGGCCATTAATTGCGGTCGGTTTTGTGACAGGGCATAAATTGCGGAAACTAAGAATTATCCTTAGTCAGCATTTCATATGTCACTCCATATTTTTCGGCTATATCCCGCGCATATGAGAGTCCTTCAGATGGCGCGACCATTACCTTGAATGATCTTTTTCCATCTTCGCTCAGCATAGTCAGCGGAGAAGCTTTAGCACGGTCGGTTATACTGTTGAGATTACCGAGCTCGTCAGACAGTTTGTGCATATGAGTATTATATATTGTTCGCACTTCTTTCTTCAGAATTGCCTTCACAGAATCGCAGGCTATATAGAAGCCTTCCTCGAACGAAGTAGTCGAGAACGTCTCGTTCAGAAGAAGAAGACTGTCTGAGGTGCACTCGGAGTATATCTCTTTGAACCTTACACACTCCTCACCGAGTCTGCCGAGATCAAGCGTTTTGTCCTCGTCAGCAGGGAAATGCGTGTACACACAGTCGGCAGGGGAGTATATGAATGACGAAGCCGGAACGTAGATACCACCCTGTGCAAGAACGAACATCAGTCCGATGCCCTGAGTCAGAGTAGTCTTTCCGCCCCTGTTTGCTCCGGTAAGAATATAGACAGTATGGTCTGCGTCGAAACCGAGATCATTGCATACAACATCGTCTGCGTTTTCAAGACTGACTGCAAGCCTGAGGTTATAGAATCCCTCTGCTTTCATAGGGATGCTTTTATCTGCTTGAGCTTCACAGAAGCTGAAGCCGCGCTTCATCTGCCGCTCAATGAAATCAGCAAAACGGATGTAGTATATGAATTCCGGTATAATTCTTGAGATGTTTATGATAGCTATATTTGCATATTTATTCAATGTGTCACGAAGTTTCCTGATAAGCTGATCAAGCATCTTGTTAAGTACCTTGTCAAGATAGAACGGAACATTATTGGTATCGTCGCCCTGAACAGAGTTTATCACTGTTGCACGGATCCGGCCGTCCATCAGGGGAGTGCTTCTTACTGCGGCGAATCCGGAAACCTTTTCCACGAAGGACGCAACGCTGTTTTCCTTTTTATTCTCTATCGGATGATAGTGCATATCACCGTCCCATTCGTTGCCGCTTTGTATCTGATCGCCGGAAGCTATTGCATCTGCGAAATTGCTTACAATACCCGACTTTTTGAAAGGCTTGTCATTGACGGATATAAGCCCCATGCTTATCGCTTCAAAACGGGAATTTACGTTAATACCGAGAGTAACACTCTGTACGGACGAAGACTTCTTTTTCAGTTCTGCGATATCCTTTTTCATCTCGGCAAACAGAGCCTCATTGTAAAGCTCTGTGATATATTCTCTGAATCCGATAAGTCCTTCTGACTTTATATCGGCTTTGGTAAGGCAGTCACGCATCTCTTCAATGCAGCTTATATAATCGTTAAGCTCGTCAAGCCGGTGCATAAGATGCCAGAAACCTATCTTTTCGTCTGATTCTCTGTTGGCGGTTGAAAAGTTCCTTATGAATTCGAGCTTGTCAAAAAGCTCTGTCATGCGAGTTCTCAGCTCCGGCAGGGCGAGAATATCCGAAAAGATGTGCTGACGATAGCTTGAAGTATCCTTGTCCGGAGTCATTAAAGAGAGCACATCCATGATCATATCCTGCTCTCGTTTGTCATCAGTCAGTTCTTTGCATATCGTATCAAGACCGAGATCGTGACAGGCTGTATCTGAGAGCTTTCTGAATTTATCTCTGTCAGGAGTAAGAAACAGTATACTATAGCCGTTTGCTGTACCCATTACATTACCTCCTTGCGAAGTATTTGATGTATATATTTTAACATAAAATGCGCGGTTTGTCAATCTGGATTCTGTCACAAAACTGTCCTTTATAACGCTCTGACAGCTGATTCTGATAGTTAAAAATGCATAATATACAGTAATTAGTGATAATATACATATACAAGCAGTAGAAAACCCGTTGAATTTCATAAATTGATATGTTCAATAGGCGATGGAATTCAAAGTGTTTACAAAGTTTGTAATTTCTCTTTCATTTCTCTGTAATTTGTTGTATAATAATAGCTGCGGGTCAAGCCCGTGATTATCTATAGGATATTGGAGGTCAAACTAATGAACAGTACTACAAAAAGGATCATTGCTTCACTTACAGCGGCAGCTGCTATGGGGTCATGCAGTATTTCACCGCTTGCCGTAGCAGGCATCGTACCAGAGCTTTCTGCTCTTACAGCCACAGCAGCTGAGGACCTTACATACGGAGATTTCAGCTATGCAATCAAGAAGGTAGATGAAAGCGATGAGATCACTATCACAAAGTATAACGGAACCGATACAGAGGTAACTATCCCTGCTGAGATAGATAAGATACCTGTAACAGAGATCGGAGAACGTGTATTCGAGAACAAGAAGGATATCACAAAGGTTGTTCTTCCTGATTCTCTCAAGTCTATCCGCCAGTACGCATTCAGAGGATGCAATGGCCTTACAGATATTAATTTTCCCGAGGGACTTGAAGATATCTGCTTTGCTGCTTTTGACAACGCATCTCTCACAGAGGTTAGCCTTCCGAAGTCTCTTACCTTCTGTGACAACGGATTAAGGATCGGAACACTAAAGAAGGTAACATTCGCTGACGGTACAGAGAAGATCCCTGACAAGTGCCTCGAGAGCGCATCCACTCTTGAAGAGGTAGTTGTTCCTGAGTCTGTAAAGACAATCGGTCAGTATGCATTCAGAGGCTGCAATAGCCTGACTGATTTCAAGTTCCATGAAGGCCTTGAGGATATCTGCTTTGCTGCCTTTGACGGAACATCACTTACAGAGGTTAGCCTTCCGAAGTCTCTTACCTTCTGTGACAACGGCTTAAGGATCGGAACACTCAAGAAGGTAACATTTGCTGACGGTATAGAGAAGATTCCTGACAAGTGCCTTGAGAGCGCATCCGCTCTTGAAGAGGTAGTTGTTCCTGAGTCTGTAAAGACTATAGGTCAGTATGCATTCAGAGGCTGCAAAAGCCTGACAGACTTCAAGTTTCATGAAGGACTTGAAGATATCTGTTTTGCTGCCTTTGACGGAACATCACTTACAGAGGTTAGCCTTCCGAAGTCTCTTACCTTCTGTGACAACGGCTTAAGGATCGGCACACTCAAG
>JAFZRF010000064.1 GCA_017620025.1 Ruminococcus sp.
CCCGAAGGGATTTGATTTCAGCTCAGTATCTCAGGCTGATGTTGATCGTATTGTGGCTTTAATAAACGCTCGTCCAAGAATCTGCCTCGGGGATAAATCTCCTGATGAAGTTTTTTGTTGCACTTGACTTGACAATCTGCCAGTCACCCCTCACGGTTTTCCTCTCTGGACTCTCTTTTCCCTCGCCCCTTTTCTTCCACCCATTGCCGGTTTTTGCTTTTCTTCCGTAACAGCAGGCTAAAGGCGGCTATCGCACGGGTTACTTAATGTGCGCTGACAGTTTGAGTTGTGGCTTTCGGGCGGGTGTAGGGGGCGATGCCCGCATCGCCCCGCACCTTCGGTATATGTACCTCATCCGCCTGCCATACAGAATAATTATGAATTATGAATTAAGAATTATGAATTGCCCCTTTCACCCTTCACCGTCCGGAAAGCATATAATGTCCCGGAGGTGATACGATGTATCAGGAGATCATGACGGCTGTCGTCGTGAGCATTGACATATTCCTTTCCTCAATGGCCTGCTGCTCGGGCGGAATACGTATACCCCCGCTCTCTGCTGCCGTTATCGGTATCATATGCGCCTCGGTCATGGCGGCCGCTGTCACAGTGTCCGGCCTTGTTTCCGGAATGCTTTCAGAAAACCTCTGTGAGACATTGAGCTGTGCCGTACTCACTGCCCTCGGCGTTATCAATATCACAAAAAGCCTTTCCCGCAGCTTCCTGCGCAGACTCGCCGGACGTGAAGAGCTTTCCCTGCATCTCGGCGGATGCAGTATCGCCATGCGCCTGTATCTTGATGATACCGCCGCAGATCTCGACAGCTCAAAGACTCTTTCCGTCCCGGAGGCCGCTGCTATGGCTCTTGCAGGCTCCTTCGACTGCGCTGCCGCCGGACTCAGCTGCGGCGGTGAGGTATCGCCGGTAACGACTTCCCTGTGTACCCTTGCCACAGGCATAACAGCCATATTTCTCGGCACTCTTGCGGGCAGAAAAATATCCTCCCGCCTTGGCGATCTCTCGTGGGCGGGAGGAATTATCCTTATACTATTCGCTTTGTACAATGCCGTTACGCTGTAGCTTACAGGTCATAGACATTTATCTCCGGCGGATCGAAGAGTCTCAGCTTTCCGAGACCTGCCGAAACGCAGAGCTTCATATCACCGATACGGTATACACCCTTGGTATACTCCGGCAGGAACCTTCTCTCCGGCGAGAGCATTCCCTTTCCGAAAAGCCTTACAACTCCGCCGTGAACGTGACCGCTGAACGTGATATCAGCGCCCCATTCCGCATAGGAAGAAGCAAACAGGGGATTGTGAGAAAGAAGTATCACATCGCCTTCAGCTGAGGCTTTGCCAAGCTCTTTTTCAACATCCTTTCCGGAGACTGTTGAAAGGTCGCGGTACGGATGCTTCTGCTCCGGCTTCTTGTATACGGAGTAATCAGACTCAAAGCCGTATATTCTTATCTTCCTGCCCCGGATATCAGCAGTGCGTGATTCATTTCTCAGGAGTATCACATCGGTATCCTCAACTGTTCTGAGAAAGACGCTCCTGTATTCCTCACGAAGGCTCTGTTCATGGTTGCCGTATATCATATACACCGGCGCAATCCGGCAGAGCTCCCTGAGAAAGCGCTGCTTTTCGGAGAATTCTGTTTCCTTCCTCGATACGAGGTCGCCGGTGACGAATATGATATCCGGCTTCTGTGCAGCGGTCAGTCTTGTTATCCTGCACTGATCCTTTCCGAATCTGCGCCTGTGGAGATCCGATATCTGCACCGCACGGATGCTGTCCTCCCTGTCTGTGAGCTTATCCCTCCGGACAAGGAGCAGCAGCCGGTTTTCGATTAATATCCATATCAGCAGCGCTGCTGCCGGTATAATTATTATCACTCTTCGCCGTCCTCGGAGTCATCAGGCTCGTTGTCAACGATGACCTCGTTCTTCTCCTCCTCGGCTGCAAGTGCCTCCTCAGCCTTTGCCTCCTCCTCGGAGAGCTGCTCGACCTTCTCGGTCTCGGCTGAATCGTCATGCTCGGCACGGGTGAACGCAACAACCTTTGCGCCCTCGTTTACCTTCATTACACGGACACCCTTTGCATAGCGGCTCATGATGCGTACATCGCTTGCAAGGATACGTATGATGATACCGTCGCTCGATACGATGATTATATCATCGGTCTCGTCAACTATCTTGATGCCGCATACACAGCCCTTGATATCATCGGTCTTGTAGTTCTTCATACCGTATCCGCCGCGGTTCTGTATGCGGTAGCTCTCAAGCTCGCTTCTTCTGCCGTAGCCGTTCTCGGTTATGGTGAGGAGGGATGCGCCCTCACGTACTCTTGCTATGCCTACAACGTAGTCATCCTCACGCAGCTTGATAGCCTTTACACCGTGAGCGGAACGGGACAGAGCCCTGCCCTTCTCCTCCTCGATGCGGATGACCATACCGTTTCTTGTAGCTACAATTATCTGTGCATGGCCGTCTGTCATGCGCACACCTGCGATCTCATCGCCCTCGTCAAGACCGATGGCTATAAGACCGTTCTTTCGGACATTCTTGTAGAAGGAGAGGTTCGTCCTCTTGATCTTGCCCTTCTTGGTGACCATGGTGATAAAGCGTTCATCGCTGAAATCGGTGGTCTTTATCATAGCGGCTATCTTCTCGCCGTCTGTGAGCGGCAGGAGGTTTATAAGATTGAAGCCTCTTGAAGCCTTTGAGCCGTCCGGTATCTCATAGCACTTTAGCTTGTACATGATACCCTTGTTGGATATAAACAGCACATTGTCATGGCTTCCGGCGATGAACATCTCCTCAACGAAGTCCTCTTCACGCTGCTTCATACCCGTGATACCGCGTCCGCCGCGCTTCTGGGTCTTGTACTCAGATACAGGCATACGCTTGATATAGCCGTTGTTCGTAAGGGTAACAACGCAGTCCTCAACGGGGATAAGATCCTCGATATCGACCTCACCGCTGACTGACTCGATGTCTGTGCGGCGGTTATCGGAGAACTTCTTGCGTATAACGTTGAGATCCTCCATGATGATCTGGTACACTCTGTTCACGTCGGCAAGTATCTCCTCGAAGTCCTTGATCTTGGTGAGAAGTCCGAACATCTCGTCAACGATCTTCTGTCTTTCGAGACCGGTGAGCTGTCCGAGACGCATCTGAACGATAGCCTCTGCCTGTTCCTCGGAGAGACCCTTTGCGCTCAGAAGATGATTGCCGGAGAGATCGAACTCTGCGGTATCAAGTATACCGAACACGTTCATTCCCTTGAATTCATTGATACGCTCGAGCAGAGCAGACATATCCTCGTCCTGGAAGCGCTCGATGAGCCTTGCCTTTGCCTCGGGGATATTGCTGCTGGAACGGATTATCTGGATTATCTCGTCGATATGGTCTGCGGCGAGAATGAAGCCCTGGAGGATATGAGCCCTCTCAAGAGCCTTGCGGAGATCGAAGCGTGTACGTCTCTGGATGACCTCTACCTGGAAATCGAGGTAGTGCTGGAGCATCTGCTTGAGAGTCAGTACCTTCGGCTCATTGTTTACCAGTGCGAGCATGATGATACCGACAGTATCCTGGAGCTTCGTCATGGAGAAGAGCTTGTTGAGAACGATATTGGGTATAGCGTCCTTCTTCAGCTCGATAACGATACGCATTCCGTCCTTGTCGGATTCGTCACGCAGATCGTAGATTCCCTCTATCTTCTTGTCCTTGCAGAGCTGGTTTATGTTCTTGAGGATGAGGGTCTTCTTTATCATGTACGGGATCTCGTCAACTATGATGCAGTTGCGTCCCTTGATCTCTTCAAAATGGGTGCGGCTGCGGAGGATGATCTTTCCTCTGCCTGTGCCGTAAGCGGCACGTATGCCTGCCTTGCCCATAATTATGCCGCCTGTCGGGAAATCCGGTCCCTGGATATGCTCCATGAGCTGCTCAAGAGTGCAGTCCGGATCGTCGATAAGGAGCTGAAGGGCGTCTATTACCTCGCCGAGGTTGTGGGGAGGTATATTCGTGGCCATACCTACAGCGATACCCGTAGAGCCGTTTACAAGCAGGTTCGGGAAACGTGAGGGGAGAACAGCAGGCTCCTTGAGTCTGTCGTCGTAGTTGGGCGTGAAATCAACGGTATCCTTGCCGATATCGGTAAGCATATCGAGGGTTATCTTCGCCATCTTTGCCTCGGTATAACGGTAGGCCGCAGCCATATCTCCGTCGATAGAGCCGAAGTTTCCGTGGCCGTCAACGAGGGGATAGCGCATTGAGAAATCCTGTGCCAGTCTTACGAGAGCGTCGTAAACGGCAGCGTCGCCGTGCGGATGATAACGTCCGAGTACGGCACCGACGGTATCCGCACACTTACGGTATGCCTTCTCAGGGGTGAGTCCGTTTTCGTGCAGGGTATAGAGTATACGCCTGTGTACGGGCTTGAGACCGTCCCTGACATCCGGCAGCGCACGGGATACGATGACCGACATGGCATACTGGAGCATGGAATTTTCCATCTCATCGACTATCTCGGAATGTATTACCTTGGAGTTGTCATTATATAGCAAGATATATTACCTCCTGATCAGTTTTTGTCAGCTTCTGCGGAGCTCTTGTAGGTTGAACGGATGATCTTCATTTCTTCCTCGGACATACCGTCCTTGGGAACGATGTAGAAAACTGTTTTTCCGTAGTAGAGGCAGAAGCAGCTGTCTGTCTCGTCAAGTGCATACTCGCTGTCGAAGGGTATCCTTGTGGGCTCCGGCAGCGGCTCCTCGACCGTCTCTCCCTCAGCGTCCGTCACCTCAACGGGGGCGGGTGCGCTCACAGTGGCGATATCCGCATAGGTATCCGCAACGGACAGGCGGTATACCGCACCGGAGTTCGAGATCGTATCCACGATGGTACGCCGTGATTTCTTCGGATTGTACCACTCACGGAATGCAAATGCAAGGCAAAGCGCTATCAGCAGATAGCAGAGGTAGTTCGAAGGGTTCTTGAATGCCGCATGGATGAAATCCGCTGCGAGTATCAGGAACAAAGCAGTGAATATATAACTCTTTTTCAGTATGAACTTCTTCTGGAATGCCTTGTAACCCTCTCTGACAGCATCTGCCGCAAGGGAGTATTCCTTTTCAAATATATATCTGTCTTCCATCTGTTATCCTTATATATCGAGATTCTGGGCGAATTTTGCATTCTTCTCGATGAAGAGCCTTCTCGGCTCTACCTTGTCGCCCATGAGTATCGAGAAGGTCTCGTCTGCACGGAGGGCGTCCTCCATGCCGATCTTCACGATAGTACGGTGCTCCGGATCCATTGTAGTCTCCCAGAGCTGCTCGGGATCCATCTCACCAAGACCCTTGTAGCGCTGTGTCTCTACCTTGTACTTGCCGTTCTCGGAAAGCTCGGCGATGTACTTGTCTCTCTCCTCGTCGGAGAATGCGTACTCCACCTTCTTGTTGCGCTCAACACGGTAAAGCGGAGGCTGTGCGATATATACGTTTCCGTTCGTGATGAGCGGACGCATATAGCGGAAGAAGAAGGTGAGGAGGAGGGTGCGGATGTGCATACCGTCAACGTCGGCATCGGCCATGATTATAACCTTGCCGTAGCGGAGCTTCTCGATATCGAATTCTTCTCCGATGCCGGTACCCAGCGCAGCAACTACGGGCTCGAGCTTGTCGTTGCCGTAGATACGGTCGATACGTGCCTTCTCAACGTTGAGCATCTTGCCCCAGAGTGAGAGTATCGCCTGATACTTTCTGTCTCTTCCCTGCTTGGCTGAACCGCCCGCAGAATCTCCCTCGACGATGTATATCTCGGTGTATCTTGCGTCGCGCTCGGAGCAGTCGGCAAGCTTCTCAGGCATGGAGTTGCTTCCGAAGGCGTTCTTCTTGCGCTCTGCCTCTCTTGCTCTCTTTGCGGCTTCTCTTGCCCTGAGTGCTGACATACACTTCTCGAAGATGATGTTTGCCGCCTCGGGGTTCTCCTCAAGGAAGTTCATCAGCTTCTCTGTGACGAGCTTCTCAACGAAGGGCTTTACCTCGGGATTTCCGAGACGTCCCTTTGTCTGTCCCTCGAACTCGCATTCGGTGAGCTTTACGGAGATTATAGCTGTGAGTCCCTCACGGACATCCTCGCCCTTGAGGCTCTCCTTCTCCTTGAGCTTGCCCATCTTTCTGCCGTATTCGTTTATTACCTTGGTGAGGGCGTTCTTGAAGCCTGTCTCGTGGTAGCCGCCGTCCTTGGTATGGATGTTATTTGCAAACGAGAGTATGATCTCGTTGTAGCTGTCGTTGTACTGCATGGCGATCTCAGCATAGGAATCGCCCTGTGTGCCGGAAACATAGATAACGTCTCCGGAAAGTGAGGTAAGGTCACGGGTGGCGTGGATATGCTCTACGAACTGACGTATACCGCCCTCATAGTGGAGCACCTCGCCCTGTACATTCTCCTCGTCACGCCTGTCCGTGAATACTATACGGAGGCCTGCATTGAGGAAGGCCTGCTCACGGAGCCTGCGGAGGAGTATCTCATAGTCGTATACCGTGCTCTCGAATATCTCTCCGTCAGCCTTGAACATTACGGAGGTACCTGTCTTGTCGGTCTTGCCGATGACTTTAAGCTCCTCGTCGTAGTGTCCTCTCTCGAAGCGCTGGAACCAGATATTCTCGCCGTCCTGTACGGTCAGCTCGAGCCATTCCGAAAGGGCGTTTACTACGGAAGCACCAACGCCGTGGAGACCGCCTGATACCTTGTATCCGCCGCCGCCGAACTTACCGCCTGCATGGAGTATGGTATATACTACTGTAGCGGCAGATATGCCCTCCTTCGGGTGGATACCCGTAGGGATGCCTCGTCCGTTATCAGATACACGGATGATATCACCGGGGAGTATCTCAACATTGATCTCTGTGCAGTAGCCTGCAAGAGCCTCATCTATCGAGTTGTCGACTATTTCGTATACAAGGTGGTGGAGACCGCCGGGGCCGGTCGAACCGATGTACATACCCGGACGTTTCCGGACTGCCTCCAGTCCTTCAAGTACCTGTATATCATTTTCGTCGTAGTTATTATTCTGCTGACTCATGATCTACCTCCAGTTTCTGATCGTCAATTATATTCCCACTGTATTATGTCAGAATCCAGCTTATTCTTGTTTTCCGATGTAGCCGGACGGCTGTTCGGATCTGTATATGAGGACAGAGATCCCTCATATTTACCCTTCTTGCTGTCAGAGAGCGAAAACTTCACCGTATAATAGAAGCTGTCTCTTACATGACAGGTATATGATGCGTGTTTTCCGGAGGTCATCTCCGTTGCTCTGACTATCTCAAGCCCGCTGAACGTATCCATAAGGGCATTGAAGTCGTCTGTATAGAATGTAAAGCAGTCGTTGGTATCCTGCGCCATTCTCGGCACCCAGTACCTCACCGGCACTGCATTGTCAAGGCTTATGGCATATTCCTGCTCTAACTCCTTGATTCGTTTTTCATTGAAACGGAACCATGTTACAGGCGCCATAGCTCTTATACCTATAAACAGCATTCCTGCCAGTATTGCACCTACTATCAGCAGAGCCCTGAGGCATCCGCCGTTTTTTCCTTCTCTTCTCATAACTCTGTCTTTCAGCCGTCAGTTTCGTATACGAAAAGTCCCTTGTACTTTCCTTTTTTATCATCATTCGGTGTGAAATCCACCATTATCGAATGTTCACCGTCCGCAGAGCCCCTGTACTGCAAAAGGCTGCCGTCCGGCGCTTCATAGACGAACTCCATCGAGCTGCCGTGAAATCCTTCCATGAGCTTCTTCGGATCATCGGTATACAGCGTCAGCTGATACTCACGCCCGAGGGGGATATGTTGAAATTTCTTAAGTGTTGCCCCGTCAAAGTCCATCTGGTAAAGATCCTCGACATAGGCGGTGCGCTTCGGAGTGAAGTGCCGGTATTCACTCGGTATGAAAACCTTGTACATCAGGAAGAGAAAACCCACGGCCAGCGCCATAAAGATGCCGAATGCCTTCAGGCATCCCTTCGTACAATCGACCTTGCCTTCTTTTACTTCTCCGTTCTCTTCAATACCTGAGTATTCTTTCATGGTATTACCCCCTTGTTTATTTCCCGTCCTTCAGCCTCTTTTTCAGAGTCGAGGCGGCAAGCTGTGATATCCATATCCGGCATACTCCGTCCTTCTCCGTGATGATGAAGCTCTTCGGGAGCTCATAGCTCGCATAGTATACCCTGTGTTCACGCTCCGCCCTTTCGAGCAGAGTCTTTGTACAGCGGTCTACCGTAGTATTGTCCATATCGAATATCCCTATCACGTCCGGAAGGTATACCGAGCAGTTATTCCCTATGTGCAGATATCTGTTCATCGGTCATCCTTCCTCCGCTGATATGCAGCACCTTCCCCTTTATATCCGGAAGCAGAGCGCTCTCGTTAGGGGTGGTCAAAAATACCTGCATATCCTCTATCATGCCGAGCACGAAACGCTGTCTCTCCTCGTCAAGCTCTCCCATGACGTCGTCAAGGAAGACGACGGGAGCGTCCTTTGTCCGCTTCATGCAAATTACCGCCTGCGCCAGCTTCATGACGAGAGCGGCGCTCTTTATCTGCCCCTGTGAGCCGAAGTCACGGGCGCTGAGCCCGTTTATCCTTATGACTATCTCGTCACGGTTCACTCCCGAATGGGTGCTGCCTGTGCGGATGTCATACTCCTCCGTCTCCCTGAGCTTTGAGAAATACATATCATACATCTCCGGGCCGCAGGGCTTTTCAAAATCCTCGCTGCGGTAGACAGCCGACCTGTATTCCAGTGTCAGCTCCTCCTCGCCGCCGGATATCGTCCTGTAAAGCTCACTGCATATCCCGTTTATCATATTTACATAGTCATTGCGCATATAGGATATGACGGCTCCCTCCTGGGCAGCCTGCCTGTCCCATACCTCAAGTATGCTCCTGTCGCCCCGCTTCTGCATCAGCTGCTTGAGCATGGCGTTGCGCTGGTTCATGATAGCAGCGTGCCTGTTGAGCCTTGCCACGAACATCGGGTTGAGCTGTGAGGCCGCCATATCTATGAAATTCCTCCGGCGCTCCGGAGAGCCCTTGATTATCTCCTTGTCGTCGGGTATGAAGGCAACGCACCGGAAGACGTCAAAGAGCGCTCTTGTGCCGTTCTGCTTCACCCCGTTGAGGGTTATGTTCTTGGACGGGGCAGCTCCCTTTGTGAGCTGATAGCTGATGATCTGGTCTCTCTGACCGTCCCACAGCTTTATCTTCGAGGACATACGGTCCCGCCCTATGGTGATATAGTCCTTTTCCTTCGATCCCCGGAAGCTGCGGCAGCCGGAAAGTATCCACATCGCCTCAAGGATATTGGTCTTTCCCTGGGCGTTCCTGCCTGCAATGATATTGTATTTCGGATCCGGAGCGAAGGATATGCCGGAAAGATTCTTGAAGCCGTCTATCTCGGCATAGGTTATCCTCAAACCACCTTTACCTCGCCTTCGCCGTTTATGGAGATGCTGTCGCCTGGACGTATCTTCTTGCCGCGCATAGTGCATACCTCGCCGTTGACGAGGACCTGACCGTCCTGTATGAGCTGCTTTGCCTCTCCGCCGGAGCTCACAAGTGATGCGAACTTCAGCAGGGCGTCAAGCTTGATGAATTCAGTGGTTATCTTAATCTCAGAAGCCATGATACTTCCTTTCCGGCACTAACGGCCGCAACTTTAGTTCTTGAGCTGTATGGGCATTACAAGGAAGATGTAGCTCTCACCCTCGGGCGGGAGTATCTCTATGACCTTCATTGCACCGTTGAATCTTATTCTTACACGGTCGCCCTCTGCGGCTCTTATAGCCTCGAACATCAGCTTGTTGTTGAAGCCGATGGTAACTGTCTCGCCTGCGATATCTGCCGGGATGGCATCGTTTACCTTGCCTATGCCGGTCTTGCATTCTATCTTGATGACTCCGTTGCCTACCTCGCAGCGGAGAGGAGCCTTGTTCTTCTCATCTATAATAAGTGAGCAGCGGTCAAGGCAGGCTGCAAGCTCCTTCTTGCTGACGATGACCTCTGTCTTGTAACCGGAGGGTATGCTCAGCTTGTAGTTGTGGAAGGGGCCTTCGAGAAGTCTTGATATAACATATACTCTTCCGACCTGGAAGATGATGTGTCTGTCATTGATGCAGATCATGCACTCCATATCCTCATCATCCTTGATGAGGGTGGATACCTCCTGCAATGCCTTCTTCGGCACTACGAAGTGGAAGGAATCATTGCTCTCTGCAAGCTCACAGCGGATAGCAAGGCGGAAGCCGTCTATTGCTACAAGGTTGAACTTTCCGTCCTCGATATCGAAGAGCTCTCCGGTGAGTATCGGCTTGCTCTCGTTCATGGAGGCTGCATAGCTTGTCATATTTATCATGGATTTGAGGAGAGCAGCCTTTACGGTAAAGCTCCTGAGTGAGTCCACCTCCGGAAGATCGGGGTATTCTTCTGCGCTTATCGCTGAGAAGCTGCACTCTGTCGAACCGCTTGAAAGATTGATGATATGGCTGTCGTCTATCTCAAAGCTGACCTCTTCACTGGTCATCCTTCTTGTGAACTCACTGAATAGTCTTGTGCTTACCACGAAATCTCCGGTATCTGAAGTATTGGCATCAATAGTTGTTGTGATACCAATCTCAAGGTTATATCCTGTGAGAGTCACAGCTCCGGGAGCAACGCTTACCTTAATGCCTTCAAGGGCAGCAATGCTGGATTTCTGTGATACGGCTCTCGATACGCTGCCGATAGCTTCGCTGAGAGCCTGTCTGCTGCAAGTGAACTTCATTATATTGTACCTCCTGATGTGACATGGTCTGTCACATTGATATATCCTTCTTAATATGTCTCCATACCCTTCCGCCGGAGGCGTCTGTCTGTGATATGGTGTGAAAGGATAATATGAGTAATAAGATATGTAAAGATAATATAGTAGTAGTAATAGGGGCTGTGGAAAAGTCAGTATCCCGGTCGATTGAAGATATACCGGGAAAATATCATCAACACTGCGGTCTTGAAAATTATCTGAGAAGTTGAATCTGTCCGGAGCGCCCCTCCGGCGGTGTTAGGAATGTTGACCGCTGTGGAGTTGAAGTTGATGAAAAGTGGAAGATCCTGTGGAATGGCAGATCTTTTTACTTACAGCCCTCATGTTTTTCCCCACGGTGTCGATTGTTGAAAAAGGGGAAGTGTTGAAACCTGATCTCTCATCATACCCGGCAGCTCTCATGATCGGCGTTATTATTGCCGGAGAGAGTTTTCATAGAATACCTGTCGGGTTTTTAACACACTGTTGAAAACCTGGTTGAAAACTGTGAAATAAACTTTTCAACAGTTCATTTCCGGTCGAAAGAATGTCGAATCAGACCTTTCCTCTGTCCTTGATGTTCTTGATGATATCGTTTACAAGGTTGTTGAGGTTGGAATCCTTCTGGATGCCCTCAGTGATGCTGTTGACGGAGTATACTATAGTAGAGTGGTCTCTTCCGCCGAACTCTGTGCCGATTGAGGCAAGAGGCATCTGTGTGATCTCACGTACAACGTAGATAGCTACCTTACGTGCAATGGATATCTGCTGTGAACGCTTGTTGGAGCGGAGATCCTCGGGAGATACGCCGTATACTGAGGATACCTCGGATATGATCTTCTCGACTGTGATCGGGATGGGCTGCTCGTCTGTGAGCACGTCCCTGATAACGCTCTGAGCCATAGAGATAGTGATCGGGCTGCCTGCGAAGTGGTTGAGAGCCTTGAGTCTTACAACAGCGCCCTCGAGCTGACGGATATTGGACTTGAGGCGGTTAGCCATGAACTCGGATACCTCTGCGGGCATCTTGAGCTCAAGGAGTTCGCTCTTGCGGTTGATGATAGCAAGTCTTGTCTCGTAATCCGGAGCGGAAATATCAGCGATAAGGCCGCCCTCGAAACGTGTGCGGAGTCTTTCCTCAAGAGTGATCAGCTCCTTGGGGGGCTTATCTGAGGTGATAACTATCTGCTTGCCCTCCTGATGCAGCTTATAGAAGGTATGGAAGAATTCCTCCTGCATACTTTCCTTTCCTGCAAGGAACTGGATATCATCGACGAGGAGGAGGTCTGCGCTCCTGTACTTGTCGTGGAAATCGGGCATAGTGTTGTTCTTGATGGCATTGATAAGATCATTGCCGAAGGTCTCGCTGGTAACGTAGATTATATTGAAGGAGGGCTGTGTCATCCTTACTTCATTTGCGATAGCTGTTATCAGGTGAGTCTTGCCCATTCCTGAAGGACCGTAGATGAAGAGGGGATTGTAGCCTGATACCTCGTTCCTGCCGCAGTTCTTTGCAACCGACTTGCTGCAGGCCAGAGCGAACTGGTTGGAAGGGCCTTCAATGAAGGTATCGAAGGTGTAGTCGTAGTTTGCGAATTTATACTTCTGCTCGAATTCCTCGTTCTTCATATCGAGCTCTGCGTCAGTGGGTGCTGCTGCGACGGGCTTCTCCTCAGATTCCACATTGATGATGATATTCACGTTCAGTCCGAGAACGTTGAGGAAGGCGTCGCTGAGGGTGTTTTCATAGGTGGACATGACGATATTCTTCTGGAATGCAGTCTGAACGCTGAATACTGCATCCGAACCGTTGAAGCTGACTGGTCTCAGCGGCTCGATCCATGTCTTGAGTCCTATCTCAGGGATCTTGTTGTTTTCAAGACAATACTTCTTGACGTTTTCAAATACTTCTTCAAAAGAATTCATTTTAAACCTCCGCTTGAATTTTTTATTGATAGAGTCCGGGTAACCAAAAAATAACGATACTCTCCTATAATAATATACAATACAATTATATCACAAAAGAGGTCGGATTGCAAGGATTTTTATGTTTTCGGGATGTTAGAAAAATGGGACTGTTTTTCCACATGAAACTGTCATATTGTTGAAAACTATGTTGAATCAACATCCGAAAGAGGAAAAACTGTTTACAAATGCGTTACAACAGGGAAAAATCGGTGTTGAAAACCGGTTTTCGGGGAGTTATGAACATGGGTTTTCAACTTATCAACAGTCAACTGACTGACAGTCTGTGGATTAACAGGCCGGTTTTAATGATAAATGATAAAACATAATCACCTGATAAGACGATGACTCAATTCACAATTTATTATCGGGACGGCGAGTTGACTTCAAAATTAGGAATTCGGAATGCGGAATTCGGAATTAGCGGTATCGCCTGCCGGCTATTGGCTGTCCCTACAGAATTTGGAAGACATAAACAAATGGGACGGGGCGATGTAGGCATCGCCCCCTACACCCGCCTGAAAGCCACAACTCAAACTATCAGCGCACATTAATTTGCCCGTGCGATAGCCTGACAAGGCCTGCTGTCTCGGATAGAAAGCAAAAGCTGACAGGAGGGGGTCAAGGGGAGAGTGAGGGGGAGTCCAGAGGGGGAGCCGTAGGGGAAGGGGGAGGATGTCAGCTTTTACTGCGGTTTTCTTTTCCTCACCCTGTCTCCCCGAAGGCTCCCCCTCTGGCATTCAGCGGTACAAGTAAGTATTTTGATATTATGAAGTATAGATCGTAAACTATTTATTCTCGATATCATCTTTTCGAGATTTGTAAAATCTCACACAAAAGCCAAAGAGGAACACCTCCGGGGGAAAGAGGGAGGGAAAAAGAAAACCGCAGCAAAAACCGGCATTTCCCTCCCTCTTTCCCCTCTACGGTTTTCCTCTCTGGACTCTCTTTTCCCTCACCCTTTTCTTCTACCCTTTGCCGGTTTTTGCTTTGTACAAATTCGCAGGCTAAAGCCGGCTATCGCACGGGCAGCATAACGAGCGCTGTAACTTTTTCGGTGAGGAAATTTGTAAGGAAATACTGCGTTAAAGCCAACAGCCTTATAAAGAAGTACAGCAAATTAACAGGCAGGCGCCGTCAGCTGAGGCTGTAATCCGGTAAATTATATAAAAATCCCCTCTGTGGAAAATTTTTTCTCCAAAGGGCTTGACAGAATCGTAATTTTGAAGTATAATCGTATAGTGTAATGCGGACAGCTATGTCTGTCAGTCAATTTAACTATTATGTAAATCAGAATCGCCCCTCGTCAGGGCTGATCCCTGTATTTATCTGAAAGAAAGAGAGGAGGATTCGGAATGAAGAGAACATACCAGCCCAAGAAGATCCACCGTAAGAAGGAGCATGGCTTCATGAAGCGCATGGCTACAAAGAACGGCAGAAAGGTTTTAGCTCGTAGAAGATCTAAGGGCAGAGCAAGATTAACTCACTGACGACGCTGACCACAAAAATTAATTTTTTGTGGTCTTTTTTGTTAATCCGGAGTATCTTTGCTCTCCGGATATGGTATTATTATGCTTTATACGGAAATTCTAAATGATAACAAGGACTTTCTGGCGCTGTACCGCAACGGGCGCTATATAGCCTCGGAGTACTCCGTCATATATGTCAGACCGAACGGAAGGCCTTACAACAGGCTCGGCATAACCGCCGGCAAGAAGATTGGCAACGCCGTTCACCGCAACAGAGCCAAGCGTCTTATCCGGCTCGCCTACCGTCAGGCGGAGCTCGCGCTCCCTATCGGAATCGATCTTGTCATCGTGGCAAGAAGCAGGCTCGCTGAGATAAGCTCTTCGGAATACTGCAATTATATGGATTCAAAGGGCGTGCCGGATATAGAGCGGTGCGTCAGGAAAATGCAGAAGAGATGAAGTATATAGTCATTGCTCTGATAAGATTCTATCAGAAGTTCATCTCCCCGCTCACTCCGCCGAGATGCAAATACTGGCCGACCTGCAGCTGCTATGCTCTGACGGCCGTGAAGCGCTTCGGGGCAGTGAGAGGCTCTCTGCTTGCAGTATGGCGCATACTGCGCTGTAATCCGTGGTCAATGGGCGGCATAGAGCCCGTTCCGGAGAGATTCACGTTCAGGGTAAAGAAATATGCCCGTTTTGCAGATATCCCCGTGCCGCATGATGATACCTCAGGAAAAGAAGAAGGATAAGAAAACTGAGAGGTATTAAAATGTACGATATTATCGGTACGCCGTTCGGCTACCTTATGAAGCTGATCTATGACATCTGCGGCAATTATGCAGTGTCCATAATTATTTTCACACTCGTGACGAAGATAATCCTGCTGCCTGTAAACTACAAGACCCAGAAAAATGCAGCAAGAATGCGTCTTCTCAACCCGAAGCTCGAGAAGCTCAAGAAAAGCTACGGAAGCAACCCGCAGAGACTTCAGGAAGAGCAGAACAAGCTCTATGAAAAGGAAGGCATCAACCCGATGGGATCATGTCTGCCGATGTTCATACAGATGTTCCTACTCTTCGGAGTTCTCGACGTTGTATATAAGCCTATAAGGCACATACTCCACATCAGCAAGGAAGTTAGGACAGTTGCGGTGGATATCGCATCTGACCTTCTCGTAAAAGCAGGCGGAAAAGAATTCACAATGAAGGACCTCCGCTGCGAGCTCAAGACAATGGAACAGGTAAACCTCCATCCCGAGAAGTTCAAGGATCTTGCCGAGAACTTCCGTGATCTGGTATACCACTTCAACGAGCATTTCACAATATTCGGAGCCAACCTCGGAAAGACCCCTTCAATGCACCCCGAGGTATGGGACAAGGAAGCTGTTGTACTCTTCCTTATACCGATAATCTCAGGTGTAGTACAGCTCGCTTCTTCACTTTACTCACAGTGGTACAGCAAGAAGACAAACCCGACTATGTCCGGACAGGGATGCATGACAGGTATGATGATCGGTCTTCCGATCTGGTCTGTATGGCTTGCATTCTCCTTCCCCGCAGGTATCGGTTTCTACTGGATATGGTCATCACTCTTCTCCTTTATAATAACATTCGTCCTCAATAACTACTTCACCGACGAGAAAATCGCAGAGATCGCAGAGAAGGACAAGGAGAAGGCAAGAATTTACGCAGAGAAGCACCCCGGAAAGAAGACGTTCATGCAGAAGCTCATGGATCAGGCTGCCGCAGAGCAGGCTGCTCAGGGCAGAGTTGACGAGAACGGCGAGAAGATCTCAAGATCCGAACAGAACAGACAGGATCGTGACAAGCTCAAGGAAGCACGCAGGAGAATGGCTGAGAAATATGGTGACAGCTACTCCGACGGCGATAACGAATAAAAAGATAAAGAAAAAAATTTGGGGCCCGGCCCCGTGGGAGGTATAAAAAATGACCGAGATATTCACAGCTAAAACAGTCGAAGAGGCAATGGCACAAGCAGCAAAGAAATTCGGAAGAAAGCAGGATGAGATCAGATTCGAAGTAATCGAAGAAGGCAAGTCAGGTTTCTTAGGATTCGGCAGCAAGGACGCAAGAGTAAGAGCAACAGTTTCTTCCGCAGCAGCACCGTCTGCTCCTGTAACAGCAGCACCCGCACCCGCACCGAAGTCTGAGTCGATAATCGACAAGGCTGAGGAGAAGGCAGAGGCACTCAGAGATGCTATCATCGAAAAGGGTGAGGCTATCATCGACAAGGCCGAGGAAAAGGTAGAGGCTCTTCAGGAGTCTGTATCCGCAAAGGCTGAGGCAGTTATCGATAAGGCTGAGGTCAAGGCTGAGGCTGTAAAGAGCGCAGTTGCTGATAAGGCCGAGACAGTTATCGAGAAGGCTGACGCAAAGGCAGAGGCCGTAAAGGCAAAGATCGCTGAGGAGCTCTCAGATACATCTGCTCCCGAAACTCCCGAGGATGACGAGGCTGAGTACTCACTCGACAACTTCACACTTATCGAGGACGAGGCACTTCTCAATCCCAAGGTAAAGATCGCTAAGGACTATATCACAAGCGTTCTCAATGCAATGGACGTTGACGTTACATACACAGTATACCAGAATGAGACAGGCGCTGTTATCAATATCGACAGCGACAACAACGGTACTATCATCGGCAGAAGAGGAGAGACTCTCGATGCCCTCCAGTACCTCTGCTCCATCATCGCAAACAAGGGCGACAAGGATTATTTCCGCATCACTATCGACTGCCTCGGCTACCGCAGCAAGAGAAAGGAAACTCTTGAGCAGCTCGCTGCAAAGGTTGCAAAGAGCGTTCTCCGCACAGGCAGACCGCAGCCTCTCGAGCCGATGAATCCCTACGAGAGAAGAGTTATCCACTCTGCTATCTCAGTTATCGAGGGCGTATCATCCCGCTCAGTAGGCGAGGAGCCCTACAGAAAGATCATCATCTCCTCCAATAATCCCAGACCGAACAACCGCAGAAGAGGCGGCGGCAGAAATGACCGCAACGACAGAGGCGGCAACAGGAGGAACGATCACAACAACCGCAGAAGAAACAACAACCGTGAGAACTTCGAGCGCAGAGAGATAGACCTCTCCACAAGCTTCGAGAAGGACTACAAGAAGCCCAAGCCGGAAGACTCAATGGGCGGCGGTCTCTACGGAAAGATCGAGCTTTAAAAGACTTACCGCATGGGGGACGAAAGTCCTCCATGCTTTTGCTTTATACGGATTTTTTCAGTTGTTCCGGACAACGGGTAATGACTGTAGTCCGCAGGGCATTATTAAACATCAGCGGTGTATTATACCCAGCATTATAAGGAGGAAAGGATATGCCTGCAGCAGCAGCGATCTCCACACCTAACGCCCCCGGAGGACTTGCCGTGATACGCATCTCCGGCAGCGGCGCAATAGATATCGCAGGAAGGATATTCCGTCCGGCGGGAGGCAGGGCTGTCGCCGATATGGCCGGCTATACCTGCGCCTACGGTACGGCCTTTGACGAAAGCGGCACCATAGATGACTGCATTCTCACGGTATTCCGTGCCCCGCACAGCTATACCGGAGAGGACACCGCAGAGATATCCTGTCACGGCGGTATATACGTATCAAGACGTATACTCCGTGCGGCGCTCGCAAACGGTGCAGTCCCCGCAGGCCCGGGCGAGTTCACACGGCAGGCCTTCCTCAACGGAAAGATTGACCTCACTCAGGCAGAGGCGGTCATGGATATAATCTCCGCAAAGGGCGAGCGAGAGCTTCGTGCTGCGGAAACTCTCCGTGAGGGCGCTGCATTCAAGAGGGCTGAGAAGTGCTCGGCAGTTCTTATGAAGATACTCGGCGACCTCGCTGCATGGGCGGATTATCCAGAGGAGGATATCCCTGAGGTAGAGCCCTCTGCCCTGATAAGTGAGCTGCGTGAGGTGCGTGCAGAGCTTTTCTCCCTTGTCGAGAACTACGATACCGGCAGGATAATGCGTGAGGGAGTGGCGGCTGCCATAGTCGGAAGACCGAATGTCGGAAAATCCACTCTCTTCAACTGCCTCAGCGGATGCGAGAGAAGCATCGTCACAGATATCGCAGGTACTACCCGTGATGTCATCGAGGAGACGGTAATGCTCGGGGACATAGCTCTCCGGCTTGCCGATACCGCAGGCATCCATGACACCGATGACCGTATCGAGGGCATCGGCATAGGATTTGCGGAGAAGATGATAGACTCCGCCGAGCTCGTCATTGCAGTATTCGATGGAAGTACACCCCTTACGGACGATGATATCAGTCTGATTAAAAAGATTAACGATAAGAAGTGCGTTGCAGTAGTCAACAAGTCGGATACGGAGCAGCTGCTCGATGCCTCCGAGCTTGAAAAATACATCAGCAATATAGTTTTCCTTTCCGCAAAGGAGAATGACGGTATCGACCGTTTGCAGGCGGCTGTCGAGGAGCTTTTCAGTCTCAATACGCAGACTTTAAACAGCGTGACCGCTGCAAACGACCGCCAGAAAGCCTGCATCGACAAGGCACTTCAGAACACAGATCAGGCAATAGCTGCTCTTGAAAACGGTGAGCTGCTCGATGCGGTAAACGTGCTTATAGACGAAGCAGAGCAGTCGCTGCTCTGCCTTACCGGAAAGAAAGTAACTGACGCAGTAGTGGACGAGGTCTTCTCACGCTTCTGTGTCGGAAAATAATGTTCCACGTGGAACAGTTGTGAGGATAGATATGTCATATTTTATGGGTGAATTTGATGTTGCGGTAGTCGGCGCAGGCCATGCAGGAGTCGAAGCGGCGCTTGCGTCTGCAAGGCTCGGCTGCCGGACAGTAATGTTTACTATATCACTTGATCAGATAGCGAATATGCCCTGTAATCCGTCAATCGGAGGTACTGCGAAGGGTCATCTCGTCCGTGAGATAGATGCTCTCGGCGGTGAAATGGGCAGAGCTGCGGACAAGTGCTTCATACAGAGCCGTATGCTCAACCGCGGCAAGGGCCCGGCGGTCCACAGTCTGAGAGTACAGGCCGATCGAATGAAGTACCACGAATATATGAAGGAGGTCTGCGAGAAGCAGGAAAACCTCTTTGTAAAGCAGGCAGAGATAGCCGAGGTAATGACCGAGGATGGCCGCATCACAGGTGTAAGGACATCACTCGGGGCAGAGTACAGGGTGAAAGCGGTAATAATCGCTACCGGTACCTACCTCAAGGGCAAGATACACATAGGCGAGACCTCCTACGAAAGCGGCCCTGATTCGGCACTTCCGGCACGTCAGCTCTCGGAGAGTCTTCGTGCTGCGGGAGTTGAACTCCGCCGTTTCAAGACCGGTACTCCGTGCCGTGTCAATAAGAGGAGCATCGATTTCAGTGTCCTCGAGCGTCAGGACGGCGACGAAAAGATAGTGCCGTTTTCCTTTGAAACGCCCACCGAGGGACTTGAAAATCAGGTCAGCTGCTATATTTCGTATACCAATGCAAAGACACACGAAGCGATACTTGCAAACCTCCACCGCTCTCCGCTCTACTCCGGAAGAATAGAGGGAGTCGGTCCGAGATACTGTCCATCGATAGAGGACAAGATAGTCCGGTTTTCTGATAAGCCGAGACATCAGCTCTTCATCGAGCCGATGGGACTGACCACAGAGGAATACTATCTGCAGGGAATGTCCTCTTCACTTCCCGAGGACGTACAGCTCACATTCCTGAGGACGATCAAGGGACTTGAAAACGTAGAGATCATGCGTCCGGCATATGCGATAGAGTACGACTGCTGCGATCCGCTGCAGCTCCTCCCTACTCTTGAATTCAAGAAGGTGGAGGGACTTTACGGCGCGGGACAGTTCAACGGCAGCTCCGGTTACGAAGAAGCAGGCGCACAGGGACTTGTGGCAGGCATCAACGCTGCACTTAAGATCCTCGGCCGTGAGCCGATGATACTTGATCGTGCAAGCTCCTACACAGGTACTCTCGTTGACGACCTCGTCACAAAGGGCTGCTCTGATCCTTACCGTATGATGACTTCAAGAAGCGAGTACCGTCTGGTTCTCCGTCAGGACAATGCCGATCAGCGTCTGACTCCCATCGGATATAAGATAGGCCTTATCAGTCAGGAGCGCTATGACAGGCTGCTTGAAAAGGAGGCTCTGACGGCTGAGGAGATAAAGCGTATCCGCAGTGTGAACCTCTCTCCGACTCAGAAACTCAATGATATGCTTGTTTCACATGGAACAGCACCTCTTTCAACAGGCTGTAAGGCTGCCGACCTGCTGAGACGTCCACAGATTCTTTATAACGATATTGCACCATTTATTCCGGACACACCCAGGCTTCCGGACGAGGTATGTGAGCAGGTTGAGCTGCAGATAAAGTATGAAAGCTACATCGAAAAGCAGCTTGCACAGGTGGAAGAAATGCGGCGACTGGAGCAGCAGAAGCTGCCTGCAGAACTTGACTATTCCGAGGTATACGGTCTCAGGCTTGAAGCAGTGGAAAAGCTGAACAAGGTAAAGCCGCTTTCAGTCGGACAGGCTTCACGTATTTCCGGTGTATCGCCTGCTGATATCTCAATGATCGCTGTATGGCTTCACAAAAGAAAGGAGAGCTGATATGAGTTGCACATTTGAACAATATTGCTCTGCTTTTGAAGCGCACGGATTTACCCTGACTAAGCAGCAATACGCCAGTTTTCAACAGTATGAGGAATTCCTTGTGGAATACAATACGAAGGTAAACCTTACAGCAATAACCGATCCTGAGGAGATAATGATAAAGCATTTCCTTGACAGCTCCCTGCTGTTAAAGTATGCGGCGATACCTGAGGGCGCTTCTCTTATTGATGTAGGAACGGGTGCAGGTTTCCCTTCAGTGCCTCTTAAGATAATGCGCCCGGATATAAGGATAACTCTCCTTGACAGCCTTGCAAAGCGCATAACATTTCTTGAACAGCTTTGTGAAAAGATAGGTGCAGAAGCAGAGTTCATTCACGGACGTGCCGAGGACTTCGGCAAGGATGAAAAATACCGTGAGCAGTTCGACTTTGCCACAGCCCGTGCAGTTGCGAATATGTCGCTGCTTTCTGAGTTCTGCCTGCCTTTTGTAAAGGTGGGAGGTGAGTTCATTGCTCTCAAAGGTCCAAACGAGGATATAGAAGCCGGAAAGAGCGCAATTGAGCTTCTCGGAGGAGAAATCGGAGAAGTGTCAGAGTATGACCTTAACGGCGAGAAGAGAAAACTCGTCCACGTGAAAAAAATATCGCAGACTCCGCCAAAATATCCCCGCAACAGCGCTCAGATCAAGAAGAAATCACTTTAAACGTAGAGAATACTGTCATATTTCCCGCCCGGAACACGAATCCGGGCGGTTTTTTCATGTGGAATCCATTTCCCGTCTGTGATACTATAATAACAGAAGGGCAAAAGCCCGTAAAGAAAAGGAGGAAACAGCAATGTCAGGATTATTAAGCTTTACAAAGGAAAAGCAGGTAAACAAGGTGATAGAAGTCGATGTGGGGAGGATTATACCGAATCCGCATCAGCCAAGGAGAAGATTCCAGGATAACGAGCTTACGGCCCTTGCTGAATCAATAGGACAGAACGGTATACTTCAGCCGCTATCAGTACGCAAGGTGGGCGAGTTCTTCGAGCTTATAGCAGGTGAAAGAAGACTAAGAGCTGCAAGGCTCTGCGGACTTGAAGCTGTTCCTTGTATCGTGCATGAAGTCAGCGACCGCAGCTCTGCCATACTTGCACTTGTTGAGAATATACAGCGGCAGGATCTATCTTTTTTTGATGAAGCGACTGCTATAGAAAAGCTCATAACACATTATGGTATGACTCAGGAGGATGCTGCCGGAAAACTCGGAAAGGCTCAGAGTACGATAGCCAATAAGCTCAGGCTTTTAAGGCTTACGCAGCCTGAGAAGGAGTTTATTATGAAACATAATCTTACAGAGCGTCATGCACGTTCTCTTCTCAGACTTGCAAGCCCTGAAGAGAGATTGCAGATACTCGACCGTGTAGTCGAACACAATCTTAATGTGGACAGGACTGAGAAGCTCATAGAAGACTACATAGGAAAACAGAAGGAGAAAACTTCCTACAAACGAAGGTCAAAGGTCTTTCAGAATGTAAGGGTTTTCGTGAATACGATAAACCGTGCAGTCGAGACTATGCAGGCAGCCGGAATATCAGCTGATTCAAGGAAGATACAGAACGACGATTACATAGAATACAGAGTAAGAATACCGATACAGAGTGCCAAGTAAAATGTTCCACGTGAAACAATTTTCTCAGAATGTTTCACGTGGAACATTTTTGTGATACCTGTTAAATATCAGAATTGTTCCACGTGGAACAATCAGGAGGGCAGAAAAGACTCTGAAAATCCAAATCAGGCTCAAAATACACGTTCAGACAGTGCAATTTGATGAAAATGTTCCACGTGGAACAAAAATCCTGCCTTTTCTATTTACAAAAGGAATACATAGTGCTATAATAATAGTATAGCGCCGCCGGAAGGCGGAATATGAAAGGAAGATCCTATGGGTAAAATATTTGCAGCCGCAAATCAGAAGGGCGGTGTAGGAAAGTCCACGACTGTCGTGAATCTTGCAGCTTATCTCGGCTCAAGAGGATTCAAGGTGCTCTGTGTAGACGCTGATCCGCAGGGTAATACCACTACAGGCTTCGGCATCTCGAAAAAGAAATCGGAGAATACCACATACGAAGTACTGACAGGCAGAGCAAGAGTATCAGAAGCGGTAATTGAGACTGAGTTTGAGAATGTCTCTGTAATACCGGCCAACGAGCAGCTTGCAGGAGCTGAAATGGAGCTTGTTGATATGGAAAACCGTATGAACAGGATGAAAATGGCGCTTCTGACAGTAAAGGACAACTATGATTACATCTTCATCGACTGTCCGCCTTCGCTCGGACAGATAACAATCAACGCACTTGTGGCCTGTGACGGCATTATTGTGCCCATGCTTGCTGAATTCTACGCACTTGAGGGACTCTCGCAGCTGAGAAATACTATCAAGATAGTACGCAACAGCTACAACCCGACACTTGATATCAGAGGAATACTCTTCACCATGTTTGATGCAAGACTTAACGTGTCGAACGAGGTCGTATCAGAGGTTGAGAGATACTTCCCGGGCAAGGTGTTTGAGACAAAGATACCGAGAAATGTGCGTATATCTGAGTCGCCGAGCCACGGCAAGCCTGTAATGTACTACGACAGGTCGTCGAAGGGCGCAGACGCATATGAGCTTCTCGGCCATGAATTCTTAGGCGAGCCGCTCGTTCTCAAGGAGAAGAAGCGCAGGGGAATATTCAATTTCATAAAGAACAAAGAATAATACAGAAAGGAAGTCCGGTGTTCCGGGGTGTAACATATGGCAAAAGGTGGATTAGGCAAAGGTCTTGACACACTGTTTATGGACAACACTACCGATATACAGGTAAAGAAGACTCTGAGAGTCTCGGAGATAGAGCCGAACCGTGACCAGCCCAGAAAGACATTCAGTGAGGATGCTATAAACACACTTGCTGAGTCTATCCGTGAGCATGGCATGATACAGCCGATACTCGTAAGACCGCTCAGCTCGGGCGGCTATCAGATAGTTGCCGGCGAAAGACGCTGGAGAGCGGCACGTATGCTCGGTCTTGACGAGGTTCCGGTCACTATCCGTGAGCTGACAGACACTCAGACCATGCAGATAGCGATAATTGAGAACCTCCAGAGAGAAAATCTCAACCCTATAGAGGAAGCAAACGGCTACAGCGAGCTTATCGAGAAGTACGATATGACGCAGGACGAGGTAGCAAAAATGGTCGGCAGATCACGATCGGCTATTGCAAACTCGATACGTATGCTCTCGCTGCCCGATAAGGTGCTGAAGCTTATAGAAAACGGAGACCTCTCGGCAGGCCATGCAAAGGCACTGCTTGCGTTCTCAGACGAAAAGCTGTTGGTTCAGACAGCTCAGAAGGCTGCCGGCGGCGGTATGACAGTACGTCAGGTCGAGAAGCTGGCACAGCTTGAGGACACAAAGGCGCCTGCTGCGGAAGCGTCCGACAAGAAAATCGATAATTACTTTGTGGAGATGGAGCTCTCGCTCAAGGAGCGTCTCGGCCGCAAGGTAAAGATAGACTACGGCAAGAACAAGGGCGTTCTCGTCCTTGAATTTTATGATAAAGAAGACCTTGCAGGCCTTGCAGATATGCTTGCAGGTGAAGAATAAGGAGATAGTTAAATATGTTAGATATTAATTTTGTAAGAGAAAATCCTGATGCAGTCAAGGAAAATATCAGGAAGAAGTTCCAGGATCAGAAGATAGAGCTGGTTGACAAGATACTCGAGCTCGACAAACAGTTCAGAAGTGCAAAGGTACAGGCTGACGAGCTCAGAAGCAGCCAGAACAAGCTCTCCAAGCAGATCGGTATGCTCAAGGCTCAGGGCAAGGAAGACGAGATCGAGAAGGTAAAGTCTGAGATAGCTGAGATCCCGAAGAAGCTCGAGGAGCTTGAGAAGATCGAGAAGGAGTCCGAGGCTGAGAGAACAAAGCTGATGATGGTTATTCCGAACATCATCGATCCGAGCGTTCCGATAGGCAAGGACGACAGCGAGAACGTAGAGGTTGAGCGTTTCGGCGAGCCTGCTGTACCGGATTTCGAGGTACCCTACCACGTTGATATCATGGAGAAGGTAAACGGCATCGATATCGACAGCGCAAGAAATACCAGCGGTCAGGGATTCTACTATCTCTGCGGCGATATCGCACAGCTCCAGAGCTGCATACTCTCCTACGCAAGAGACTTCATGATCGATAAGGGCTTTACCTACTACATCCCGCCCTTCATGATCCGCAGCAGCGTTGTTACAGGCGTTATGTCCTTCGACGAGATGGAGAACATGATGTACAAGATCGAGGGCGAGGATCTCTACCTTATCGGTACATCCGAGCACTCCATGATAGGCAAGTTCATTGATACTATCACTCCCGAGGAGGAGCTCCCGAAGACACTCACCAGCTACTCTCCCTGCTTCCGTAAGGAGGTAGGTGCTCACGGCATCGAGGAGAGGGGAGTATACCGTATCCACCAGTTTGAAAAGCAGGAAATGGTAGTTGTATGTAAGCCTGAGGATTCTATGGACTGGTTCCACAAGCTCTACAGCTACACAGTAGAGTTCTTCCGTTCACTCGATATCCCGGTACGTACACTTGAGTGCTGCTCCGGCGATCTTGCAGACCTGAAGGTCAAGAGCATTGACGTTGAGGCATGGTCTCCACGTCAGAAGAAGTATTTCGAGGTCGGCAGCTGCTCCAATCTCGGTGACGCTCAGGCACGCCGTCTGAACATCAAGGTAAAGGGCGCAGACAAGAAGAAGTACTTCGCACATACCCTCAACAATACAGTTGTTGCACCTCCGAGAATGCTTATCGCATTCCTTGAGAACAACCTCAACGAGGACGGTTCTATCCGCATTCCTAAGGCTCTCCAGTCTTATATGCGCAAGGACATCATCAAGGTTCCCGAGAAGAAGTAAAAAGCATAACAGCCGCAGAGAAACGTATATCTCTCTGCGGCTTCTTTTTATTCTATGCCGCTTTTAATGTCAGCCATTTTGGCTGCCGTACACAGACACATAGCAACAACACCGGTCGTACCGCCTACGACTGTACCGAGAATGAATGGAATCATATGATCACCCCCGATACATATTATGCCCGGTGGAGGAGAAAGTAAACACTTTGTGGTATTTAAATAATATAGAAGAAAGAATAGAGAATAATAGATGTATCGCCTTCGGCGATGATTTAAAATGTAGGGATGCACACTGTGCGCCCTCTGTCAAGAACATAGCGCCTGTAGGAATCGACTTTGGCGGTCCGCCTTGCCTGCGTTGCAAATAAATTGTTTAGACGCCCATTGGGTGTCCGCCGGATCAGTGCGATCATCGTTCAGATGGCGGGCTGCCGAAGGCAGCCCCTACAATACGTAAGAATTTAGTATTTGGCGCAGAATGCAGTGTCAGCAGCGGCGGATTTTATCGGAAAGCGGACGGCCAATGGCCGTACCTACAGCGGGGAAGTGTACATGGGGGCGGGGCGATGTAGGCATCGCCCCCTACACCCCACACGAAAGCCACCACTTAAACTAACCGCGCACATTATGTCACCCGTGCGATAGCCTGACAAGGCTTGCTGTCTCCGATAGAAAGCAAAAGCTGACAGGAGGGGGTGGAGGGGAAGGAAGGGGGAGTCCAGAGGGGGAAAACTTGGGACGGGGGAGGATGTCAGCTTTTACTGCGGTTTTCTTCTCCTCACCCGGGTCC
>JAFZRF010000065.1 GCA_017620025.1 Ruminococcus sp.
GACAGCTTTTTTATTATATCACAACTCCAAGTCTTTGTCAATACCTTTTTCAAAGTTTTTTCAGAAAACTTTTTGTTGTGGGGGCTGGCCTCTCAGAGGGCAGCTTTAATATTATATCACTGTCGTGACGCTTTGTCAAGTACTTTTTTTGAAGTTTTTTCAAAAACTTTTTGAAGCAGATGCTTCGTCTTAACCCGTTCACGTTTGACAGTGTTATAATTATATCATGCATCTCTTTTTTTGTCAACTAAAAGAATCCATGAGAATCCGCCTTTAAATTGTGCACATCGCCTATATAGCGCATAATTATCCCTATTTCAGCCGCAATGGCAGTACATTTTGCCTGCTGAATATACGCTCATTGCTTTCTTTGCATAAAATTCTGTAATTATTTTGTCTAAAACTATTGAAATCTCATTATAAATATGGTAGAATATATTTATCATATACTTATATATATTCTTTTCAGGAGGCGAACTATGAACATACTCGATATTATCAACAAGACGAAGCGCTCTGAGCCCCTTTCCACAAAGGAGATCAAATGGCTCGTCAAAAGTTACACTGACGGCGAAATACCGGACTACCAGATGTCTTCATGGCTGATGGCTGTACGTATCAACGGTCTCACGGACGACGAAACTGTTGCTCTGACACTCGCTATGCGTGACAGCGGAGACATTCTCGATCTCAGCTGCATCGACGGCATCACTGCCGACAAACACAGCACCGGCGGCGTAGGTGATAAGACGACGCTGGTCATAGGTCCCGCCGCCGCTGCCTGCGGAGTTCATGTCCCGAAGATGTCCGGAAGAGGACTCGGTCACACAGGCGGCACCATCGACAAGCTCGAAAGCATCCCGGGATTCAGCACCGATCTTCCTTTCAGCCGTTTCGCTGAGATCGTGAACGAGACCGGATTTGCTGTTATATCGCAGAGCGGCAATCTCTGTCCCGCAGACAAGAAGATGTATGCTCTCCGCAGCGCTACAGGCACTGTTGACAGTCTTCCGCTCATCTGCGCAAGTGTAATGAGTAAAAAACTGGCCACCAACGCCGCCTGTCTCCTATTAGATGTAAAGTACGGCTCAGGTGCTTTTATGAAGACTTCCGAAGACGCCAAGAAGCTGGCAGACCTTATGGAGCGTGTCGGCATCGCCGCCGGCAAGAAGGTAAAGGCAGAGATCAGCGATATGAACTCGCCGCTCGGAAAGGCCATCGGCAATGCCCTTGAGGTCAAGGAAGCTATTGAGATCCTTCAGGGCAAGATCACCGAGGGATATCTCTACGAGCTCTGTATCCGGCTGACCGCCGACATCCTCATGCTCGCCGGCAAGGGCAGTGACGAGGAATGCCTCGCTATGGCAAGGGATTCCATATCCTCCGGCAAGGCGCTCAACGTTCTCCGCAGAACTATCGAGCTCCAGGGAGGCGATCCGGCTGTCTGTGACGATACCTCTCTCCTTCCGCAGCCCCAGTCACACTATACTATAAGAGCATCAAGTGACATAAAGATCAACTCCATCGACTGCGAAGAGCTCGGCATGGTTTCACTGATACTCGGCGCCGGAAGGATCTCCAAGGAAGACAGCGTCGATCCGACTGCCGGCATCATAATGGAGTGCAAGGTCGGAGACAAGATAGCCTCGGGCGCACCTATAATGAGACTATATTCAACTGTATGCAGCGATTTTGCCGATGCAGCTGTAAGAGCTCAGGATGCTCTTAACTACACCGCCTGCCGTATTGCTACGTACTAACGATTCAGCCGTTAATTTTGACAAAATATTATTGACAACAAGTCACATTTGTGATATAATAATTACAGCAGAAATTACTGCACCACATCATATAGAGGAGGTCATCACCTATGGGATTTTTAGACAAATTAAAGGATTCAGCCGCTAAGCTCGGCGATACAGTCGAGAAGGGCGTAAAGTCCGGATCAGAGAGCATCAAGAAGGCTGCTGAGAAATCAAACCTGAAGAAGGAGATCAGTACACTCGAGACCGGCATCAATGATGTATATGTTCAGATCGGAAAGAAGTTCGCTGAGGCTAACCCTGATAATGCAGAGTATGCTGAGTTCTATACAACTATCAAGGACAACCTTGCTAAGATCGAGACACTCAAGGCTCAGCTCATAAACCTCGAGGACAAGATCAACTGCACAGTATGCGGCGAGCCTGTTGCAAAGGACGCTAAGTTCTGCGACAAGTGCGGCGCTAAGGTAGAGCTCCCCGTTGCTCCCGTTGAGGAAGCAGCTGCTGAGGGTGAGTCTGCCGCTATCAGCGAGGGTGCTGACATAGCAGAAGGTTCTGACTCCACAGAGGGCTGATCAGAACGGATTTCCACCGGCATGATTATTGCCGGACTGCAGAATATGATCATTGAAGGCGGAGAGAGTACATCTCCGCCTTTTTCTGTGAACTGACACAATAGTATAAATACCAAGGTTCGCCCGGTATTGATATTAAGGCGCCGCAAAAATAATCGTACCACTTTTTGCTGTAGGTATTCACGATTACCAATAGTTGCTATTTTTACCTTCGGTGTACCAAATCGTGCCTTTACAGTGAAAAAGTCTGTACCAAAAAACGGCGTATCTACGGCATATACGCAGATCAATACTGTGATAGCCTTTCTATCAAAAGAGCGCAAAATTTGACCAAATTTCACTTTCATTAGCAAAAATTGACTTGAAATATTCACAGAAATGTAATAAAATATAGACAGAAGCTACAGAGGGGAGGGACTTGCAGCAAAAGGCTGCTTGCCTTCTGTGGTGGGAAAACAAAAATCATAATCACTTTAAAAATCAGAAAGCGAGGAATGATCAACATGAAAAAAGGCTTATTCAAAAGATTAGCCGCTGGCACAGTTGGTTCTGTGATGACAGTACTGAGCATTCCTGCACTTCCTCAGGCCGGCGCTTATCAGGAGATGGGCACTAAGGACGGCTACGACTGGGAAATGTGGGAAGAGTACGGCACCGGACAGTTCAACATGAGCGTTGGTAACGCCGGTACATACGAGTGTTCATGGAGCGGTATCCACAACATCCTGTTCCGTTCAGGTAAGAAGTGGGACAACAACCCGAAGTGGACTTCATTCAACGGTATCGCTGTTGACTACGAGGCAGACTACAGACCTAACGGTAACTCATACCTTTGTATTTACGGATGGATGACTCAGCCTACAGTTGAGTACTACATCTGCGACAACTACGGTACCTGGAGACCACCCGGAAACGGTTTCTCCATGAAGGGCAAGAAGAAGATCGACGGCGTAGACTACGAGATCTATGAAGGACGTCACACAGGTCCTTCCATCTTCTCCAGCAACGAGACATTCAACCAGTACTGGTCGATCGTTGATGCTGGTCAGAAGCGTTCAAAGGGTACTATCACAGTATCTGAGCATTTCGCAGCTTGGGAGCAGAGCGGTATCACACTCGGCGGTCTCCACGAAGTTGCTCTCAACGTTGAGGGCTGGGAGAGCTCCGGTTCCGCTAAGGTAACCAAGAATACACTCCGTACAGGCGACGGCGGCGGCGGCACTGAGACACCTACATCAGCTCCCGCTACAGCACCTCCGGCAAGCTCAGACGGTTCTTACTTCAAGAGCTCATTCGAGAACGGTAAGGACGACTGGAGCGGCAGAGGCGATGCTACAGTTACTACTGATACAACAAACCACTACAGTGGTTCAAGTTCTCTCAAGGTATCAAACAGAGGCGATAACTGGCACGGCGCTGCAATCTCACTTGATTCCAGCACATTCGTACCGGGCAACACATACAGCTTCAGCGGTGCAGTAATGCAGAACAGCGAGTCTTCAACAACAATGAAGATGACTCTCCAGTATACCTCCGGCGGTGAAGATCACTATGACGAGGTTGCTTCTGCAACAGCTAAGAACGGCGAGTGGACAAAGCTTGAGAATACAGCATTCGAGATTCCTTCCGGTGCTACAAGCATGATCCTCTACGTTGAGGCTCCCGACAGCCTTACAGACTTCTATATTGATGATATGATGGGTGCTACAAAGGGCACAGCTTCTTCTGTTAAGACAGGCGGCGGCACAGCTACAGCAGGTTCTGTTGTTCAGACACCTACAAGCAGCTCAGGCGGATCAACCGGCGGTTCTACAGGCGGCCAGACAGGTAACCCCGGAACATTCACAACTGACGCATCTAAGGCTGGTCTGAAGGATTACTTCTCAAGCTACTTCAGAATGGGTACTTCAGTAAGCCCGAACGAACTCGGTCAGGGCGGAGACTTCATCAAGAAGCACTTCAACTCCATCACTCCCGAGAACGAGCTCAAGCCTGATTCACTTCTCGATCAGAACGCATCCAAGCAGAAGGGCAGCACTCAGGTAAGCCTGGGCAGAGCTTCTTCAACTCTTAAGTTCTGTGAGCAGAACGGCATCGGCCTCAGAGGTCATACCTTCGTTTGGTACAGCCAGACTCCCGGATGGTTCTTCAAGTCCAACTTCGATGACAACGGTTCTTACGTTGACAAGTCTACAATGGACCAGAGACTCGAGGACATGATCAAGAACACATTCTCAGCTCTCAAGTCACAGTATCCTAATCTTAATGTTTGGTCATACGACGTTGCTAACGAGCTCTTCGTAAACGACGGCGGCGGAATGCGTCCCGGAAGCAACTCCAACTGGACAAGGGTATACGGCGATAACAACAGCGAGTTCGTAATCAAGGCATTCAAGTATGCAAGACAGTACGCTCCTGAGGGTTGTCTCCTTACACTCAACGACTACAACGAGTATATGCCTGCTAAGACACAGGATCTCGTAAACCTTGCTACAAAGCTCAAGAACGAGGGCACTATCGATTGTATCGGTATGCAGGCTCACCTTGATATAAGCTATCCTGACAAGAAGGTATTCCAGACAGCAGTTGATGCTTTCCTCGATACAGGTTGTCTCGTTCAGGTAACTGAGCTCGATATCACCTGCGGCGGCAACTTCAGCTCACAGGCAAGCCTCTATAAGGATATATTCTCAGTATGTATGGAACGTTCAGCTAAGATCCCGGGCTTCACAATCTGGGGTACACACGATGATATCAGCTGGAGAAGAGAGAACAAGCCTCTGCTCTTCGGCAGCAACTATCAGCCTAAGGAAGCTTACAACGCTGTAATCGGTCTTGTAGATCCTGGTGATATTGGTAAGCCTAAGGAAGGCAGCAATCCCGGAAGCACTCCCGGATCACAGACTCCCGGTACATCATCCGGTTCTGGTGCATTCGATAAGGTTTCCAAGTGGGGCGATGCTAACGAAGATAAGTCAGTAAACGTTGCTGACGCAGTTGCAATCCTCCAGTTCATTGCTAACCAGTCCAAGTACGGTCTCACTGAAGTAGGTCTTCTCAATGCAGACGTTTCAGAGGCCGGCGGCGGAATCACTGGTGATGATGCTATCGCAATCCAGAAGTATGATGCTTCTGTTGTTACAAAGCTTCCTGTAAGCTATGCAAGCGGCTTCGATCCTTCACAGCAGCCTGCTCAGCAGCAGCAGCCTACAACACAGTATCAGGCTCCTACACAGGCTCCTACACAGGCTCCTACAGAAGCTCCCAAGCAGAACGCTGTTGATCCTTCCAAGCCCATGGTTGCTATCAGCTTCGATGACGGCGCAGTAGGCAACTCCTCTAACGCATCTTCAATGCGTATAATCAACGCACTTGACAAGGAAGGCTTCCACGCTACATTCTTCTATGTTGGCGACTGGATCGACCGTGCTGGCCAGGGCGGTATCGAGGAAGTTAAGTACGCTTACAGCAAGGGCATGGAAATCGCAAACCACACTAAGTCTCATCCTTACCTCACACAGGTAGGCGATCCTAAGGGCGAAGCTGATTCTTGTAACAGCAAGCTCAAGGGCATCATCGGAACAGAGCCTTCACACCTCCTCCGTCTCCCCTACCTCGCTTCTGACGGAAACGTACAGAACGCACTTAAGGATTATCCGCTGATCACCTGCAGAATCGATACTCAGGACTGGAACAACGCTTCCAAGGATCAGATCGTTAACACCATCAAGGGTGCTATGAACAACAACCTCAACGGTGCTATCGTACTCTGCCACGAGACTTACGATACAACTGCAGCAGCTATGGAAGAGGTACTTCCTTACCTCCACAGCCAGGGCTGGCAGGTAGTAACAATCTCTGAGATGTTCGCAGCTAAGGGCAAGACCCTCACAGGCGGACAGATCTACACAGGTTGCTAATTAATCAGACATTCACACATTCTTAATTATCCCCAAATTTTTCCCTGAAGAAGAGGCCGCAAGGCCTCTTCTTTCTTTATGTACACTTTTTGTACACTTGGCGTTATATTCACACATTCAGCACACTTTTTCCACGCTCCTATTATTGTAACGTACAGAAAATGGTATAAAGATTTGTGTAATATCTCCAAAGTTTATCTATAAGTCTTTACAAAATCCTAAAAGTATACTATAATGATGATAGTAAAGAGACTTTACTGCAATCATTACATAAGGGGGGATAGTATGATCAAGCATCTTACCGGAGATTACGAGACTGTTGAATACGACAGCCAGAGATCCGTAATGCTCTATGACAACGTTCAGACAGAGGCATATCCTGTACACTGGCACAATGCTGTTGAGCTGGTCATGCCCCTGAAAAATCCTTATACGGTAACGGTTGGCAATGTGGATTACCACATACAGGAAAATGAAATCCTTTTCATACCATCCTGCGATCTTCACAGCATGGAAGCTATACCCGGAAGGCGTCTTATCTTCCAGTGTGATAACTCTGTGCTCGGTGATCTGCCTGTACTGGAGCCTGTAATGCGTGCGCTCAGTTCGCCCATTCTCATAACAGACGAGTATAACAGGGATCTTCGCCGCCTTGCGAAGAAGACCATGCTCGATATCTTCTCGCTCTACAATGCACATTCGGAGCTTTCTGACGTTAAGATCTACGCACTTATCGTCGAACTCCTCACCTCCATAAGAGAGCAGCAGCTTGAGCAGAGCAAGATTGAGATGGACTGCGATGACGACACTATCACTGAGTACAGCGAGAAGTTCGGAGTCGTATTCAAATACATTGACAACAATTATATGTACGACATAACTCTGGATCAGCTTGCAGACGTAGCAGGCTACAGCAAATACCACTTCTCACGCATATTCAAGCAGTATAACTCCATGTCATACCTTCAGTACATCAATGCACGCCGTACCAAGGCAGCTGAGCATCTCCTCCTCGATCCGGATATCCCGATCACAGAGGTAGCTATGCGCTCAGGATTCAAGAGCCTGACTACATTCAACCGCATTTTCAAGGATATAAAGCACTGCACACCTACAGACTTCAAGAAGCTGTATGCAGTACACTGAACGAAACAAAGCGCCCTGAGTGATCAGGGCGTTAGTTTTTGCATGTACAGAAAAACCGCCCTATCAGAACGGTCAGTATGTCAGAATACCTTAGTTTTATCAGGGGACGCCTTCACTTGCAAGGCGTCCCCTCTTCCAAAACAGTCCCCCGGACTGTTTTGGAATTCACCCCTTGCGAAGCGCCCTGCGGAAATATGCGGGGCGTTGCCCCACACCCCACCAGAGGCGCTGCCTCTGGACTCCGCTAAAGGAGCGAAGCCCCTTTAGAATCCCAAGCTTAAAAACGCTTATTAAACAAGCTGACCGCTTTGAAATCAAAGCGGCCTTTTTCTTAAATAACATCATAATCTGAAAAGCTGTTCGCCGTGAATAGGATCATATTGCTTTAACTTCAGCTTCTTGCCGCATACCTCAAGAACTCTTCCCTCGGGATCCTTTTCCGGCGAAAGCGTGAAAAGGCCGTCTCTCCGGTGGGCGGCGTAGAATACCATCTTCGTCACAGTTAGTTCAGAGTCAAAGGAGGGATTCACTCCGTGCAGCATTATCCCCTCAGGAGATACCCTGACAGAGAGCTTTGCGGCGTCCGGGAGTATCCTCACCTCGCTGCCGTCAGCAATATAGTGCGCTTCTGACGGTTCAAGGACAGTATCCCTGTAGAAGCGCAGCAGCAGAGCAGCTATGATATTCTCTGTATACCTCAGCCTTCCGGTCACCTCTGTAAACGGATCATCGAGCATCATTGTCAGCTCAGCCGCTGTACTGCCGGCTATACCGTTTACTGCCTCGTCAAAGGACGAGCGTTCATGGAAGATATCCTGAAGCTTCGCTGACGCCTCTTCATCGTATTCCGGCATGAATTCCGGATATACAGCCTCCGCAAGCAGTTCATAGGCCTTGTGTATACTGGCGCCTGCAGAGAAATACGTCATACCAGAGCTGTGCGGCGGACAGCATATATCCGATATCATATGCACGGCTCTTCCGAGAAAGCCTGCACTCTCCTTACAGTGGCCTGCACAGTAAAGAGAAAGAGCCATTGTATAGCTCTCCTCAAGCATCGTGCGGGCACTGCGGTATTTGCCCTTGCCGTTCGCAAAGCAGTTGTTTACAGGCTTCATCGCCTTTCCGGAGCGCTTTACCGCACAGTAATAGTGCATACCTGCGCCGTTCTGATAATCGCCCTTGGTATCGGGCTCCTTGACCGTATGGAGCATCTGGGTCACCATCGGCAGATAGAAGTCCTCCGTCTCCGGATGCAGCTTCTTGAGAGCTACAAGTCCGTTGAGCAGGAGCGTCTTGTGAATATCCCTCTGAGGCAGCGTCCTCCTGGCGCCGTACTCGGCAGTCAGCTGTTCCATCGCCCTGACTGCTCTTCTCCACTTTCCCATCACTTTCCCCTTTTCCGCTTTACATTATGCTGTACGGAGCAGCGGATATACGGTGCTGTATCCCGCATACCCCTCCGGTAGATTATGTCAGAAGGACGGCTCAGAGCTCGTCCATATAATTATTCCTGACTTCCGTCTTCTGCTGCATTACCTCGTCACCGGTATCCGGCAGTACCTCCATGTCATTGCTGCTCTGGCTCTTGTACTTCTCGTACTGCTCCTGATATTCAGTCTTGATCTCGTTGCGTGCCTTGCGCTCGTCATACTCCTTGAGGTGATAGCTGAACATCGGGAAGCCCTCCTGCTCAGAAAGCCATTTATACTGCTTGTTCGCCATTACGGTCAGACCGCCTATTACCGCGGATACAATGAAGAGTGGCAGGGACAATACACCTATTATCGTCATCAGCAGGACGACTGCCGGCGCTGCCAGTGCAAAGATATTGTTCTTCTTGTATGCGCCGAGAAAACCGAGGACGATGACCACTGCACAGGCCAGACTGACGGAGAACAGGCCGCCTCCAGCTAAAACTAACGCAGAGCCGGCAAATGTCTCGGCCATTATAAAGCCGAAAATACCGATATAGGCTATTGCGCCTCCGTTGTATATCTTGTTGCACTGCTTCATCTTCATCAGATTCTTTGCATATTCTTCTCTCTTATCCTCCATAGTGACCTCCTTGTTGTGGCGTATTGTATGTATCGTTCATATAATAGAGGGTCGGACGTCTGCGATATTCACAAGAACTCCCGCCGGAGATATATCTATCGTGCCGAAGGAAGGCTTTGTGCCGTCGTGCGGCGAGGAGCAGCTGCCGGGATTGAGTATGTACATCCCGTCCTCGTGCTTGTTGTATCTCACATGGGTATGGCCGTAGAGCACTATATCGCAGCCGAGCATCTCCGCATTCTTTTTCAGTATATCAAGATCGTTCTTTACTGCGTATCTGTGGCCGTGAGTCGCAAAGAGCTTGTGCCCTTCCGGCAGAGGCAGCACAAAGAACGGCTCACTGAGACTGCCGACATCACAGTTGCCGCAAACATGGATTATCTTGCTCGTATACTCCGGATTGTTTATGATAAAATTGTCCAGCTCACGCTCACCGTCGCCGAGATGTATGAACCAGTCAGCATCGGCATTGCGTCTGAAAACAGTCTCGAGTGCGCTGTAGTTGCCGTGTGAATCTGATACGACGATTATCCGCAAAACGATCCCTCCGTTCTGTTAATGTGTGTTCACATATGAACATTATATCATAATTACAAGCGGATTGCAATATAATTATTCACGGGATGCGGAGGGCGTTCAGACCGTCCGTCATATAAAGTGATACAGGCACGACTAAGGAGGTCATCATGGCTAATAATATCGATCCGAAACAGCTTACCGGACTTTTGCAGGCGGTGAGCAGGAAGATAGGCATACCGGCAGAGCAGCTCCGCAGCGAGCTTGAGGCCGGTAAATTCGACAGCGCCATAGCCGCTATGGATAAGAAGGATGCCGCAAGATTCAGGCAGGCTGTAAAAGATCCGAAAATGGTGGAGAAAATGATGAGCACTCCGCAGGCAATGGCGCTCTACAAAAAGCTCTCCGGCAAGTGAGAGGTGTGCCATGGAGGGCAGCAACGAGATATCGGAAAAGATAAGCGCTCTGCTCTCCGACGAGGAGAGCATGAAGCAGCTCACGGAGCTTGCAAGGATGTTCACTTCCGGCAGCGGAGAGGAGCCCTGCTCTCCTCCCCCGCCAACCGATTCCGATGGAGAATCGTCGGATATCGGGGATATGCTGAGGCTTGCTGAGCTTGCGGGGTCGGCAGTAAAGCCCGACAGCAGGACAGAGCTTCTCCTTGCGCTGAAGCCGCATCTCAGTGAGGAGCGTCAGAAAAAGGTCGATAAGGCGGTGAAGCTGCTGAGGCTGCTTGCAGTATGGGATACGGCAAGGGAGAGCGGCCTGCTCAGCGATATGTTATAGGAGGCGGTATATTGGCAGGCAGATACAGCAGAGGCGATCCGCACAGGAGCGCACACTTCACAATGAGCTCCCTGCCCGATCTCCCGCCGGAGCCTTCACAGACCGGAGAAAGAACTCCCGCCGGAGCTTTTAAAGAGCTGCTTTCCGGGAAGATCATAGACCGTGATACTCTCTTGATAGCTGCGGTCCTGCTGCTGATGCTGCGTGAGGGCGGCGACAGGCGGCTTATTATGGCGCTGGCTTATATAATGCTGTGAACGGAGGGATACAATGGATACCGGAACTATAGCGGTGCTTACGGCAGCGGCTGCCGCAGGGGCTATGATGATATTCTACCGGCGGAGGAAGCGCAGACTGCTATCGGCTCTGTACGGCACTGCAACAGGTATCGGCGCACTGATGCTCGTCAGCTGCTTCGGCGGATACATAGGGGCGGAGATACCGCTGAACGCCTTCAACGTCTTCGGGAGCGCCCTGCTCGGAACGCCGTTCGTAGTGCTGATAACGGTGCTCAGGTTCATATAATCAAGGCTCGCATCGGTCTGGGATTCTAAAGGGGCTGCGCCCCTTTAGCGGAGTCCAGAGGCAGAGCCTCTGGCAGGGTGCGGGACAGCGTCCCGCATTATCCGCAGGGCGCTTCGCAAGGGGTGAATTCCAAAACAGTCCGGGGGACTGTTTTGGAAGAGGGGACGCCTTGCAAGTGAAGGCGTCCCCTGATAAAGCGATCGGCTACGTACAGACTGGCACTTAGTATCTTTACACTTTTTTATTAAATCGGGCATATTGACAAACACTGCCGCTATGGTATATAATGTAGATAGTATATTCAAAAGCGCAGCAGGTAAAGTAGCATCCCATTGATATCTCAGAGAGCGGCGGGTCGGTGCGACGCCGTATACAAGGAATGTGAAGTGCGCCTGTCAGCTCCGGGGAGGAAACGGCTTGCCGCAAGTATTCTCCGGCGGCTCGTCACCGTTACCGGACATTGAGTGATAAATCGGAGTGGGACCGTGCTGACTGCGCCTCCGGAGTTTTTTCTCCGGGGGCTTTTTGTTACTCAGCCGTACCTTTCCATAACGGGAGGAATGACAATGCAGATAATAAGATACCCCTCTGACGAGGCTGTCAACGAGGCAGTAAAGAACGATACTCCCCTGCTGGCGGCAATATTCACAGACCGCTCGGCAGCCGTAGTCTGTCCTATGGAGGAGGCGGGCGAGCACAGCATACTCCTGATGAATGCCGGCTACAGCGGCACGGATACGGAGCGCTGCTTCCGCATACTCTTCGATTCACAGAGCGCAAGCTGGAGCTTCGTCTGTCCGAAGGACTACAAGGATATCCCCGACAGGCAGACCGCCCTCGGAGAGTTCTACCGTGACGGACTTGCCGTTATACCCGAGTTTCTTACCCTTATGGGCTATTTCACCCAGATCAAGATCAAAAACCTTACAGGCGAGATCTGGGATTTCTGAGACAATACGAAAGGAAGATAAATATGTACCTGTATAATTCACTTACCCACAAGAAAGAGGAGTTCATCCCCAACACTGCCGGCAAGGTAGGTATGTACACCTGCGGCCCGACTGTATACCACTTCGCACATATCGGAAACCTCCGCACCTACATCATGGAGGACGTGCTCGAGAAAACTCTCCGCTACAGCGGCTATGACGTAAAGAGAGTCATGAACATCACCGACGTCGGACACCTCACCAGCGACGGCGATACCGGCGATGACAAGATGCTCAAGGGCGCAAAGCGTGAGCACAAGACAGTCATGGAGATAGCAAAGTTCTATACCGATGCCTTCTTCGAGGACTGCCGCAAGCTCAACATCAAGACCCCCGATGCCGTTGAGCCTGCAACCTCCTGCATCGACGAGTTCATAAAGGTCATCTCCTCACTGATAGAAAAAGGCTACGCCTACGAGGCAGGCGGCAATATCTACTTCGATACCTCCAAGCTTGAGAAGTACTACGTGTTCAGCGATTTCAAGGAGGAGGATCTTGCGGTCGGCGTCCGTGAGGGCGTTGAGGAGGACGGCAACAAGCGCAACAAGGCGGATTTCGTCCTCTGGTTCACCAAGTCCAAGTTCGACGATCAGGAGCTCAAGTGGGAGAGCCCCTGGGGCATCGGCTACCCCGGCTGGCATATCGAGTGCTCCTGCATCAGCATGAAGCATCTCGGCGAGTACCTCGATATACACTGCGGCGGCATCGACAACGCCTTCCCGCACCACACCAACGAGATTGCACAGTCAGAGGCATATATCGGCCATAAGTGGTGCAACTACTGGTTCCACGTTCATCACCTCAACGACGAGACAGGCAAGATGTCCAAGAGCAAGGGCGAGTTCCTGACTGTCTCCCTCCTTGAGCAGAAGGGCTACAAGCCGGTGGTTTACCGTTTCTTCTGCCTTCAGTCCCATTACCGCAAATCACTGGTATTCTCCTGGGACAACCTTAAGAATGCAGAGGCTGCATACAACAAGCTTATAGAGAAGATCATCCCCATGCTCGCCGACAAGTCCGGCGCTGTTGATGAGAAGGCATTCGGCGAGCTGAAGCAGAGCTTCCTTGAAGCTCTCGGCAACGATATCAATACGGCTCAGGCTGTTACCGTCCTTTACGACGTGCTTAAGTCCTCAGCAAACAATGCAACAAAGCTCGCTCTTATCGCTGACTTCGATACCGTACTCGGCTTCGATCTTATCGCAAACGCAGAGGCCGCAGCTGCTGAGGCAGAGGCTGCCGGAAACGATATCCCCGCAGAGGTACAGGAGCTTCTTGAGCAGCGTCAGGCTGCCCGCAAGGAGAAGAACTTCGCTCTCGCAGACGAGATACGTGACAAGATAACTGCTCTCGGCTATGAGGTGCGTGAGACCCGTCAGGGCACTGAGATAAAGAAGATATGACATACCCGCAGCGGAGGGTCTGAGGCTCTCCGCTGTATTTAGTATAACAGGAAGGAAGGTGCGGTATGAAGAGACTGACCGCAGGCATCACCGCTCATGTTGACTCCGGCAAGACCACTCTTGCAGAGGCTCTGCTTTTCCTCACCGGCGGTATCCGCAAGGCAGGAAGAGTCGATCACGGCAACGCTTTCCTTGACAACAGTCAGATAGAAAAGGACAGGGGCATCACCATATTCGCTCATCAAGCGGAGCTCACCTGCGGCGATGCGGAGATATCCCTCCTCGATACCCCCGGTCACGTTGACTTCTCCGCCGAGACAGAGCGCATCATGCAGGTGCTCGATTTTGCCATACTCGTCATAAGCGCCACCGACGGAGTACAGAGTCACACCTCCACCCTGTGGAAGCTGCTGAGGAAGTATGAGGTGCCGGTATTCGTCTTCGTGAACAAGATGGACCTCACGACCGCAGAGCCCTCCTCGATACTCGAAAAGCTGAACAGGGAGCTCTCCGGCGGCTTCGTCGATTTCAACCTCCCCGGGGAGGAGATGAAGGAGAACTGCGCCGCCTGCTGTGAGCACCTGATGGAGAAGTATTTCTCGGACGGCGACATCTCTGACGACGACATATCCGCTGCCGTAATGCAGAGACGGATATTCCCCTGCTTCTTCGGCTCTGCGCTGAAAATGCAGGGCGTTGAGGCTCTTATCTCCGCCATTGACCGCTTTGCCGCCGAGCCGCCCCGTCAGGAGGGCTTCGGCGCGAAGGTCTGTAAGATATCCTACGACAGCAAGGGCAGCCGCCTTACGCATATCAAGGTCATGGGCGGAAAGCTCTCGGTGCGTCAGGAGCTTACCTATACCGGTCAGGACGGCGAAGAACACACCGACCGCATAACCTCCCTCCGGTTCTATTCCGGCGAGAAGTTCCGCACGGCCGATACTGCCGAGGCCGGACAGGTATGCGCTGTTACTGGCCCCGAGAACACCTACGCCGGACAGGGCATCGGACATATACGCAACTCCGACAGAGCCATGCTCGAGCCGGTCATGTCGTACCGTGTCATGCTCCCGCCGCAGAACGACCCATACAAGGCGCTGAAGGATATGCGTCAGCTTGAGGACGAGGACCCGCAGCTCCATGTGGTATGGAACGAACAGCTCCGGGAGATAAGCCTGCAGCTCATGGGCGAGGTACAGCTTGAAGTACTCACAAGGCTTATCGAAGAGCGATTCGACTACAGCGTGACCTTCGGACAGGGCGCAGTCGCCTACAAGGAGACTATACGCACCATAGCCGAGGGTGTCGGACATTATGAACCCCTCAGGCACTATGCCGAGGTACATCTGCTGCTTGAACCCGGTGAACGCGGCAGCGGCATCACCATAGCCTCCTCCTGCCGTGAGGACGACCTTGACAGGAACTGGCAGAGGCTCATCCTCACCCATATCGGCGAAAAGGAACATCTCGGCGTGCTTACGGGCTCCCCCATAACCGACATAAAGATAACCCTTGCCTCAGGAAAGGCACATCTGAAGCACACCGAGGGCGGCGACTTCCGGCAGGCTACATACAGGGCGATACGTCAGGGGCTGAGAAGCGCAGAGAGCGTGCTCCTCGAACCCTACTACGACTATGAGCTCGAGATACCGGCGGAGTGCGTGGGACGTGCCATCGCCGACCTGCAGCATATGTCCGCAGAGTTTGAAGCACCTGAGACACGGGGCGAGACCGCCGTTATAACGGGAAGTGCTCCTGTATCGGAGCTGAACGGATATATGGCGGCAGTCATCGGATATACCCGCGGAAAGGGCAAGCTGATATGCACCTCCGGCGGATACCGTGAATGTCACAACGCCGATGAGGTCATAGCAGCTATCGGCTACGACTGTGACAGTGATGTGGAGAACAGTGCTGATTCGGTATTCTGCTCCCACGGAGCAGGCTTCGTGGTAAAGTGGGATGAGGTGCCGGAGCATATGCACCTGCCCTCCTGTCTTGCGCCTGAAACGGACGAAGAAGAGGTACAGCAGGCACCGGTGAAAAGAAACTACATCACAGAGGCCTCCGACAAGGAGCTTATGGAGATATTCGAGCGCACCTACGGCAAGATAGACCGTGACCCGAGAAAGGCCTTCCGCAGGGAACGTGAGCCGGCAGACTACAGCAAGCCGGTAAAGCTGCCGGACTATGAGGGGCCGGATTACCTCCTTGTTGACGGCTACAATATCATATTCGCCTGGGACGAGCTCAATAAGATAGCTCAGGAGAATCTTGACGCCGCACGCTCACAGCTCATAAACATACTCGCAAGCTATCAGGGCTATGACGGCAGCGAGCTCATACTTGTTTTCGATGCCTACAAGGTACCCGGCAAACACCGTGAGATAGAGAAATACTACAACATCAGCATCGTCTATACCCGTGAGGCAGAGACTGCCGACAGCTATATCGAAAGAGTGAGCCATGAGCTTTCCAAGAAGCACCGTGTACGTGTAGCCACATCTGACGGACTGGAGCAGATGATAATACTCGGCAGCGGCGCCATGCGCATATCGGCCTCGGAGCTGAAAAAGCGTGTAGAGGACGCAGCGGCGGCTATGAAGGAATACAGCAAATAGCGTGAGTGCGGCATATTGCCGCACTCACTGAAATAAGAAATAATAGAGAAGAAAGAATAAAGAATAAAATTGGTATCGCCTTCGGCGATGGATTTTAATTATGCTGTAAGGCCTGATTTGACTATTCGCCTGCTCTGTTTTTCATAAGTCTGGGATTATAAAAGTGGCGGACTGTTAAGTCCGCCACTTGCTTTTATTTCTTAAGAGGAAGATCCTCCTGATTTACTACTCCTGCATCTACCTGCTGGATAACGATAGCATCTGTGCCGGTGATGCCTTCCTCGCCGTCAATATCGGCATTGATCAGACCGGCATCCGAGAGAGGATACTCCTCTGCGTTTGCTACGTACTGAAGAACGCCGACAGCATCGGCAACAGTGATCTTTCCGTCACAGTTGGTATCGCCGTACTTTATAGCCCTGACAGTTGAAATAACCTCGCCTGTCATGCCTATCTTCTCGTCGGCTATATCATTTACATCCTTGGAGATATTGAACATCTGGTCATGGTTCATCTTTTCTGATGTGAGAACATATCCGGCGCCGCCGGCTGACCATGTATCGCCGATGTAGAAAAGCTTCTCGTTCAAAGTAGTTGCTGCAAACAGCACGCCGTATGCGATATGCTTTCCGCCGTCCTTCAGCTCATACACTGCAACTCCGTCGCCTGTTTCAAGAGAATAGCCTTCCCTGGCCTGATTAACGATATATGTAAGAATATCTGAGGGCTCTGCGATATCGCCGTAGCAGCCGACAAATTCAAGAGTCCAGTCACCTTCGACCGTTGTTCCCTGCGTGTCCAGAGAGGTGATAGGTTCATCAAGGCCGTAAGCATTGCAGGTACCGCCCTTTGTCGGGAATGACGGAGATCTGTTACAGTTATAGCAATACGGGAAGGCATAGTTCATCTTGCCGTAAGCCTCGACCACATCGCCCTCGCCATAGTAATTATCATCGCCGACCACCTTGTAGTATATCTTATACTCGCCGGTCTCCGCTGCCTCGGGTATCTTTTCGCTCCACTCGCCGTCGTCGCCGAGCTTGTACATAACAGTGCCGCCTGTGGTCTTTATCTCGTCGATAAGAGGCATGGGCTCACCGTTGGTTATACGTGAATAGCTGTCAGAGAAGGTAAGGTTCGGGATAGCCTTTGTTATCTTCACCTCAACGGTCTCCTCGGCTGAATCGGAATGCTCCTCGTCGCCTTCAACGAAGTATCCTACGGTATATGTGCCAGCATTCAGACCTGCGGGAATCTCCTCGGACCACTCGCCGTCTGCGCCGAGTCTGTACTTAAGAGTACCGCCCTCCGCTGTACCGGCTTTTACAAGAGTCTGCTCAGAACCGGTATACCTCAGACCTTTAACAGCCTCAGGTGCTGCAGTTACTGCTGCTGCGGCCTTTTCAGCCTCATCGGCCGCCCATGCTGTGACGCCTGTGCCGGATACCACAATATCCTTAGGTACAGCACATACTGCTACAGCCATTGCCAGTGCGAATGCAGATGCTCTTAATGTTCTCTTCTTCATGGTCAATACCTCCTTGAAACTCCAACCCTTTTCATGAACCATACCGTCTCCGGCCGTTCCGGAGCTTTCTGTATGATTATGCCTTAATTATATCACATGATGTATTATTATTCAAGTACATTTTGTGAACATTTTTGATATTTAATCTATCATCAGAGAAGTTCCGTGCAGGATACTGCTATCTATGCGAAAGAATAATTATTCATCGTCGGTGATGAATAAATAGCGCTGCGGCGTCTTTTCCGAAAGAAAAGACACATAAAAGAATAACAAAGGACACAGAAAGGACACAACAAAGTGATATAATCATGTCAGAAATTTCTTTCAGAAGAGGAGACCGCCATGAACAGGAACTCATACCTTGCCGGAATAAAGAAAGGCTTCAAGCTGAGCGCTCGCATCATAACTGTATTCGCCATTGCAGCAGCACTGGTCTTTGTCTATATCCGCACTCACCCGAAATGGAAGGCTGCCGAGCTTACGATTGAAAGCGCCGGCAGGTTCTACGATATACAGTCATTAGCGCCCGAAGGCATGACACTTGGGACACGCATACTCCCTCCGGAGGGGTATGAACGTGTTCCGGCTGAGGAGGGCAGCTTTGCGGAGTATATGCGGAGCTATCCGCTGCTGCCCGATGATATAAAGCTGCCGGTATACGACGGGACAACGCTCGGTTCAACAGATGCGGCAGCCGTACTGGATATAAGCCTCGGCACGGACGGATATCAGCAGTGCGCCGACAGTGTGATAAGGCTCTACAGCGATTACTTCTACGATACGGGGCAGTATGACCGGATATCCTTTCAGCTCTCAAACGGAGATGAGTGCAGCTATGACCGCTGGAGAAAAGGAAAGAGGATATTTGCGCTCGGCGGATTTTCCTGCGAGCTGCCTGCGGCATTCCCCGACGACAGCAGGCAGCAGTACATGAACTGCCTCAAGGAGGTCATGCGCTATGCCGGTACGCTCTCACTGCAGAAGGAATCTGCGGTAATATCCGCCGGAGAGCTTCGCACCGGAGATATCATCTGCAACGATGCCCATGTGGTCATGATAGCCGATGAGGCAGTGAACGAGAACGGTGAGAAATGCTACCTTATAGGCCAGAGCTTCATTCCCGCCGTATGCTTCCATATTCTCACACATACCGAAGGAAAAACGGTATCACCGTGGTTCACACAGGAACAGCTTGCCGAGGAGAGCTTCGTCATCGGCGGATTCCCGTTCAGGGCTGAGAACATACGCCGGTGGAAAGAGGGCTTCTGATACGCATACTCCCCGCCCCGCACGATAAACACTTGACATTTCCTTAACTATGAGTTAAAATAGTATGTGACTATAAATACAAAAGCGAGGTAGCTTATTATGCTGAAAAATAATGAAAAAGTAATGGACAAGATCGTTGATCTCTGTAAATCCAAGGGCTTCGTTTACCCCGGCTCAGAGATCTACGGCGGTCTTGCAAACACATGGGATTACGGCCCGCTCGGTGTTCTCCTCAAGAACAACATCAAGAACGCATGGCTCAGAAAGTTCGTTCAGGAGAACAAGTACAACGTAGGTCTTGATTCCGCTATCCTCATGAACCCCCAGACATGGGTGGCTTCCGGTCATATCGGCGGCTTCTCAGATCCTCTCATGGACTGCAAGGAGTGTAAGACACGTCACCGTGCAGACAACCTAATCGAGGACTTCGACGGCACAAACGTTGCCGGCTGGAGCAATGAGCAGATGACAGCCTACATCAAGGAGAAAGGCATCTGCTGCCCCAACTGCGGCAAGCAGAACTTCACAGATATCCGTCAGTTCAACCTTATGTTCAAGACCTTCCAGGGCGTTACAGAGGACTCCAAGAGCGAGCTCTACCTCCGTCCCGAGACTGCACAGGGTATCTTCGTAAACTTCGCCAACATTCAGAGAACCACAAGAAAGAAAGTCCCCTTCGGTGTTGCTCAGGTAGGTAAGTCCTTCCGTAACGAGATCACTCCCGGCAACTTCATCTTCCGTGTACGTGAGTTCGAGCAGATGGAGCTTGAGTTCTTCTGCAAGCCCGGCACTGACCTTGAGTGGTTCGATTACTGGAGAAGCTACTGCAAGAACTTCCTTCTCTCCATCGGTCTCAAGGAGGAGAATATCCGTCTGCGTGACCACGATCAGGAGGAGCTCTGCTTCTATTCCAAGGCTACCACAGACTTCGAGTACCTCTTCCCCTTCGGCTGGGGCGAGCTCTGGGGCGTTGCTGACAGAACAGACTACGACCTCACACAGCACATCAACACCAGCGGCAAGTCACTTGAGTACTTCGATCCTGAGACAAACGAGAAGTACATCCCCTACGTTATCGAGCCTTCACTCGGCGTTGAGAGACTCTTCCTCTCCGTTGTTACAGAGGCTTACGACGAGGAGGAGCTCATCAGCACAGACAAGGACGGCAACGAGAAGAAGGATGTCCGCACAGTTATGCACTTCCACCCCGCTCTCGCTCCCTTCAAGTGCGCAGTTCTTCCCCTCGTGAAGAAGCTCACTCCCAAGGCTCAGGAAGTATACGATATGCTCTGCAAGAAGTTCAGCGTTGACTTCGACGAGGCAGGTACTATCGGTAAGAGATACCGCCGTCAGGACGAGATCGGCACTCCCTTCTGCGTAACAGTAGACTTCGATACCATCGAGAAGGACAACTGCGTAACAGTACGTGACAGAGACACAATGGAGCAGGAGCGTATCCCGCTCGACGAGCTCGTTTCCTTCCTCGAGAGCAAGATGGAGTTCTGATAATCATACAGTATATAAAACAGCACTTCCGCATGGAAGTGCTGTTCTTTATGTCAGCCGGCTTTCAGCGGCAGCTCGCTCTGCTTTATAAGTCCCGCATCGACCTTCTGCACTACAACTGCATCTGAGCCCGTTATACCGGTCACGCCGTCGATATCGGCGTTCACTGCTCCCTGCCCCGAGAGAGGATATTTCTCCTGATTGGCTATGTACTGGAGTATCGCAACCGCATCGGCAACTGTTACCCTGCCGTCGGTATTCACATCGCCGTAAGCCGGGCTCTGCTCCTTTGCCATTCGTGCCCGCACCATATCCACAGTACGCTCTGCTCCGTCCGGTGCTGTGATCTTCACCGAATACCTTCCCGCTGCGGTTACGGTATACTGCTTCTTGTCTGCGCCTTTTATTTCTTCGCCGTCTCTGTACCACTGATACTTCGCATCCTCTATGGTGACAAGTGCCTCTGCGGTATAGCTGCCGCCCTCCTCGAGGACTGCATCCATGCAGCCGGAGTATACCCGGAAGTAAGAAGGCACCTTGCACGGGCCTGAGTTGACCTCGCCGAGCACCTCCCAGTCATGGGCGCTGTCCTGTAAGAAGAGACGCACCTGTTTAAGTTCAGTACCGGCTTCAAGTCCGAACATGGAAAGAGGTATACAGAACTCAGCCGTTCTTCCGCTGTGCATGAAGGAATCGCCGCTGCGTCCGTCGTGATTGAAATACACGTATCCGCTCGGGCTGTAGTAAAGCCAGTAGCTCTCGCCGTCCTCACGGGTCACTTTGATGTTGTATACAGGTGATTCGCCGTTGTCGGGCAGCTGCCCCATGACATAGAGATTCTCCTCATCCGCTGTCATATATACCCTGTTATCGCCGTTCTCACCGATGAGCATATCCCCGGTCCACTCACTTCCGGATGAGATGATGCCGTCGATTATCATATGTCCGCATACAGAGCGCATAACAGCGTCCTTCTCAGCCGGTACGCCTTTTTCGGTAAAGGCATTGGATACCGAATCAGCCGCAGTCACCGTCACCCTGCCGATCAGATTTGCTCCGAGGTAAGTATTCCATATACCTTCATTCGCAAACCGCACTGTACGCAGGCTGTCCTGCCAGAACTCATTGTTTCCCATCTGAAGCCTGAGGTACACGTTCCACTCACCCTCACGGAGACCGCCGGGGACAGAGACTGCCCCGCTGATATCGTTCACGGTACACGAAGCCCACTTGTTGGCATCAACACCGGCAAGCGGACAGCTGATATACTCGCCGTCACGTTCAAACAGCAGATACGCCTTCGTCTCCGGTATCGGGTTTGCAAAGCCGGTATTCTCTATGCGCAGGCGGTACTCCAGATCACCGCCCTGCGGTACTTCGCCGGTGAGCTGCGAATCACGCAGCACGAAACGATAACCGAGGTGATCACGGATGAACTGGAATACGTTCTGCCCGTAGTAGGCGGAGTTGTCTGCACCCTCGACGTCATATTTCTCGCCGAAGGTGTAGTCCTTGTACAGCTTGAAGATATTGGAGTTTATGTAGCTGAGGTGGGTGCGGTACATCTCCGGTATCGCATTCTCCGGAAGGTAGGTATCGAACTTCTTTGCATAGGTGATATCTCCGGAAAACTCGCCGCCGTAGTAGGCGGTAACGCACTGGCTGCCGAGACATGCTGTCTCCTTCTCACGGTCGGAATAGGTGCCGAGGTCGGAATCGCTGCCCATATATCCGTCATTGTAGAGGCCGACACGGTAAGCCTGCGAGAGCCTGTGCTGCTGCTCCTCCGTAAGCTCCTTTCCTTCAAGCGCCGCCCGGTAATCCGGCAGATCGCTGCGTCTGATACCGAGCCACTCCGTAAAGGTATCAGGTGTGCGGACAGTCACAGGTACGGGCTCGGGTACTGCATCGATAAAGGCGTCAAGCACCTGTGCCTTATAAGCGGGAGTCGTATACAATCCGCCGTGCTGCTCTCCCCATTTGCCTACCATACCGGATTCCACAAAGGCGAGTATATCCGCATACTCCTCAAGAATGCCGCTGTCCTTTATCTGCCGGATGTGACTGAGCACCTGCTCGAAGGTATCCGGCTCGGGATCGTCATATCCCTCCTCATCATAGCGGAAACGGAGCGCTGCCATGCTGCCGTTCTTCCGGCAGTTCTCAAGGCTTCCGCGGAGCGATTCAAAAAAGGTCTCATCAAGGTCGCAGTCTTTGCCCCTGGAGTAGACCTCAACGCCGTCATGTGTCTGGAGCCGTATGCCGTTCGCACCGGCGGAGTAAGCCCCTATGTACACAAAGAAAAGCACTACTGAGCCCTTGCAGTCAACACTCTTCAGTTCACCGGGCTCAAGGCGGTACCATGAGGTAGTGGTGTATCCGGCACCGGGATTGGCTATGGTTCCGACGTATTCGTCATAGCTTATATCCTGCTTTACAAGGCCGCTCTGCTCTGCCGCACCGGCCGGAAGAGTCACACAGGCCGGCAGCATGAGCGCCGATGTCACTGCTGCAATTATTCTTTTGAAGTATGTCATATTATCGCTCCTCAGATGTTATTTTACAATATTATACCATAGTCACCTGTTAAAATCAATAGATTTTGTGCATTTCTGACTATATGATCTGCCTGTTTGACATCTACCAGTGCTCATGGTATAATTCAATTGATGAACATGAACGGAGGCGATGAAAATGGAACGGCTGCTCGGAAAGGCCGGTATACTGCTGATATGCACTGTTGCTCTGTGCATGAACGGCGAGGTGTTCGCCCCCGTCACTTCGCTCCTTGCCGCTGTCACGGCATCCTCTGCCGTACAGCTGCTCAGAGGGAAAACCGCTGTTGTTATAATGCTGCTGTGGTCGCTCTCCTGCGCCTTCTTCCCGCCTATGCTCCTGACTATGCCGGTGCTGGTCTGTGATGCGGTACGTGAAAAGAAGCTGTGGGTGCTCCTGCCCGCTCTGGCTGCCATGCCTCATATCGGCCGCTTCACAGGCACTCAGCTCCTCCTTGCGGCAGCGACTGTGTTCGCCGCACTGATAACGGAGCTGCGGCTCTCAAAGCTTGAGAATACAGTGGATCTTCTCACCTCAATGCGTGATGAAGGTACAGAACAGAATATCCGCCTTACGGAGCAGAATGCAAGGCTCACAGAAGCACAGGACAACGCAGTCCGGCTCGCTACGATGCAGGAGCGCAACCGCATCGCCCGTGAGATACACGACAACGTGGGACATATGCTCACACGCTCCCTCTTGCAGGCAGGTGCGCTGAATATAGTGAACAAGGACGAGAAGCTGAAAGAGCCGCTTGAAAGTCTCCGCAGCACTCTCGATCAGGCAATGACAAGCATCCGTGAGAGCGTTCACGACCTGCACGACGATTCCATAGACCTCAGAAAGGTCATAGAGGACAGTATAGCCACAGTCGGCGAGCGCTTCAATGTCGAGCTCGATTACAGCTGCGGCAATGATACACCGGGCAATATAAAGCTCTGTATCGCCGGAGTTGTCAAGGAGGGACTGTCCAATGCCGTCAAGCATTCGGACGGTGACAGGATAAAGCTTATCCTGCGTGAGCATCCCGGCTTCTGGCAGCTTGTGATGGAAGACAACGGACACCCGAAGGGGATAAGCAGCGGCGGGATAGGCCTCAGGAATATGGAGGACAGAGCCCGCAGCGCCGGAGGAACGATAAGCTTTACGCCATCTGACAAGGGATTCCGTATCTTTATGACGATACCCCGCGACAAAAAGGAAGTATGAAAGGAACAGCTATGGATATTGCAGTAATAGATGATGATTCACTGGTGGCTCTTTCGCTGAGAACTATCCTCGAGAGCACCGGTCAGATAAATGTTGCCGCCATGGGCAGCAGCGGCAGCGAGGCAGTCGAGATATACCGGAAGCACCGTCCGGACGTCATGCTAATGGATATTCGTATGGAGGGCATGAACGGAATCGAAGCCGGTGAGCAGATACTCCGTGAGTTTCCCGATGCAAGGATACTCTACCTCACCACCTTCTCCGATGACGAGTACATCGTCAAGGCGATGCTCATGGGAGCAAAGGGGTATATACTCAAGCAGGATTTCGACGGCATAGCACCTGCGCTTGAAGCTGTCATGGGCGGGCAGAGCGTTTTCGGCAGCGCTGTGGCTAACAAGCTGCCGGAGCTTATAAAGCCCAAGGGCGATTTCGATTTCGCTGCTCACGGCATAAGCGCCAAGGAGCGTGAGATAATGGAGCTTGTTGCAGAGGGGCTCTCCAACAAGGAGATATCCGGAAAGCTCTTCCTCGGTGAGGGCACTGTCCGCAACTACATAAGCTCACTGCTCGACAAGCTCCAGCTGCGTGACCGCACTCAGCTTGCAGTATTCTATTATACAAGAGTGAAAGCGTGATTGTGATAAAGCGCAGTCACTAAAATAATAGTGAATAAAGAATAATTATGGTATCGCCTGCGGCGATGATCCTGAAATTATAAAGGGCGCACAATGTGCGCCCTCGTTTTTTTATTCAGTTCCAGGAGAGCTCCTTTGTCGTATCCTCAGCCGGAGCATCATTCGGGATTATCTCCGCATCAAGGAGCTGACAGTAGGTAGCATAGTCTTCCTTGTACCACGCAAAGCTGCCTGTTACGGTTATTTCCGTACCTATAGCCGGATAGTCGTCCGGGTATACCGGATCGCCCTTGAGTATGAACTCTATGCCCTGACTGCAGCAGGCAGTGGCATCGGCTATGAGCACCGCAAAGTATTCCTTTCCGGTCTGCTCGTCCTTGTAGTAGGAGAAGCTGCCTTTCATCTTTACCTTCTGACCGACATAGCTGTCCGAATTGGTCACCATGTCATAGACCTGTCCGTATACCATGCTCGAGCTGAGCTGTGTGAGGTCAACGTCATATCCGTCGTTTGCAGCAGGACTCACTGACGAGCCGCTTTCTGCGCTGCCGCAGCCTGTGAGCATTATTGCAGCCGCTGCAAGCACCGCAAATATTCTTTTCTTCATACTGTCTCCTCCTTTGCTTCATCTTCCCTTCCTGAACAGGGAGAGGAAACTGAATATCAGAAATACCGCTATATCAGCTGCAACTATCGTCGAGCCGACAGGTGTTGAATAGAGTATCGAAAGGATTATGCCGACGCCTGCACAGAATACCGATATCACGGCCGAGCAGATCACAACGCCCCTGAAGCTGCGGAGTATACGCATGGCAGACAGTGACGGGAATATTATCAGCGCAGATATCAGCAGCGAGCCCACAAGATTCATCGATATAACGATGATGACTGCGGTGATTATCGCTATCATCAGGTTGTAAAGTCCCGCATTCACGCCGGACGCTCTTGTGAAGCTCTCATCAAAGGTTACGGCGAATATCTTGTTGTAGAATACAACGAACGTGACGATCACTATCGCCGCCATGACCGAGCAGACAACTACATCAGAGCCTTTGAGCGTGAGTATGGAAGTGGAACCGAAGAGAGTGCTGCACACGTCACCGGAGATATTCGACGATGACGGGAAGCGGTTCATGAGCAGATAGCCTATGGCGAGCGAGCCGACTGATATCATTGCGACCGCCGCATCGCCCTTTATCTTCGTATTCTGTCCGGTACGCAGCAGCAGTACCGCCGCAAGCACCGTAAGAGGAAGAACTATCACGGTATGGTTGTTCTCGCTGAGCACCTCTGCGAGTCTGCCGGTGGCCTCGGAGCCTATCGCTCTCAGCCCGAAGGTTAGCACGGAGGATACCGCTATCGCTCCGAATGCAACGTGCGAGAGGCCGTCTCCGATAAAGGAGAAGCGCTTCAGCACGAGAGTGACTCCGAGGAGCGAAGCACAGAGGGAGATAAGCAGTCCGACTATTATGGCATAGCGGACGAAATCGAATTCAAGGTAGTACCTCAGGGTACTGAGCTGTTCACTCATCTGCTTCCGCCTCCTTTTCTTCCGAAGGTGCAGAAGCTCCGTAGGTCTCCTCTGCTGCAAGGAAGCTCTGTCCGACACCGCTTGCGGTATACTCGGCAGTCGTTCCGAAGAACAGCTGGCGGTGGCTTCCGATATGAAGGATATGGCTGGCATAGCGCACTGCCGCCGCCACATCATGAGATACCATTATTATAGTGATGCCCTGCTTATTGAGGTTCGTTATCAGCTCATAGAGATCAAGCTGCGCACGGGGGTCAAGTCCGGTGACAGGCTCGTCAAGCAGGAGCATCTTCCTTGTTGCGCAGAGCGCTCTTGCAAGGAGCACCCTCTGCTGCTGTCCTCCCGAGAGGTCACGGTAGCAGCGCTTTGCAAGTGAATCTATACCGAGCTGCTTCATAGTGCTCTCGGCAAGCTTCTTTTCCTCGTGGTTGAAGAACGGTCTGAGTCCGGTCTTGGCAAGGCATCCGGAGCGCACTATCTCACGCACCGATGCCGGAAAATCACGCTGTACCACTGTCTGCTGCGGAAGATAGCCTATCTCGTTGGCCTTGACTCCGCCGCACCATTCTATCTCGCCGGATATCTGCGGTCTTAGACCGAGTATCGCCTTGACGAGCGTGCTCTTTCCTGAGCCGTTCTCTCCGAGTATACAGAGGTAATCGCCCCGGCATACCGAGAAATCGAGTCCCTCCGTAACGGTCTGTCCCTCGTATCCGAGAGAGGCGTTACGGCAGACGAGCTGCTTCTCTCTTTCGGGTGCCTTTTTTTCGTTCTCCTCCATCAGCTCATCGCCTCCCGGATAGTTTCGTAGTTCTGCTCCATGATATTGAGATAGGTATTGCTGAGATCTGTTACGGACTGCATCGAATCGAGCTTTACTATCTGCATATCCTTCTTCTTTGTGTTGCTGATCACAGCATTTGCTATGGCACCGTCAGAGCCCTCAAGTATGAAGATATCATCAACGCCGAGCTCGTCCGCCTTCTCTGAAAGGAAGGCTATGGTCGAGAAGCTTGCCTCAGTCTCGGCAGAGCAGCCGACGAATGCCGCATAGTAATCGATCTTGTAATCGTCGGTGAAGTAGCGGAACGGGAACCGGTCGCCGAATATCATGACTCTCTTTTCCTTCGGCATCTCCTTGAAGAACTCCTTGTACTTGTCGTTCAGCTTGTTCAGTTCCTCTATATATTCTCCTCCGGTCTCCATATAGTCTCCCGCATGAGACGGATCAGCAGCGCTGACAGCGACCTCCAGTTCATAGCAAAGGTTTGCCGCATTTCTCAGTGAAAGCCATACGTGCTCGTCATACTCGGGGCCTTCGTCCTCATCCTCGTCCTCGTCTTCTTCCTCAGCCTCCGCTTCCATGCCTTCCTTGACCTCTTCCTCCTTTGCAGCGGAGCCGAGCTCGTCAAGAAGTGATACGACCTTCATATCCTCATTTTTAGCATCGGCAAGAGCGTCCTCTACCCATTTGTCAGACTCGCCGCCGACATACACGAACAGATCGCAGGCTGATATCTTTATCATATCCTCTGCCGTGGGCTGGAAGCTGTGCATATCCGTACCGTTTGCGGCAAGACAGGTAAGATCTGTATCCGCAAGATGATCACCGAGTATATGACGTATCCAGTCATACTCCGGAAATGTCGTGCATACTATACTTAGCCTGCTGCTCTTTCCGCCCGATGCAGAGCCGCAGCCTGTGAATGATGTTATAACCATAGCCGCACAGAGCACGGCCGATATAGTCTTTCTGAATCTCATGTGCTTCCTCCGAAACTTAAAATGATAATCATTATCGAATTCTGATTATATCACATGAACGAGCGGTTGTCAAGGGGGTGTGCTGAAAAAATGGCATATTTTCCCTTCTTTCATACATTGAAAAATAATTGTTGACTAATTCGTGATTTTAGGGTATTATATATAGTGTATAGTTGTGCCGTAACGACGGCACAGAGTATGGAGTTGTTGCTGTCAGATGAAAAAGCATTTGCGGACAGTCCTTGCCGCAGCAGGACTGCTTATGATATTGCTGGCGTGGGGATGCGCCTGTTTCTTTTCTCATGCCCGTGTAAACAGGCTGAAATATCCGGTCTTCGGGGTGGATCTTTCCAATTACCAGGGCGTGGTGAGCTGGGAAAGACTTGAAGAACAGGGCGTCAGGTTCGCCTTCATAAAGGCTACCGAAGGAAGCGGACATACAGACGAATCGGTTCGCCGCAACCTTGAAAGGGCAGCCGCTACAGGTATAAAGGTATCCTGTTACCATTTCTTCAGCTTCGACAGCCCCGGCGAGACACAGGCAGAGAACTTCATAAACTCCGTGAGCCGTGACGAGATACAGCTCCCTCCTGTCGTAGACATAGAGTACTATGCCGACAAGAAGCTGCACAAGCCGGGCGCTGAGGAGACCGAAGCGATACTCACTCCCCTGCTCGAAAGACTTGAGGAATACTACGGCATGAAGCCGATCATATACACCACTGTCCCGGTATATTTCAGATACGTAAAGGACAGCTACTCGGACTATCCCCTGTGGATACGCTGCACACAGATGGAGCCGGACTTCTTTGACTGGACGTTCTGGCAGTACTCCGATCACGGAAAGCTTGAAGGCTATATCGGCGAGGAGGAGTGCATAGATTTCAATGTGTTCTGCGGCAGCGAAGAGGAATTTGAAAACCTGTGGAGGTAATATGACACCATTTTTAATAAAGCCTGCGATAAAGGACTACATCTGGGGCGGCACAAGGCTTCGTGACGAGTTCGGCAAGGAGAGCGGCACCGACCGCCTTGCAGAGAGCTGGGAGCTGAGCTGTCATCCGGACGGCGACAGCCTCATCGCAAGCGGCGAATATGAGGGCATGGCTCTCAGCAGCTTCGTAAGTGAGCATCCGGAGGCTGTGGGAAAGTTTTTCCGCAGCGGAGATACCTTCCCGGTACTTGTCAAGCTGATAGACGCAAAGGACGACCTCTCGGTGCAGGTACACCCCGACGATGAGTATGCGCTCAGTCATGAAGGGCAGTACGGCAAGACCGAGATGTGGTACGTCGTGGACTGCGAGCCCGGCGCAGAGCTGGTCTACGGATTCCGTGAAGAGCTTACCGCCGATGAGTTCCGCACCGCTATAGAGGATAACACCCTCATGGACAAGGTCTGCCGTGTACCCGTAAGCAAGGGCGATGTGTTCTTCATAGCCCCCGGTACTCTCCATGCTATCGGCAGGGGGATACTCATTGCGGAGATACAGCAGAACTCAAACGTGACCTACCGTGTGTATGATTACGGCAGAGTCGGCGCTGACGGCAAGCCCCGTGAGCTCCATACGGAAAAGGCCATAGATGTCACGAAGACCGTTCCGGCAGCTCCGGGATACGGTCAGCCGGAAAAGGAGAACCAACCCGGAAGATGGCACACACAGCTTGCTGCGTGCAGATACTTCCGTGCGGATAAATACGATATCTACCGAAGCATGGCGCTCGGCAGGGCAGACACGTTCAGGCATATCCTTGTGACTGACGGAGAATGCGAAGTGACAGACGGCACAGAGAGCCTGCCGGTAAAAAAGGGCTCAGGCGTTTTCGTTCCCGCAGGAACGGAAGGATATATAATAAAAGGTAAATGCAGTGTGATAATAACTACTGTATAATATAAGGAGGATAAATCATGAAATATTATGTAGGAATCGATCTCGGCGGCACAAACATCGTTGCAGGTGTAGTTGACGAGAAATACAACATCATCGCAAAGGCTTCCACAAAGACCAACTGCCCCCGTCCCGACAAGGAGATCGCAGACGATATGGCAAAGATGGCTCTTCAGGCCGTAAAGAACGCAAAGCTTACCATTGACGATATCGAGTGGGTGGGAATCGGTACTCCCGGCATCGCAAACAGCGAGACAGGCATCATCGAGTACTCCAACAACCTCGGCTTCAAGGATACTCCCATGGTAAAGTACATACAGGAGACTATCGACAAGCCCGTATTCATAGAGAACGATGCCAACGCAGCTGCTTACGGCGAGTTCGTTGCCGGCGCTGCAAAGGGCGCAAAGAACGCTGTATGCATCACTCTCGGAACAGGCGTAGGCGGCGGCATCATCATCGACGGCAAGATCTATTCCGGCTCCAACTTCGCAGGCGCTGAGATCGGACATACCGTTATCGAGGTAGACGGCGCACAGTGCTCCTGCGGACGCAAGGGCTGCTTCGAGGCTTATTCCTCTGCTACAGGTCTTATCCGCATGACAAAGGAGGCTATCGCCGAGCATCCCGACAGCATCATGGCAAAGTCAGCAGATGAGAAGGGCAAGGTAACAGCCCGCACCTCCTTCGACTGTATGCGTGCCGGAGACAAGTACGCCAAGGCTGTAGTGGACAAGTACATCAAGTACCTCGCAGCAGGCATAACCAATACCATCAACATCTTCCAGCCCGATATCCTCTGCATCGGCGGAGGCGTATGCAACGAGGGCGACCCGCTCCTCCTCCCCATGAAGGAACTCGTCAAGGAAGAGGTATACACAAGGAACTCCCCCAAGAACTGCAAGATCGTTATTGCCGAACTCGGAAATGATGCAGGCATCATCGGCGCAGCCTTCTTAGGCAGAGCTAATTCCTGAGACTGACTTTTCCGGCTATATGCACAGTAACCTTACGGAATATTTGTGCATATAGCTGGTTTTTTATTCTCTCTGCAACAATCACCGCCATTTCCGACACCTTATTTATGAATCGGTTCAAAGGAGGGATTCACCATGACAGATTTCTCCGCAGACGTAAAGCTCGCACAGGCGGGAGATACTGCCGCTTTCGCACGACTTTACTCTCTTGTATACAAGGATATGTACCATATCGCTCTCTACAGTCTCCGGAGCAGCCATGACGCCTGCGATGCAGTAAGCGACACGGCGCTCGACGCATTCTCCTCTATCGGCAGTCTGCGTGAACCGGCGGCGTTCAGAAGCTGGATAATGCGTATACTCTCTGCGAAGATCAAAAAACATCAAAGAGAATACTTTACCGAGACTGAACCTCTCATGGAGGAAACCATACCGGAGGAGGATTTCAGCTTTGAGAATGCGGAGCTCCACGAGGCCATACAGCACCTCGATCCGCAGTCAAGGCTGATACTCTCAATGTCCGTGCTCGGAGGATATACGAGCAGCGAGATAGCAGAGGTATGCGGGCTCCGTGCCGGCACGATAAGGTCACGGCTCTCACGCATAAAGGAGAAGCTCCGGCTGGAGCTGAGCGGTATTGCCTGAAAGGAGAGATAGCATGAATAACGATGAGAAGATAAAGGAGCTCCTTGAGGCTGAGGAGATCCCGGAGGAGATAAGCCCCGAGAATATAAAGGCCATGCTTGATGCACAGGCTGCACGCACAGTCAGCGATGAAGCTGCACAGAAGAAGCGCAGCGGCATACGCATCGGCGGACGTATCGCCGCAGCAGCCGCAGCCTGCGCCCTTATCGCAGGAGGAGGCGCTGCACTGAAAAACGGCGATATACTCCGCAACCATAAAAAAAGCTTCGGCATTGGTACGACCTCAGAGTACAACGAGCCGAAGTCAAAGGGTGAAGGTCAGCAGAACGACGACATTGACGGCAGCGTCAAGACAGAAGGCAGCGCCGACACCAAGGGCTACGGCAGCAAGGAAGGGACAAAGGTATCATCAGAGTCCTATATGTCCGGCGCTTCAAGCTACAAGGAGATATACACCCTCTACGAGAAGAGCAGCAAGAAATACGAAAGGCAGCTCAAGAAAAACAGCAGAAAATACAGTCTTAACGCAGCCGTAGAATCCGTCGCAGACGAAGATGTGAAGGAAGCCCCTATGGCCGTTGAGGACAGTGCAATGATCAACGGCGAAGACGGACCGACTCTCGGCACCGGCGGCGGCGATGAACAGACAGAGGCCTTCTCCGATACCTTCGAGCAGGAGGAAGGAGTAAAGGAAGCAGACATAATCAAGACAGACGGAAAGAACATCTACACCCTGTTCAACTACTACAGCTACAATGACAAAAACGAGGATTATTTCTACTTTGGAAGCACCCAGAAGGCATACCTCAACATCGCTCCTGTTGACAAGGGAGATATCGGAGATGTCACCCATATCTGCATAAGCGATAATATAGGCAATGTGTTCGGCGAGCAGTACTTCCAGGCCGCCACTGCTCAGGATATGTACCTCTACAATGATCTCATCGCAGTTGTGGGTACGGCATACGGCTCACCGGTTTCCTCCGGCAACGGAGAAAGATTTTACTACGGCTACGATATCAGGAATACTGTATTCGTATCCTTCTATACCTGTACCGACACACCTGAGTATCTCGGCACATACTTCCAGGACGGCTACTACAACGATGTCCGCATAACACCGGACGGCTTCATGTATCTTATCTCGGATTACTCTACCGTATCATTCAACAGCATCGAAGATCCCGAGAACATCGACAGATACATCCCCGCCTGCGGCACTGACAAGAACGGCCGCAACTGCATCGATCCTGGCTGTATACTCCTTCCCGGCGACGGGCTGCCTGAAGAATACTGCCTCCGCTACAGCGTTATGGGAAGCATAGACCTCAGCAATCCCGGCACCTACAGCGTATGTGATACCAAGGCTCTTGCAGGCTTTGCCGGAACGATCTACTGCACACCCGACAACATCTACACAGCAAACGGCTACGACAAAACAGAGATCACCCGTATCGCCATCGACGGCGGAAAGATAGAGCCTGCTGCAAGCTGCAAGCTCACGGGCTATGTGCTCGATCAGTTCTCCATGAGTGAATACAACGGATACTTCCGTGTAGCTACAAGCGAGAACAGATGGATATCGATCGGCAACACCTTCACCGACATGATAGGCTGGTCAGACGACGAGCTCGTCCGCAACAACCATGTATACGTTCTCGATATGGATCTCAATACCATCGGAAGCATCTCCGATTTCGGCCTTGACGAGAACATCAAGTCAGTCAATTTCAGCGGCGATATCGCTTACGTAGTCACCTACGAGCAGACAGACCCCCTGTTTGCGATAGACCTCAGCAATCCCGCACAGCCGACAATCATGGATGAGCTCAAGCTCCCCGGCTTCAGCACCTATATGCAGAAGTGGGATGACGGACATCTCATCGGCTTCGGCATCAATGCCGACGAGGGCGGCGTACAGACCGGCATCAAGGCAGTGATGTTCGACAACTCCGATCCCTATGATCTCAAGGAAGTCGGCTTCTATGCAATTGACAGACACAACGACACCTGGCTCTGGTCCGGTGCGACATACGAACACAAGGCACTGCTCATCGCCCCGGAAAAGAACCTCTTCGGATTCCCGGTAACCATCCACGGATACCTGCCGAATACCTATGACCCATATTATACGTCCAAGTATGTATTCCTCTCCTACGACGGTACACAGTTCGTTCAGAGAGGCGAGTTAGCCGAGGATATGAACGAAGACGCATATTGTTCCGAATTTGAGAGAGCTCTCTACATCGGCGACTACATTTACGCAGTATCCGGCAACAAGATAATCGCAGCCACTATCGACGATATCACAGTGACAGACACAGCAGTTCTCAATCCGTTCAACAGCTGATATCACGGCATGACACGAAAGACCTCCTGAGGCATTGCCCCGGGAGGTCTCTTTTTATCTTATTCTGCCTGCGGCTCTTCTGTCTCAGGCTCTTCGGTCACGGATTCAGTTTCCGCAGCAGTCGTCTCCGCTGCTTCTGTCGGCTCTTCCTTCTTCTTGTTGACGTTCTCGCACAGAGCGTTCACTATACCCTGATACAGAGAAACGGATTCGCTTGCGAAGTTGAAGCCGAAGCTCTCGGGATTGCGTATCTGCATTACTACCACATAAGAGCCCTTATAGTCGGTGTAGTCTGCGGATTCCTTGTCGTTGCCCTTCTCAGTCTTAAGGCAGCCTGTGATATACAGGAAATCTCCCATCCAGGTCTCAGCCGTACCGGTCTTGGCATAGAGAGTGTATCCGTCAGGCACCCATACTCCGATATCGTTGGCAACTCCGAGCATTCCTGCCCAGAGGTTCTCACGGTACTCCTCCGGTATGGAGGCTATCTTGTCGAAGGACTTGCTGCCCTTCTCAAGCACCTTGCTGAAATCGTTGGTATCAACGGTATTCTTCAGCACGAACGGCGTGTACATATCGCCGAGGCCTGCCTCGTGGCAGAGTGCCGCAAGGTATATCGGGCAGGTCAGCACGTAGGACTGACCGAAGGCTGTACGTCTGAGATCGTCGTTGCAGTACATCTCGACGTTGTTGTGTATCTCGCCGAAATCACAGTCTATCGGCGTTATGAAGCGGAATATCTTATCGAGGTCATCAAGCACGTCCTTCTTGCCGATCTGATCGAAGGCCTTTGCGAAGTAGATGTTGCTCGAATTGATGAATGCCGAATACAGGCTTCTCTGCATCGGATAGTTCTTGTTCTTGTCGTGATCCCAGTTTACGATGGTGGCGCCGTCGTCGTACCATTCGCCCTCATCCCACAGTGAGTATATCCCGTGCTTGTCCGACAAGACCTCGGACATCATCTTGAAGGTGGAACCGGGCTCGGCGTTCTGGAAGGCCTTGTTGCCGTAGGTGCCCCATGCAAGATCCTCGTCGTGCTTCTTTCCGGCATACTCGTCCGGATCATATGACGGACAGCTTACCTGAGCCGCAAGGGAACCGTCTGCACGCATTACCACGGCAGCGCCTTCAAGTCCCATATACGCCATATAATCGTATATGCCCTTCTGCAGATCAGAATCAAAGGTGAGCTGTACGGACTGTCCGACCTTCTCGTCCCCGTCTACCGGAGAGGGATTCGGCTTCCTGAGCTGCTCCTCGAATATGGTATCCATACCCTCGGACATCTCGCTCAGCACATTCGCAAAAGCGACCTTGTAGTCCTCGGTGAATACCCGGACTTCCTTGCCGTCGCTGTCATGCTTGCTGTATGCAAGCAGCTCGCCGTGTGCATCGTATATATTTCCGCGCATGACATCGGGGACGGCTGTTTCAGTCGTGCCCTCAGTCTTCGTTTCTGCTGTATCCGTCCCGGCAGGCGCTGTACCCTGCTCTCCGTCATCCCCCGGAGCTGCGGAGGCCTCCTCTTCTGCACCCGTGCTGTCCTCATTCATCCCTGAGGAACTGCCTGCCTGCTCCACCACAGAAGCGCATGACGGACACGGCATCAGCACAGAGACCGCCAGCATGGCTGACAGTAGCCGCTTATATCTTATATTCATATGTAAATCTTCCCGACCTTTATCATTGTTTTACAGGTTGCCCCGTACATATTAATTATAGAGTCTTTTCCGCCTTTTGTCAACAGTTTACGCCCGTTTCCGTCACTGATGATCCTTGTATACCTGAGCGATGATATAGACGAAATAGAACACCCATATTATCCATGTGACAGCCCACCATCCGGTAGCTATGCTCACAAGGAGATATAACGCCGCTGCGGCTATCGTGACAAAGAGCTTTTTCATACCGAGACCTCCCGTTATTTTATGATTCAATTCTACCATATACGGCATGGCAAGTCAAGACAGGAAATACGGATATCTTTGCAGCAGACGGGCATACTATCACCGAAGGAGTGATTGCATGATAACACCTCAGGAATACAGCCGGATGACAGAAGAGGAAGCTCCGGCATCCGACAAGAAAACAGACACCGTCAAGGCATTTCTCATAGGCGGGGCGATATGTACAGCCGGCCAGGTTCTGCTCACGGTATTCTCCGTACTCGGTGCCGGAAAGGAGGATGCTGCCGCATGGACCTCGGTCGTGCTGATACTCGCCGGCTCGCTCGCCACCGGCACCGGCTGGTACAGCGCCCTTGCAAAACACGGCGGCGCAGGCACACTGATACCGATAACCGGATTCTCGAATGCGGTATGCTCGGCGGCAGTGGAGGCGCAGTCGGAGGGACTTATATTCGGCGTCGGCACGAAGATATTCACCATAGCAGGTCCGGTCATCCTCTACGGCACGGCGGCCTCGGTCATCTACGGGCTTGTCTACTACCTCACCGGTCTTGTATGACCGCACAGAAATCTGCATGAAAAATGCCCGGAAAAAGAAAAGTGCCCCGGAAACCGGGGCATTGAAACAAATTAAAATAAATATGTGTAGAACAAAAGAAAGGAGACAACAAAACGAGTGTTAATAATTAAGATTATTAAACACTACAGATATTATAGCCGATTTTTGGTTTTTCGTCAAGGGAATTCTAAAAAAATATTAGCAACCGCCGGGAATTCCGGCAGTTTGCACAATCTTCCAAAGTCCGTTTACAGCACTATGCACAAGAGTGCATCCCTGACAGGTATATAACAAAGCGGCATTCTCCCCTGTATTACGGCAAATATACCGATTGTAAGGTGCTGCTAACAACTTTCCGGATAAATTGCGATAAAATTATATTATAGCTTGTAATAGCTATTTACAAACAAGATATTTTGTGCTAAAATGGAAGAGCAGTTATATGCGCTCTCAAGGTGTGAAGAGAACGCTCATAACCCCTGAAAAATCTAAACAGGAGGTCATTCCAAATGGCAATCAAAAGAAAAATGAAGACCATGGACGGTAATAATGCCGCTGCTTGGGTATCGTACCCTTTCACTGACGTAGCTGCTATTTACCCCATCACTCCCTCCTCAGTTATGGCTGAGGTCACCGACAGCTGGTCCGCTAAGGACAAGAAGAATCTCTTCGGCCAGCCCGTTACCGTTGCTGAGATGCAGTCTGAGGCCGGTGCAGCCGGTACAGTTCACGGCTCACTCTCCGCTGGTGCTCTTACCACTACATACACTGCTTCACAGGGCCTTCTCCTGATGATCCCGAATATGTACAAGATCGCCGGAGAGCTTCTCCCCAACGTAATCCACGTTTCCGCAAGATGCGTATCTTCCCACGCTCTTAACATCTTCGGTGACCACTCCGATATCTATGCCTGCCGTCAGACCGGTTACGCTATGCTCTGCTCAGGCAGCGCTCAGGAGGTTATGGACCTCGGTGCAGTTGCTCACCTTTCAACAATCAAGGGCAGAGTTCCCTTCCTCCACTTCTTCGACGGATTCCGTACATCACACGAGATCCAGAAGATCGAGACATGGGATGATGCTACACTTTACGATCTTCTCGACAAGGATGCAGCTCAGTCCTTCAGAGACAAGGCTCTCCACCCCGAGAGACCTGTTCTCCGCGGCTCTGCTGAGAACCCTGACGTATTCTTCCAGGCTCGTGAGGCCTGCAACAAGTACTACGATGCTCTTCCTGCTATCGTAGAGGACTACATGAACAAGGTTAACGACCTTATCGGTACAGATTACAAGCTCTTCAACTACTACGGCGCAGCTGATGCTGAGCACATCATCGTAGCTATGGGCTCTGTAAACGAGACTATCGAAGAGACTATCGACTACCTGAACGCTAACGGCGGCAAGTACGGTCTCGTTAAGGTTCGTCTCTACAGACCTTTCGTAGCTTCCAAGCTCGTAGAGGTTATCCCGGACAGCGTAAAGAGGATCTCTGTTCTCGACAGAACAAAGGAGCCCGGTTCACTCGGCGAGCCTCTCTACCTCGACGTTGTAGCTGCTCTCAAGGGCACTAAGTTCAACGATATCCCTGTATTCACAGGTAGATACGGTCTCGGCTCCAAGGACACTGTTCCTGCTCAGATCGTTGCTGTATTCAAGAACACAACTAAGCCCAGATTCACAATCGGTATCAACGATGATGTTACAAACCTCTCACTCCCGCTCGAGGAGAACCCCGATTCAGCTCCTGCCGGCACAACAGCCTGCAAGTTCTGGGGTCTCGGCTCTGACGGTACTGTAGGTGCTAACAAGAACTCCATCAAGATCATCGGCGACCACACCGATCTCTATGCTCAGGCTTACTTTGCATATGACTCCAAGAAGTCCGGCGGTGTTACAATCTCACACCTCCGTTTCGGTAAGACTCCTATCAAGTCTACATACCTCATCAACAAGGCTGATTTCGTTGCCTGCCACAACCAGAGCTACATCGACAAGTACGATATGGTTTCTGACATCAAGCCCGGCGGTACATTCCTCCTCAACACCATCTGGAGCGTTGACGAGCTCGACAAGTACCTCCCCGGCCAGGTAAAGAGATACATCGCTGAGAACAATATCAACTTCTACATCATCAACGGCGTTAAGCTCGGTGAAGAGACAGGAATGGGTACACGTATCAACACTATCCTCCAGTCTGCTTTCTTCAAGCTCGCTAACATCATCCCCTTCGAGGATGCCCTCAAGTACATGAAGGATGCTGCTGAGGCTTCCTACAGCAAGAAGGGTCAGGACGTAGTTGAGAAGAACTGGAACGCTATCGATGCAGGTCACCAGAACATCGTTAAGGTTGACGTTCCTGCTGAGTGGAAGAACTGTGCAGATACACAGATGGGTATGCCCCCTGTAACCTGCGCTAACAAGGAGCTCCAGGATTTCGTAAACAACATCCAGATTCCCTGCAACGCTCAGAAGGGTGACAAGCTCCCCGTTTCCACATTCGTTGACAGAGCTGACGGTACATTCCCGCAGGGCTCTGCTGCATTTGAGAAGCGCGGTATCGCTGTAAACGTTCCTTCATGGGATGCTTCCAAGTGTATCCAGTGTAACCAGTGTGCTTACGTTTGTCCTCACGCTGTAATCAGACCTGTTGCTATGACAGCTGATGAGCTCGCTAAGGCACCTGCTCAGACAAAGTCTGCTGACTTCAAGCCCGCTCTCGGCGATCTGAAGTTTGTTATGACTGTTTCCACACTCGACTGCACAGGCTGCGGCGTTTGTGCTAACGTTTGTCCTGCTAAGGAGAAGGCTCTCACAATGGAGCCCATCGCTTCACAGATGGATCAGCAGGAAGTATTCAACTACGGTGTTACTATCGACGAGAAGCCTGAGGTTGCTGCTAAGTTCAAGGCTGACACAGTTAAGGGCTCACAGTTCAGACAGCCCCTCCTCGAATTCTCCGGCGCTTGCGCAGGCTGTGGTGAGACTCCTTACGCTAAGCTCGTTACACAGCTCTTCGGCGACAGAATGATGATCGCCAACGCTACAGGCTGTTCTTCAATCTGGGGCGGCAGCGCACCTTCCACACCTTACACAGTAAACAAGCAGGGCAGAGGTCCGGCTTGGTCCAACTCACTCTTCGAGGACAACGCTGAGTTCGGTTACGGTATGTACCTCGCTCAGGAGACACTCAGAAAGAGAGTTACTGACAAGGTTCTCGCACTCAAGGAGAAGGCTACAAAGGACGATGTAAAGGCTGCTATCGATGAGTATCTCGATACATACAACGACGGCGCTGCTAACAACATCGCTACAGACAAGCTCGTAGCTGCTCTCGAGGCTTGCGGATGCGACGATGCTAAGGCTATTCTTGCTGAGAAGGATTACCTCTCCAAGAAGTCTCAGTGGATCTTCGGCGGTGACGGCTGGGCTTACGATATCGGCTTCGGCGGTCTCGACCACGTAATCGCACAGGGCAAGAACGTTAATATCCTCGTATTCGATACTGAGGTTTACTCAAATACAGGCGGACAGGCTTCCAAGTCCACACCTACAGGCGCTATCGCACAGTTCGCTGCTGCAGGTAAGGTCGTTAAGAAGAAGGACCTCGCAGGCATCGCAATGAGCTACGGCTACGTTTACGTTGCACACGTTGCTATGGGCGCTAACATGAACCAGTGTATCAAGGCATTCGCAGAGGCTGAGGCTTACGACGGACCTTCCATCGTTATCTGCTATGCTCCTTGTATCAACCACGGTATCAAGACAGGTATGGCTACAGCACAGGCTGAGGAGAAGAAGGCTGTTGAGGCTGGCTACTGGCACCTCTACAGATACAATCCTGAGCTCAAGAAGGAAGGCAAGAATCCCTTCATCCTTGACTCCAAGGCTCCCAATGTAGACGAGTACAAGAACTTCCTCATGGGTGAGGTTCGTTACAACTCACTTGCTCGCTTCAATCCTGAGAGAGCAGAGAAGCTCTTCGACGCAGCTGTTGAGAACGCTAAGGATCGTTATGATTACCTCACACGTCTCACAAAGCTCTACGGCGAGGACTGATCTGAAAGATAATAATGCAATTATCGCCTCCGGCTCATTCAGAGCCGGAGGTTTTCTTATACCCTTATCCTGTAAGCATCGATACTATCCGGCATTATTCGTTGCACTCCGGAAACATTCTTCTGCGACAGATTGACAAACCATTCACGATAGAGTATAATAATGGTTGAAATGTGTATACAGGAGGAACAGTATGGAAAAGGAACTCTACGAAAGATTTGAGATCATTGACGCACACGGACATATCTTCCCGGAGAAGATCGCCGAGAACGCTACTGTAAATATCGGCAACTTCTATGACATACCGATGCACGGCTGCGGCATGAGCGAAAAGCTCATCGAGAGCGGAAAGAAGATCGGCGTAAAGCAGTATCTTGTCTGCTCCACAGCAACATCACCGCATCAGATAGACGCAATAAACAGATTCATCACCAAGGAATGCGCCGCTCATCCGGAATTTTTCGGACTCGGCACCACTCACGCCGATTCATACGACATCGAGGGCGATATCCAGCACATCATCGATTCCGGCCTGCACGGAGTAAAGCTGCATCCGGATTTCCAGCTCTTCAATGCTGACTCAAAGGAAGCCTTCCAGATATACGATGCTATGCAGGGCAGGCTCCCGCTGATGATACACTGCGGCGACAACAGGTATGACTACTCCGCTCCCCAGCGTATCGCCAACATACACCGCAACTTCCCGAAGCTTAAGATACAGGCTGCCCACCTCGGCGGCTATCAGCAGTGGGATGATGCAGTTGACCTGCTCAAGGGACTTGAGAACGTTGCATTCGATTTCAGCAGCTCCCTCGCCTTCCTCGCACCTGAGAAGGCTGCAGGGATCATCCGCACCTACGGTGTTGAGAACTGCTTCTACGGCTCTGACTTCCCGATGTGGACACACGAGGAGGAGCTCGAGCGCACTTTCGCTATGGGCTTCACAGAGGACGAGCTCCATAAGCTTCTCGGAAGGAACTTCAAGGAATTCTACGGCATCGTCTGAGATGCAGGATATATGAATGACACAAAACTGCGTAAAAAGCGTATCTTCGAGATAATACAGATCGGCAACCAGGACGACCTGCCGAGCCTTCTCTTCGACTGGTTCATAGTGGCGGTAATATTTATCAACATCATCGCCATGTTCCTTGAGACCTTCGAGGAGATAGAACCGTTCTTCGGTATAATAAGGACGCTCGAGTACATCACCATAGGCATATTCTGCATAGAGTATGCCCTGAGGATATGGACGGCGAAATACCTTTACCCGGAGCTCAGCGAGGGCAGGGCGAGACTCAGGTTCCTGCGCTCCTTTGACGGCGTTGTCGATCTGCTCACGATACTCCCCTTCTTCTTCCTATCCGGCTTCATCGTGTTCCGTATGCTGAGAGTCGTGCGTATCTTCCACCTCTTCCGCATCAATGCACAGTATGACTCCTTCAACGTCATAACCACGGTACTGATGGAAAAGAAGAACCAGATAGTATCATCGGTATTCATAATACTGATACTCATGTTCGCATCGTCCCTCGGTATGTACAACGCCGAACACGCTGCACAGCCTGAAATATTCCGCAACGCCTTCTCCGGCATCTGGTGGAGTATGTCCACACTGCTGACCGTCGGCTACGGCGATATCTACCCGGTGACCTTTGTCGGCAAGCTGATGGCGATAATCATAGCCTTTCTCGGAGTCGGCGCAGTTGCTGTCCCGACCGGTATCATCAGTGCCGGATTCGTTGAGCAGTACACCCGCAAGGCAAATTCCGACAAGGGCCTGCACGACATCGAGAAGATAGGCGAGATACTCGTCAGCGAGGGCAGCGAATACTGCGGAAAGACAGTCGGCGAGCTGCAGAACGACCACGATATCCGTATCATCGTACTTCTGCGTGACGGACTTACCGTCATAGCCTATGACGAGATACCCGTAAAGACCGGGGATATCCTTGTCATCAACTCGGAGCGAATGGTAAAGAAGCCGCAGAAGATCAAAAAGAAGAGAAAATGAGCTGTATCACGGGCGCACAATGTGTGCCCGTTTTGTTTATCAAGAAAGCGCACATTTCAAATGTATTGGGATTCTAAAGGGGCTGCGCCCCTTTAGCGGAGTCCAGAGGCAACGCCTCTGGCAGGATGCGGGACAGAGTCCCGCAATCATCCGCAGGGCGCTTCGCAAGGGGTGAATTCCAAAACAGTCCGGGGGACTGTTTGGGAAGAGGGGACGCCTCGCAAGTGAAGGCGTCCCCTGATAAACTAAGGATTCCGGATTGACTTCGGACGGCCAATGGCCGTCCATGCATCAAGCCGTAATTGTAGGGGCGCCTTTGGCAGCCCGCATTCCGAATCCCGAATTCCGCATTATCCCGAAACCACTTGACAAATACAGAAAAATGATGTATAATGGTTTTACAAACTTTCAAATGCTATGAAGGGAAACAAAGACCGCAAAGGCTTTTGAAGAGAGAGCTGCCACGGCGGCGGGTGACCGCAGTCACGGTGAAAGGCAGCAGGCAGATGCGGTATATAGCTCCTCCCTGAGCAGTCGGCTGAAAGGCGGCACAAAGGCGTGCTTCAGGCATGGTCGGTGCTGCACCGATTAGGCTTGAACGGGCTCTCCCGTTACAGAGATATGCGTTGATCCGACGCAGACGAGTGGGCGTGATCAATATCACGTCAAGAAGAGTGGTACCACGGAGTATATCGGAAACTTCGTCTCTTCCATGCAAGGCATGGAGGGGACTTTTTTATTACCCTCCTGCCGGCTTCAACAAGGATCGGAACGGAGGAATTACTATGAAAAACACAGAAAAGTACACAAGGCAGTTCTTTGATGTACCGGATGCGCCGATGCGCTGGGCAAAGAAGTCATACATTGACAAGGCGCCGGTTTGGTGCAGCGTTGACCTCAGAGACGGCAATCAGGCACTCATCACCCCGATGACGCTCGAGGAAAAGCTCGATTTCTTCCGTATGCTCGTAGCTATCGGCTTCAAGGAAATAGAGATCGGCTTCCCTGCTGCATCCGAAACAGAGTATGAGTTCTGCCGCACGCTCATCGAGAAAAAGCTCATCCCCGATGACGTGACCATACAGGTGCTCACCCAGTCCCGTGAGCACATCATAAAAAAGACCTTTGAGGCACTTGAGGGCTGCAAAAACGCCATCGTACACCTGTACAACTCTACCTCCCTCGCACAGCGCGAGCAGGTCTTCCGCAAGACCAAGGCCGAGATAACGGAACTGGCTGTCTGCGGCGCAAGGCTCTGCAAGGAGTACCGCGAGAGATTTGACGGCAATATCCGCTTTGAATACTCCCCTGAGAGTTTCACGGGCACTGAACCGGATTTCGCTCTCGAGATATGCAACGCCGTCCTCGATGTATGGCAGCCCACACCGGAGGACAAGGTTATAATCAACCTCCCCGTTACTGTGCAGCTTTCCATGCCGCATATCTACGCCAATCAGGTCGAGTTTATGTGCGACCATCTGAAATACCGTGAGAACGTCATAGTCTCACTGCATCCCCACAACGACCGCGGCTGCGGAGTTGCTGATACTGAGATGGGTCTCCTTGCCGGCGCAGACCGTGTGGAGGGCACTCTCTTCGGCAACGGTGAGCGCACAGGCAACGTGGACATCATCGTCCTCGCCCTGAATATGTATTCACAGGGCATCGAACCCGGCCTCGATCTCAGCGATATCCCCTCCATAGCCGAGATATACACCCGCATGACGAAGATGGAGGTATACGAGAGACAGCCATACTCCGGCAAGCTCGTATTTGCGGCCTTCAGCGGCTCACATCAGGATGCTATCGCCAAGGGCATGAAGTGGCGTGAAGAGCACGGCTCAGAGATATGGAACGTTCCCTACCTCCCTATCGACCCGAAGGATATCGGCAGGGTATACGAGACCGACGTCATCCGCATCAACAGCCAGTCCGGCAAGGGCGGCATAGGCTACATACTCGAGACACGCTACGGCTACAACCTGCCTAAGAAGATGCGTGAGAACGTGGGCTATCTCGTCAAGGGCGTATCCGACCGTCTCCACAAGGAGCTTATGCCGGATGAGGTGCTTGCTATATTCCGTGAGAACTACGTTGACCTCACCTCTCCCCTAAATGTAACAGAGGCTCACTTCAGACAGCAGAACGGAATCGAGGCATCTATAGATGTTGTATGGCAGGGCAAGCATATCCACGCCGTTGACTCCGGTAACGGACGTCTTGACGCCGTAAGCAATGCGATACGCAGCTGCACGGGGCTTGAATACAGCCTGAGCGCCTACACCGAGCACGCCCTCGAGGTCGGCTCCGCTTCACAGGCCGTTTCCTATGTTGAAGTGGTAAACGGTGACAAGAGCTACTGGGGCACGGGCATCGATACCGATATCATCCGCTCCTCTATCAAGGCTCTTGTGAGCGCCGTGAACAATATGACACGGTAAACAGCTCAGCGCCGTACATAAAACCCTGTTGAAATACAGCGTAATGCACAAAAAGCCTTCCAAGGCACGGTGCAAAGCCATTTTTTCATTGATTTTACGGCAAATGAGTGGTATAATACTATTATCAATACTCAGAAGGAGCAGCTTGCAATGAGAACTGTAATCACATACAACAGCATCACAGTTATCTCCGGCGCAGTCGTCACAGTTTCGGACTGACGCTCTGATTCGCTCTGCCCTAAGGACAACTCGAACGCTGCCTTACCTTCTGTATCACTCAGCAGCATTTCAGACCTCCGGCAGGCACCGGAGGTCTTTTCCATATCCTGACCTGACAAAAATCAAATTGCAAAGGAATGGTATTTATGAAAATATCAGGAGCCAAGATCGTCGTTGAGACGCTTATCGAACAGGGAGTTGACACCGTTTTCGGATACCCCGGCGGACAGGTCATCGACCTCTTCGACGAATTATATAAAAGCCGTGACAGGATAGATCACGTACTCACAGCACATGAGCAGGGCGCTGCACACGCCGCAGACGGCTATGCAAGAGCTGCCGGAAAGACCGGCGTAGTCATAGCCACCTCCGGACCCGGTGCGACAAACCTCGTCACCGGCATCGCAACAGCCTTTCTCGACTCGGTGCCTATGGTAGCCATCACCGGAAACGTAGCCACAAGCCTCATCGGCCGTGACAGCTTCCAGGAGGTCGATATAGTGGGCATAACCATGCCTGTGACCAAGCACAACTTCATTGTAAAGGACGTCAGGGAGCTTGCGGACACCCTCCGCACAGCCTTCAAGATAGCGAAGTCCGGCAGACCCGGCCCGGTACTTGTAGATATCCCCAAGGACGTTCAGACTGCGGTATGTGATTTCGAGCCCAAGCCCGACCCGGTACGCCCCTACCCGCTCACCTTCGCTTCCGAGATGAAGCTGAGAAAGGCTGCCGAGATGATAAACAAGGCGGAGCGTCCTTACATCTACTTCGGCGGCGGCATCATACTCGGCAAGGCTTCCAAAGAGCTTATAGCCTTCTCGGAGAAGATAGACTGCCCGATGGGCTGCTCGCTCATGGGCCTCTCTGCCGTACCGTCCGACGATCCGCACTTCCTCGGTATGCAGGGTATGCACGGCCATTTTGCCGCCTCTGCCGCTGAGGACGAAGCAGACCTCGTTATCACGCTCGGCGCTCGCTTCAGCGACCGTGCAACAGGCGACAAGAGCCGCTTTGCCAAGCATTTCTCGATAATACATATAGATACAGACTGCTCGGAGCTTGACAAGAATATCCCGGCAGACCTCGCTATACAGGGCGATATAAAGGATGCGATATACCGTCTCCTGCCCATGGTAGAGGAGAAGCAGCATACCGAATGGTTCGCCCGCATCGCAGAGCTTCGTGAAGAAGAGAAGGTACGCACAGAGGAGGCTCTTCTTTCCGCTGAGGCCCGCAACTCGAAGAAGTACGGTACCGACAAGCCGCCCGTGCTTGCGCCGTATACCATAATAGACACCATAGCCCGCTACGCCTCCGACGGCGACTGCATCGTCACAGACGTAGGTCAGCATCAGATGTGGACGGCTCAGCGCTATCCCCTGAAGAAGCCCCGCACCTTCATAACGAGCGGCGGTCTCGGCACTATGGGCTTCGGTCTCGGTGCTGCTGTCGGAGCAGGCATCGCCTCCGGACAGCGTGCGATCCTCTTCACAGGTGACGGCAGCTTCGGCATGAACCTCAACGAGCTCGCCACAACTATATCTGAGAACAGGAACATAGTAATAGTCATTATGAACAACGGTGTGCTCGGCATGGTACGTCAGTGGCAGACACTGTTCTTCGACGGCCGCTATTCGGGCACCACACTGAAAAGAGCTACCGACTTCGTAAAGGTTGCAGAGGCCTTCGATGCACAGGGCGCTCATGCTGCGAATGCAGAAGAGCTTGAAAAGGCGGCTGAGAGAGCATTCTCCGGCAGCGGCGTATTCCTTATCGACTGCGCCGTAGACTGCGACGAATATGTACTTCCCATGCTCCCGCCGGACGGCTCGATAGACAACATCATCACGGACATAAAGGAATGAGGTGAGGATAATGGATAATACCAGCGAGCATACCTACAACAATAAATATATCATAGGCGTTATCGTCTCCAACGTATCCGGTGTCCTCTCGAGAGTGTCCGGAATGTTCACACGACGGGGCTTCAACATCGACAGCCTCACAGTGGGGGAAACGGAATCCGCCGGATTCTCACGCATAACCGTTGCCTTCCACGGCGACGAGGATATCCGTGACAGGATACTCCGCCAGCTTGAGAAGCTGCACGATGTACGTGAGGTGGAGGTACTCGACCAGAGCGAGACCGTTGTGCGTGAGCTGCTCCTTCTGAAGGTACGCAACAGTTCCGCTACCCGTCAGGACATCATGGCAGCGGTAGAGATATTCCGCTCGAAGATAATCGACTACTCGGCGACTGCTCTCGTATGCGAGCTCACGGGTGAGACCTCGAAGATAGACGCATTCATCGAGCTGATGAAGTCCTACGGCATACTTGAGATGTGCCGTACAGGCATCGTGGCAATCGAGCGCGGAGAAAACTGCCTCAAAACACGGTGATATGTGATTTGTTTCGCAAATCAACAAATTCACAGTTCTTCATAATTTCAAAACAACTATATGTATATACAGTCGTAAATATCCCTATATACCGCAAATACGTTTTATACATATGGTAGTATATTCAATATTTATTAACAGCTTGTTCATATTTCAACAAATTTTCACATAATCATCACCATTCCGTCATATTTCTTTGTTAACATTTTGTTAACAAAGAAAGTACATCACCCAAATCCGGATGTACTGTGAAAAGGGGTAGTGATTATGAAGAAGCAGCGAACTCTCAGACGCCGTATTACAGGCTCACAGATCATAGGTCTCATCATGATGTTAGCAGGCTTTGCCACCATCTTTGCAACAGGCATCTCCGCCTCAAAGCACGGTGACCACATTCTTACCGAGAGCGAGAGCGAATACATGGATTCAGGCTCTGACGAGGAGCAGGATCTTCTCGAGAAGTGGATTTCCACCAGGGAGAGCACCCGAAAGGCTGCTGTGTTCCCGCTCATGCTCATCAGCGGTTTCCTCATAGTCGGCGGTGCGCCGCTGTTCTATACTCCTATCGCAGTCGAAGCTCACCAGAGCAGGATGAGCCGCAAGGAGGATGCAGAGGAACGCAAGGCCCGCAACCGCAGCTCACACGCTTCCAGAAAGCTCGACCGAGAGCTGAAGAAGGAGGAGGAGCGTGCTCTTGCCGAGGCAGAGGCTATCCGTGCGGAGCAGAAGAAGAAATGGGAGCGCAGGGTCGCAGAACGTGCCAAGGAAGCTCTTGACAGCGATAATGCACAGACCGCAGCTCCGGCACCGGCAGCAAAGACAAAAGCCGAAGACAGACCAAAGCAGGAAAGCAGAAAAGCCGCACAGAGAAAAAACACAAAGCCCGCAGAAGCAAAGCCGCAGAAGCCTGCCGGTACCGCATCAGATTTGCCCGCTCCTGACGCAGAGGCATTTCCTGAGCAGAAGAAAACACGGAGCTATGAAGAATCCCTTGTACTGTTTTTAGAGCAGCTTTCCAAGCTCTCACCTGATATTAAAATGGAAACGCTCACAAGCTCACTTCCCGAGACAGTTGACCTCTGTGAAAGCGAAGAGGAAAAGCAGAATCGCAGCGAAGCACAGCAATACATTGAAAAATACTCCGGTGATCAGAGCAAGGCAGAGCCCAAGCTCGGCCCCGCCGATCTCGCATTTCTCACTAACACAATGAAGGAAAGCGCCGAAACAGAGGAACTCTATGCCGCTCTCAGAAAGAAAAGGGCAGAGAGCTGGATCAGCTCAGGCGTTATGGAAGAAGCATCCACCGGAAACAATGCAGCTGCGGATGAAAAAGCTGCTGCAGCTCCGGCACAGGAAAGCAGACCTGCCGCCGGCAAGCCAAAGCCTGCCGGAAACAGGCCGAAGTCTAACGGCAAAAAGAAGAAAAACAACCGTAAGAAGGGCGGAAAGCGCAGGAAGCATCTCCTCTTCTGATACGGAGACAGTCAGAGATACCGCAGGAGCCACCTGCGGCATCGCTGCTGTATTATATACGAAAGAAGCTGAAAACTATGGGTATGACAATGACTCAGAAGATCCTTGCAGCTCATGCAGGGCTTGATCAGGTACAGGCGGGACAGCTTATACTCGTCTCCCTCGATCTCGTCCTCGGCAATGATATCACCTCACCGGTGGCTATCAGGGAATTTGCAAGGCTCGGCAAGGACAGCGTATTTGACAGAGACAAGGTCACAATGGTCATGGATCACTTTGCTCCGAACAAGGACATAAAGGCTGCGGAGCAGTGCAGGGTATGCCGTGATTTCTGCCGTGATATGGACATCACCCATTTCTACGATGTGGGTCAGATGGGCATAGAGCACGCCCTCATACCCGAAAAAGGTCTCGTCACTGCCGGAAACGCTGTTATCGGCGCTGACTCGCATACCTGTACCTACGGTGCTCTCGGAGCCTTTTCCACAGGCGTAGGCTCAACGGATATGGCCTTCGGCATGGCATCAGGCAAGGCATGGTTCAAGGTGCCGGCTGCTGTTAAGGTGATCCTCACCGGCAGCCTCAGGAAATACGTTTCCGGAAAGGATGTCATACTCAGTCTTATAGGAAGACTGGGCGTTGACGGAGCGCTTTACAAGTCGCTTGAGTTCACCGGAGAGGGGCTCAGTTCGCTCTCCATGGACGACAGGCTGTGTATAGCGAATATGGCCATTGAGGCCGGCGCAAAGAACGGCATCTTCGATGTCGATGATATCACGCTCGATTACCTCCGCACTCACGGTGCCGCTGAACCGGTCATATACCGTGCCGACGAGGACGCAGTATACGATGACACGATAGAGATCGATCTCTCGCAGATCGAACCGACAGTTGCCTTCCCGCACCTGCCGGAGAACGCCCGCACCTTTGACCGCATCGGCGATATACCCATAGATCAGGTAGTCATAGGCTCCTGCACAAACGGCAGGCTCAGCGACCTCAAAGCTGCCGCTGAGATACTCCGTGGCAGAAAATGTGCACCCGGTGTGCGTGTTATAATAATCCCTGCCACACAGCAGATATACCTTGAAGCTATGGAGCTCGGGTACATCAGGGACTTCATCGAGGCCGGAGCTGCTGTGTCCACACCGACCTGCGGCCCCTGTCTCGGCGGACACATGGGCATACTCGCAGACGGAGAGAGAGCAGTCACCACGACCAACCGCAACTTCGTAGGACGCATGGGACATACCGGCTCTGAGGTCTATCTTGCAAGTCCGGCAACAGCCGCAGCAAGTGCTCTCACCGGAAGGATAACGAGCCCCTGGGAGGTAATGGAATGATATACAGAGGAAATGTTATAAAGTACGGCGACAACGTTGATACAGACGTTATCATACCCGCCCGCTACCTCAATACCAGCGATCCGAAGGAGCTCGCCTCGCACTGCATGGAGGATATCGACAAGACCTTCACCGGAAGGGTACGCCCCGGCGATATAATGACGGCCGGATACAACTTCGGCTGCGGCTCCTCACGTGAGCACGCTCCGATAGCCATAAAGGAAAGCGGCATATCCCTCGTCATCGCAAAGAGCTTCGCCCGCATCTTCTACCGCAACGCCATAAACATCGGGCTTGCGATAGTGGAATGCCCGGAAGCTGCGGGTGAGATAAGCGAGGGTGATATGGTTGAGGCGGATATGGACAGCGGTATCATACGTGATATCACCACAGGGAAGGAATACCGCACAGAGCCCTTCCCGGAGTTCATACAGAAGATAATCGAAAACGGCGGGCTTATGCAGTCCGCTGCGAACGGCGCAATAGAATGAGGGCTGATATATGGAACTGAATATAGCATTACTCAGAGGCGACGGCATCGGTCCGGAGATAGTGGACAGCGCCGCTGCGGTACTGAAAAAGACAGCTGAGCGATTCGGACACAGTATACACTTCACGCCCTGCCTTATCGGCGGCGCCGCCTATGACGAGACCGGTGAGCCTCTGCCGAAGGAGACGGTTGACAAGTGTCTCGCTTCGGACAGCGTTCTCCTCGGAGCCGTCGGCGGCCCGAAGTGGGATGATCTGCCCGGAGACAAGAGACCGGAGAAGGCTCTCCTCGGGATACGCTCGGCACTCGGGCTGTACACCAATCTCCGTCCCGCAAAGCTCTGCACCGCTCTCCGCTCGGCCTCACCGCTGAAGGACAATATAGTCGGTGACGGCTTCGACCTGCTCATCGTGCGTGAGCTGACAGGCGGCATATACTTCGGCGACCGGGGATACCGTGAGGGCAGATACGGTCAGGAGGCCTATGATACGGAGGCCTACAGCGTAACCGAGATAGAGCGCATCGGAAGAGCCGCCTTTGAAGCCGCAATGAAGCGCAGAAAGTGCCTTTGCAGCGTGGACAAGGCAAACGTCCTCGAGACCTCAAGGCTCTGGAGAAAGACCATGCACGCTCTTGCGGAGGAATACCCGGAGGTCGGATACAGCGATATGTTCGTTGACAATGCCGCAATGCAGCTCGTGCGTGATCCTTCGCAGTTCGATGTCATAGTCACCTCGAATATGTTCGGGGATATACTTTCGGACGAGGCCTCGCAGATAACCGGCTCGATAGGTATGCTCGCATCCGCCTCCCTCGGAGACGGCACAAGAGGCCTGTACGAACCGATACACGGCAGCGCTCCGGATATTGCCGGACAGAATAAGGCTAACCCGATAGCAACCATACTCTCCGCCGCCATGATGCTGCGCTATTCCTTCGGACTTTCCAAGGAGGCAGATGCGATAGAGTCAGCAGTGGACAGTGTGCTCGATGCCGGATACCGCACCGCAGATATCATAGGCGACAGCCCTTCCGCTCCCCTCACCTGCTCGGAGATGACGGAAAAGATAATCAATGAACTTTAACATAAAGGAGAAACCATAATGACAGTACGTGAATTACAGGACAAGATCCTGAAGCTGAAAAAAGAGACCAACACAGCTATCCTCGCTCACAGCTACCAGGCCCGTGAGATAGTTGAGATAGCGGATTTCACAGGCGACAGCTACAAGCTGAGCGTTGATGCCACAAAGACTGACGCAGACAATATCATCTTCTGCGGAGTACACTTCATGGCTGAGACAGCAAAGATGCTCTCACCTCAGAAGAGAGTATTCCTTGCAAACCGTGAGGCAGGCTGCCCCATGGCAGAGCAGATGGACAGGGAGCTCATCTCACAGCTGCGTGAGGCAGAGCCCGACAGAACAGTCGTTGCCTACATCAACACCACCGCCTCACTCAAGACCGTATGCGATGTATGCGTCACATCCTCAAGCGCCCTGCGTATCGTAAAGGCTCTCGATGCTGACAAGCTCCTCTTCATCCCCGACTGCAACCTCGGAAGCTGGGTAAAGGCTCAGTGCCCGGAGAAGGATATAAAGCTCCTCAACGGAGGATGTCCCACCCACGCCGCAATAACGGCAAAGGAGGCGCTTGCCGCCAAGGAGGCTCATCCCGGCGCCCTCTTCCTTGTACATCCCGAATGCGTACCGGCTGTAGTGGAGCTTGCCGACTATGTAGGCTCTACCAGCGGCATCATGGATTTTGCAAAGAAATCCGATGCGAAGGAATTCATCATCGGCACGGAGACATCTATTTCCGAGCATCTCCAGTATGACTGCCCGGACAAGAAGTTCTGGCCTGTCACAAAGAATATCGTTTGCCGCAACATGAAGCTCACCACACTCCCCGATGTATACAACACCCTTGCCGGAATGGATAACGGTGAGGCATTCGAGATACTCATGGACGATGAGCTGATAGCATCCGCAAGACGCTGCATCGACGAGATGATCCGCCTCGGAGGCTGAGATGACGGATATCATAGAAAAGCTCTTCCGCACCGGTGACCTCACCGACGGCGAGCTTGAAGCACTTATAGAGACCGAAGACACAGAGGCAGCTGCTCTGCTGAGAGAGCGTGCCGATCAGGTAAGGCGTGAGAGCTACGGCGACAAGGTCTTCCTGAGAGGACTCATCGAGATATCGAGCTTCTGCCGCAACGACTGCCTCTACTGCGGTATACGCCGCAGCAACAAGGACGCAGAGCGCTACAGGCTCTCGCCGGAGGATATACTCGCCTGTGCGGACGAGGGCTACAGGCTCGGTTTCCGCACCTTCGTCATGCAGGGCGGCGAGGACGCCTTCTTCACGGACAGCATACTCTGCGGCCTTATACGTGAGATAAAGCAGAGACACCCGGACTGCGCCGTTACGCTCTCTCTCGGGGAGCGCAGTGAGGAGAGCTACAGGCTCCTGCGTGAGGCAGGCGCTGACAGATACCTCCTCAGGCATGAGGCGGCTTCCGATGAGCTTTACGGCAAGCTGCATCCGGCGGAGATGAGCCTTGCAAAGCGAAAGGAATGTCTCTTCACACTGAAACGTCTCGGCTATCAGGTCGGAGCAGGCTTCATGGTAGGCGCACCGTATCAGACCACGAAGCATATCATCGAAGACCTGCGCTTCTTACAGGAGCTGCAGCCGCAGATGATAGGCATAGGTCCCTTCGTACCGCATCACAATACCCCATTTGCAGACGAAAAGGGCGGCACCCTCGGGCTGACGCTGAGACTGCTCGGCATACTCCGTCTGATGTTCCCGAAGGTGCTGCTGCCGGCAACTACGGCACTCGGCACCATATCCCCCACCGGACGTGAGCAGGGTCTGAAAACGGGCTGCAACGTAGTAATGCCGAACCTCTCGCCTGTGAGCGTGAGAAAAAAATACGACCTCTACGACAATAAGATATGCACCGGTGAGGAGGCTGCCGAATGCAGAGGCTGTCTCCAGCGCCGCATCGAATCAGCCGGATACTCCGTCGCACAGGAACGCGGAGATGCCGCCGGCTTCTTTACAGGTAACGACGACCAAAGGAGAAACACATGAGAGTAAGATTCCATCTTCCCGACTTTTCGGGCAACTTCAAAACAAACCTTATGTTCGCAGAGATGCTCAGGGCACGTCCTGACTTCTTCCGTGAGGGCGTTGAGATAGCCTCATTCTACGGCGTATTCCCTCCGGCTATATGGAACGGCGGAAGAACGCAGGGCGGAGTCGTTGACAAGCAGTACGTCAAGACCGTCATAAAGGCCTTCAACGACCGCGGCATTCCGCTGCGATTCACCTTCACCAACCCGGTGCTGGAGAAGAAGCACCTCAACGACGATTTCTGCAACATGATACTTAACCTCGCCAACAACGGTCTCAACGAGGCTATCGTATTCTCACCGCTGCTCGAGAGCTACATCCGCAAGAACTTCCCGAAGTACAAGCTGACAAGCTCGACCTGCAAGCGCATCACCGACCCGGAGGCGCTCAAGGAGGAGCTTGCAAAGGATTACTCCATCGTGGTAATCGACTACGACTTCAACAACAACTTCGAGGTGCTCGAGACTCTCCCCCGCAAGGCAGACTGCGAGCTGCTCGTTAATGCCTGCTGTGAGCCGAACTGCCCGAGGCGTTCCGCTCATTACCGCTCCATCGGAGAGCAGCAGATTGCCTATAACGAGCATATAAAGAAGTACCCGAACCTGCCCTTCAACGTGGAGAAATACGACCCCGACCACTTCCGTGACTGCCCCTTCTCAAAGCGCGGCATCTTCGAGATAAAGAATCTCCGCACACATATCTCTCCGGACGATATCTGGGAGAAGTACGTACCTATGGGCTTTGAGCAGTTCAAGATAGAGGGACGTACCGCAAGCCCGCTCAATATCATCGAGACCTATATGTACTACATGGCCAAGCCCGAGCTCAGGGATCAGGCACGCTTTACCTTCCTCAAGCTCATGGAGGATTCCGGAGCGCTGAAATTCATATAATGCTGCAAAAAGCCATAGCGGTCATGCACTCCGCTGTGGCTTTTCTCTTCGCAATAATCGGTCAGAAAGGCATAATTTGACCACCAATGACTTGACTTTTCTGTTGGAATAGTTTAAAATGAAAAGTAGTATACACGAGGGACGCAGCATCAGACGCTGCGAATAACATGAGAGGAGAAGTGTACTATGATAAAGAAAATCATATCGGGAGCGCTTTCAGCCGCCGTGCTGGCCGCTTCCGTGGGAGCAACCCCGGTCGTTCCCGCTAATGCCGCCGGCGCTTATAACTACGCCGAAGCCTTACAGATGTCGCTCTATTTCTACGAATGCCAGCAGGCAGGCCCCCTGCCGTCCTGGAACCGTGTAGAGTGGAGAGGCGATTCCACCATGATCGACGAGATCAAGGGCGGATGGTACGATGCAGGTGACCACGTTAAGTTCAACCTGCCCATGTCCTACTCCGCTGCTATGCTCGCCTGGGGACTTTATCAGTATCCCGGCGGTGTGGAGCAGTCAGGAGAATTACAGAACTATGTAAACAACCTCGAGTTCGTACTCGATTACCTTGCTGCCTGTGATCTCGGTACAGAGGCTGTATTCCAGGTCGGCAACGGTACAGTAGACCATACCTGGTGGGGACCTGTTGAGGTATACCAGTACGGTATGGAAGACGCAGGCACCTCATACGCTTCAGCACGTACTACTCTGAAGGCATCAAAGGGATGCTCCTGCGTATTCGGCGGAATGGCCGCTGCTCTGGCAGCCGGAAGCCTTGCACTCGACGGCAGGATCGACAGCTCCAAGACAAAGGACTATCTCGCTCACGCCGAGAACCTGTTCAAGCTTGCCGATGCCTCAAAGAGCGATGATGTATACAACGACAGCAACGCTTCGGGCTTCTACCGTTCAAGCCACTTCTACGACGAGCTGTTCTGGTCCGCAAACTGGCTCTACATGGCCACCAAGGACAGCAGCTACCTCGACAAGGCAAAGTCCTATATCCCGCACCTCGATAAGGAGCTTGGCTCAGATGAGCTGAAGTATACCTGGTGCCAGTGCTGGGACGATACAATGCAGGGCGGTATGCTGCTCTACGCTCAGAACTCACAGGATGCCACATATATTGCCCGTGCAGAAAAGCACGTCAACTATCTTATAAACACCATCAAGAAGATGGACGGCAAGGTAGCCTACGTTGACAGCTGGGGCTGCCTCAGATATGCTGAGACCGCCGGCTTCATGGTTGCCGTAGCTTCAGATACCATCCTCAAGGACAAGGATACTTCCGCCGCAGAGCAGTTCTATGAGAACCAGATCAATTACGCTCTCGGTGACAACCCGCTCAAGCAGAGCTACGTTGTAGGCTTCGGCGAGAAGTCTGCTCATAACGCACACCACAGAGGTGCTCACGGTTCATGGAAGAACGATATCTATACTCCCACACAGAACCGCCACACACTCTACGGCGCTCTCGTAGGCGGCCCCGCTGAGGACGGCTCCTACGTTGACGACAGAAACAACTACATCAACAACGAGGTAGCTACCGACTACAACGCCGGATTCACAGCTCTCCTCTGCAAGATGATCGACAAGTACGGCGGAACATCCGATCCGTCATTCCCGCCCAAGGAGGATCACGGCGGTCCTGAGTTCTATGTAGAAGTACAGGCCAAGACAGGCGATGCCTCCGGTCAGACAGTAAGCTGCAAGCTCACCAACCACTCCGCATGGCCGGCAAGAGTACAGGACAACCTTTCCTTCCGCTACTACATGGATCTCAGCGAGGTAAAGGCTGCCGGCAAGAACCCTGAGGACGTTGTTATCCGCTGCGACAGAAACCAGTCTGAGATGTACGCTGCAAACGGAGTTACTCCCGCAACCATTTCCAAGATCACTCACTACGACGGCGATATCTACTATGTAGAAGTAACCTTCCCGGACGGAAGAGCCTGCCTCCCCGTATCCGAGGGTATGCAGCAGTGTGAGATACTCCTCGCACTCGTTATGCCTGATTACGGCAGCGGCTGGGATTCCTCAAACGATCCTTCCTTCAAGACTCTCTCCACTGCAAAGGGTGAGACTGACAAGGACGGCGTAGTTCACGGCATAGTAAGCAAGTACGTTCCTGTATATATCGACGGCAAGCTCTACTACGGCGAAGAGCCCGACGGCACATCAGCCGCAGGCGATCTCTCAGTAAAGGAGATCCCGAGAGACCCCAACAGCCAGCCTTCCACAAAGCCCGTTACTCAGCCCGTGACAGAGCCTGAGACAGTTGCTACAACAACTACAACAGCTCCTGCAACTGAGGCTCCTGTTACAACAACAGAGGGCATCTATGCTCAGCCCCCCACAGATGAACCCGTCAGTTCAGCTCCTGGCGGCTCTGGCACTCCTGACGGTGCTTTTTACGGTGACGCTAATTGCGACAAAAAGATAAATGTTTCCGATGCTGTTGCAGTGCTCCAGTTCATCGCAAACCAGTCCAAGTATCCTCTTACCGACGAAGGCCGTATCAATGCTGATATCGACGGCTCCGACGGCATCACAGGTTCTGACGCTATCACCATCCAGCAGGTAGATGCCGGTCTGGTAAAGCAGGCAGATCTTCCTCTTAAGAAATAATCACTCAGGGCGGACTTCACAGTCCGCCCTTTTTATAGGTCGGGGCGCAGAGTGTGCGCCCCTACTCAGATACGGCAATTAAACCGCAGCGGCGGTGCGCTGCGGGCATCGCACCCTACACATTAAATACATCGCCTTCCGGCGATACCTTGATTCCGCATCCCGGATTCCGAATCCCGGATTTCCCCGCGCCCCATTCCCGCATAACCATTACCGACATAAGTATCAGCATGACGGACGGCACGACGGAATCGGCACGGTGTACCGCTCCGGCAACGGATACGGTGACCGTCTCGCCTGCCATGAGAAACGGCAGAAGCGCCCGACAGATGAAGTAACTGAGAGCTGCCGCCGCCGCACGCATCAGCACCACCGGCAGCAGCGGTATCTCACCGCCCGAGACCGCCCCGAGCTGGAAGAATACACATACTCCCCCGAAGGAGACCAGCGCAGTCACCGCAGGCAGGAGAGTATGATCGCCGTGCGGGAGTGAGCCCGCCGCAGTAATATCAAGGAAGGCAGCCGTCAGGGCTGCCGTTTCTCTGTGCGGACGTCCGCTGAGCGCTGTAAGCATATCCGAGACAGCGCCTGTAAAGCCAAGAGAGCCGAGCATCGCTGTGATGACGGCGAACGCCAGCACTGTAAAACAGAGCTGAGCCATTGAGCGGCCGGCGCTGCTCACAGCCTCGGTCAGGAGTGCTGGCTCGAAGCGTGTATGTACCGGGGCTGTGTTTTCCTCCGGCCTGAGTCTCCGTGTTACCGGAGAGAGCAGCAGGGCAAGGAGCACATTCCCACCCGCCGCAGATATCATGATGAGTCTTCCGGCAGCGGATGAGCCGTATAGCTGCGCCGATATGCAGCCGTACACGAATGCCGGTCCAGCCCCGAAGCATAATCCCGCAAGCAGTGACGCCCGCCTGCACGAGAGCCTGCCGGCGGAATACTCCGCCGATATCAGCTTCATACCGACCGGATATCCGGCGAACATACTGAATGTGAACACAGGGATCATACTGCTCTCAAAGCCGAACAGCAGCCTGCCCGGCAGAGTCATCCACCCCGGCAGCCGTGATGCCGCCCGCAGAAAACCGCTCTCCGTAAGCAGATATGCTGCCGCCATCATCGCAAACAGTGAAGGGATCAGCGTATCAAGGCATCTGCCAAGCGCCGCCGATACTGCCGCCCTTGTCTGTCCGGGCTCAGCAAGGCAGTAGAGCGCCGATGCGGCGATAATAATCGCCCCTGCTGCGTTTCTTGTCTTTTCTTTCATATCTCCCACCCCCTTCATCATATTATTACCGGGAGAGTGATATGATGCTTGATAATTTCGTAAGCCGTGCCCGGCAGGTGCTCTACCTCGACTCAGGCCTGCATCTTGAGGGCAACCGTGAGATGTTTATTGAGAACTGCTCACGGATAGAGGAATACAACGAGGTCTTCATGCGGCTGATAGCCGGAGGGCTGTGCATACAGATATGGGGCAGCGACCTGCGTGCCTACGACTACGCAACCGGAGGGCTTATCATACGCGGCAGGATCGCTCAGATAGAACTGACGGAGGGAGGGATAAGGCATGAGGGAGCTGCTGAGAGGCTGCGTGAGGATAGAGGCTGAGGGCAGAGAACTATACCGCTTCATTAATGCCGCACACAGCCGTGGTATGCGCTGCACCGGACAGTATATCAGCAGCGGCAGGCTCTCGGGTGAGATAGACCGCAGAGATCTCGAAGTCTTCCGCACTCTTGCGGAGGAATACCGCATAGAGCTGAAATGCACCGAACGGGCTACTCTCTCCTCATGGCTCAGGCGCCGGAAAAAGCGTATCGGACTGCTTGCCGGAGCGATTATTGCAGCAGCGGCTGTACTCTGCTGCTTCTCTGTGATAACGGAGATCGAGATAGAAGGAAACAAGCGCATCAGCGACGGAACTATACTCGCCGCCCTTGAAGAAACAGGGGTAAGGCGGGGCGCTCTTATCCGCGGGATAGACTTCGTACACTGTGAGAATCTGCTTCAGCTCAACGTGGAGGGCATCTCATGGGTGGGAATACACCGCACAGGCAGCCGCATCGTGGTGGAGGTGACGGAGATGGTGGAAAAGCCGGATATGGTGCTTGACCGAATCCCCTGCAATGTTGTTGCCGCACACAGCGCAAGGCTCAGCTCGGTATCCGTACTCAGCGGAAAGCAGATGCACATTGCCGGAGACTATGTGCCGGAGGGTGCTCTGCTCATCTCCGGTGTCGTGACCGATGAGGCCGGGCATACCTCCCTGTATCACGCCATGGGCAGTATAACAGGCACCTACAGCGAGAACGTTACCTTTACCGCTCCTGAGGAGACGGCGGAATGGCTGCCGACCGGACGGGAGAGCACAAGGAAAAAGCTGCGGCTCTTCGGGCTGGAGATACCCCTCTCACCGAAGCCGGAGGACTTTGAAAGCTGCACCGCGGAGACCGCCGAGGATATGCTAACCGTCTCCGGAAGGGCGCTGCCCGTGGGCATCATCACCGAGCGCCGCACCGAGACAACCCTGACCGCCCGCAGGTACACTCCGGAGGAACAGCAGGACATACTTATGCAGAAGATATTCATTTATGAGAAGAATTTCCTCTCCGGAGACACGGAGATACTCAGCCGCGAAATACCGGTGATAAACGGAGACACAGTGACCGTGAAGTATACCCTCAGCGGGGATATATGTGAGACAAGGGAAGTGCTCGCAAAATAAGAAAGAATAACCGCGTTGTGCCTCCGGCGCAATCATAAGCTAACGGCTAAAGGCTAACGGCTAATGGCTTCCCCCGCCTATTGATTAATCCCCGTTTTCGTGGTATAATATCTGTATAAGCATCTGAAGAAAGGAGAATGATCATGACAGCAAAGGATGAATTTATACAGATCTACACCGAGAACATAAAACGCAAGGGTGCCGACAAGCTGCTCGAATACCTCAAGAAGAGCGATTTCTTCACCGCTCCGAGCTCTACCCGCTACCACGGCGCACACGAGGGAGGCCTTGTCGAGCACAGCGTAAACGTATACCACTGCCTGAAGGACTACCTCTCACGTCCGCGCACAAAGGAGCTCTACGGCATGGATTTCTCCGAGGAGACTATCGCTATAGTTGCGCTCCTCCACGATGTATGCAAGATCAATTTCTATACCACTGAGATGAGGAACAAGAAGAACGATTCCACCGGACAGTGGGAAAAGGTGCCGTTCTATACCATCAACGATACCCTCCCCTACGGCCATGGTGAGAAATCGGTTTACATAATCTCCGGATTCCTCTACGGCGAAGACAGGCTCACCCGTGACGAGGCCTTTGCGATACGCTACCACATGGGCTTCTCCGGTACGGAGGACAAGAATATCATCGGCAAGGCTCTGGAGATGTACCCCCTTGCGCTTGCGCTCAACGTTGCAGATATGGAAGCAGCTTACTTCCTTGAAGGCAGCGAGAAATGACCATAAAGGAGAAGTAAAATATGAACTGGTACGATGACGCCATTATATACCATATCTACCCGCTCGGATTCTGCGGTGCACCGAAATTCAATGACGGCGGAGAGGTCGTATACCGCCTTGACAAGGTCATCGACTGGATACCGCACCTCAGAGAGATGAACGTTGACGCCGTATACTTCGGCCCGGTGTTCGAGTCTGTCGAGCACGGCTATGATACAACCGACTACAAGAAGATAGACCGCCGCCTCGGCGACAACAACTCCTTCAGGAATATCTGCGACAAGCTCCACGAAGCAGGCATCCGTGTAATACTCGACGGCGTGTTCAACCACGTCGGCAGGAAGTTCCCGCAGTTCGTGGATATACAGGAGAAGGGACAGGCAAGCGGCTACTGCGACTGGTTCCAGAACCTCAACTTCGGCGGACCTTCGCCCTGCGGCGACCCCTTCTGGTATGAGGGATGGAACGGACATTACAACCTCGTAAAGCTCAACCTCCGCAACGTAGGGGTATGCGACCATCTCATAGATGCTGTGAACTACTGGATAGAGGAGTTCAAAATAGACGGCATACGCTTCGACGCCGCCGACTGCATCGACTTTGATTTCTTCCGCAGGATACGCAGCTTCTGCAAGGGCAAGAGACCGGATTTCTGGCTCATGGGCGAGATAATCCACGGCGACTACAACCGCTGGGCAAATCCGGATATGCTCGACAGCGTGACCAACTACGAATGCTATAAGGGTCTTTACTCCTCACACAACGACAAGAACTACTTTGAGATAGACTATTCCATCAACCGCCAGTCCGGCATGAACGGCGGTATCTACAGAAATATCGACCTTTACAACTTCGTTGACAACCACGACGTCAACCGTCTTGCGAGCACGGTAAACAATCCCGCTTACCTCCCGCTGATATATACCCTGATGTATGCTATGCCCGGTATACCCTCGATATACTACGGCAGTGAGTACGGCATACAGGGACGCAAGGAAAACGGCTCGGACGACGGACTCCGCCCCTGTCTCCATCTCACTGATATGGAGCAGGAGAACACAGGCCTTTACCGCCATATCGTAAAGCTCGGACAGGCCTACAGAGCTTATCCCGCACTCCGCAACGGCATCTACGAAAGAGAGCAGATCACCAATCAGCAGCTCCTCTTCAGAAAGACACTCGGCGAGCAGACTATATATGTAGCACTCAACCTCGGCGACTACAGCTATACCTTCAATTTCGGCTGCGGCGCTGAAAAGCTGACAGACGTGCTCACAGGAAACAGCTATAACGCCGGCGGAAATATCAGCCTTGAAGTTCCGCCGTTCACCTCCATGATACTTGTCAGCGAGGTCGCTGAGAGTATGGCAGATGAAGAGCCAGCACCTGCTGAGGTAAAGAACGAGCCGGACGAGACACCTCTCGTTGAGGGAGCACGCTATCGCCACTTCAAGGGCAATGAGTATGAGCTTGTTGCCGTTGCACGCCACAGCGAAACAGGCGAGGAGCTTGTTATCTACCGCTCAGTAAAGGACGGTCAGGTATGGGCACGCCCGAAGGAAATGTTCACCGGTATGGCCGGCGATGTAAGACGCTTCACAAAGCTTGAATAAAACCTGTTTGGGATTCTAAAGGGGCTGCGCCCCTTTAGCGGAGTCCAGAGGCAGAGCCTCTGGCGGGGTGTGGGGCAACGCCCCGCATATTTCCGCAGGGCGCTTCGCAAGGGGTGAATTCCAAAACAGTCCGGGGGACTGTTTTGGAAGAGGGGACGCCTTGCAAGTGAAGGCGTCCCCTGAAAATACAATGGATTATTGATAAAATGAAGGGGCTGTTTTTACAGCCCTTTTAGAATCCCAAGCTGTAATTCGGCTCTATTTACAAAATAAGCGGGCACCGCTTAGTGTCCGCTTTTGTCCTATTCAAGCCCGAGATCTTCATAATCCTCCGGTATGAAACGGTGATATGTCACATGACAGCCGCCGCCCATGCACGGCTCTTCAGTAAGACAGTATACATAACCGTCCGGTTCGCCGTCTGCGAACCATACCGCATAATCAGCCTCTTCGCCGCTCAGCTCACGCACCTCCACCCGGTCGGAATACTTCCGGAAGAGCGCAATGACATCTGCGGCAGATATGCCGTGTGAACGCACCTTCTCTATCAGCTCCGAGATGAAATCCCCTTCTGCCGGTGCGTTATCGTGTACGTATGCCGTGCCCTCAGCCGGCACCGTGATGCAGTAACCTCCGCTGACCGGACGTATGGCAAGCTCTCCGAGACGGGGCTGCACCGCACTGCGGAAGCTCTCCCATATCTCATCGCTCCACGGCTCGCCGCATAGGTGTACGAGCGAGGCAAGGGTATAATTGAGGCTCATCGGCCGGCCGTCATAGCCGAGCTTCAGCTGCGCCTCGTGTATATTATCCGTAAGGTTCCTTTCGAGCCTTGTAAGCTCCATAATTCATCACTCCCTGCTATGTATTATACCATAAGGTATGCCGTATAGCAAGGAGTTAGCCTTAGTTAACCATAATTCGCACGGAAAGCGCCGTGACAGTTGTTTATATAGTGAAAGGGGGTAACGCCATGGACAGCAAAGACAATACAGCACTATACGCCTTCCGCAGATTCGGTGACGATGTGCTCCGTGCAGCCTATGCCGGATGCGGAAGCTATGCAGAGGCCGAGGATATAACACAGGAAGTCTTTCTCACTCTGCACTCACACCCGCAGACATTCCGGGATGACGATCATCTCCGTGCATGGCTGCTCCGGTGTGCGATGAACAGATGCCTCAACTACAGAAAGAGCTTCCGTGTGAGCCGTACAGGCTCTCTCGAGGAGCTTCCCGAGATGCCGGGCAGCCCGGTATTCAGCGAAGCCGAAAACGGGATAAGAAGCGCAATTGCAAAACTGCCGGAGAAATATGCAACCGTGATATACCTCTACTATTACGAAGGCTACAAAGCCCGTGAGATAGGAGATATGCTCGGCAAGAGCGAGAACACGGTCTCATCACTGCTCCGGCGCGGAAGAGAAAAGCTCCGCATCGAGCTTGAAGAGGAGGGAACGGTATGAAGAGCAGAGATTACAAAAACACCCTTGACAAGATAAGCTGCACTGAGAGCTTCAGAAAGAGCATGGAGAAACAGCTTTCCGCTCCGCCCGAGGAAGTATATTCCGACAGCGACGACAGCTTTGAGCGCTCCTCCGGCCGCAGCTTCGGAAAATATGCTGCTATGGCCGCCGCTTTTGTACTCATCGCATCGGCAGGCGCACTGTTATACAGGATAAAGAATATGCCGCCGGATGATATCTATCCCGGTACGGAATTCACAGAGCCGACAAGCGAACCAACAGAGGATCCGACTAATGGCACAACCTACGCCCGGGAAAAACTGATCCCCGGAAGCAGTCTGACTGACGGTTTTGATACGAGCTGGAAAGAGGCTGTCTATGTTCCAGCCGCTCCTGCAAACGAGGACAAGGCTGTCACATTCAACATGACCGACGTGCAGGCTGTACTGGACGCTGTATCGGAATGCAGCTTTGTATGGAGCAATGAAAGCAGGTTCAGTGATCCGCGCATGGAAGAATTCATGGTAGGCAGTCTGGAAATATATACCGACGGATATATTCAGCAGGTCTTCTCAAGCGACTCACGTCTTATGCGTGTGGCAGAGGGCGACTGGGATAAGGTCGTGAACATACTCCGGGAGCAGCTTCACGCTGACGAGAGCGTTGCCGAAGAGGTTCAGGCACTTGAAGCAGGCCTGAACACCGGCGGAAAAGCGATGAAGGACGCCGCAAGCTCGAATCCGAATAAGGGAGAGGTATCAGGCCTTGAAGTTGCAAAAAAAGCCCTTGACGGAGAAAGCACAAATGCAGTCTTTATCGGCTACGGCTCAATACAGGGTGGCAGTGCCGTCAGATTCACCGTCGATGATCTGCCCGAACTCAAGGAGGCTGTACAGAAATGCAGCTTTGTATGGGACAACACTGATACGGATTATCAGCCGGATTCTGAATACTATAAGATCGGCAGCCTGAATATATATCCCGAAGGCTATATAATGGACACAAGCTCTCTCAAGCTGATGAAGGTGACATTCGGAGACTGGGACAAGGTTATGAATATCCTCACGAACTGTATCAGCAAAGATGCCAGTGCTGTCGCCGAGCTTGCCATAATAAAGCCGGAGAAGCAGTATTACACCATGTCCGCCGGTATATCCGTTGATCTCAGCATAGATCCGATGACTCTGTTTAATATCACCGGCAGCGGAAAAATGCTCTACCGGGACAACACCGCTGTCGACAGCGTAATGTTCGACGATGAATACATCTATATAAACGATCCCAATACCGGATACACAGGCGAGCTCGTAACTACCATACTTGATGACGACTGGGCTCATCAGGACTGTCAGTTCGATTATACCGAGCACACCTCTGCCAACCGGATAAACAAATTGTCAAGCAACTGGGATGTCCATCAGGACAAGACAGGCTTCACTTCACATACCAACGGAAGCCGCTTCTACAATCCCCCTACGCTTGAATACAAGAATATCTGCAGTCATATATGCCAGACTCTCGGCAATATCTATGGCGGCTACAACTCCGATATCAGCACAGAAGCAGTATGGGAGGGTGATATCCTTTCCTACAGCGCAAGCTATAACGACGATGTCGGAAAGCGCAATGAGGTAAAGCTGAAGATCGACAGATACGGCACACCGCTGCTGTATACGATATATGTCGGCTCACAGAGGACACTGTACTACGAACTCACCGATGTAGTATACAACTCTGAGATAGAGATGCCTCAGCCCGTGCTGAACAGATTTGAATAATACAACAGAGCCCGCAGGCTTAAACTGCGGGCTTTTCTGCTTCTCTTTCACAATTTCGTCACTTCTGTGTCACCTCAGTATCACCAATTTGTGATAGCATCAACAATATATCGGCTCATACCGAATACCGAAAGGAGATCTGACAATGACGATCCTGTATATACTAATAGTACTTACTCTTGTATTCCTTCTCTGGATGTCACGGGGAATGGAAAAGAAGGAGAAGTTCCGAAAGCGCTTCGGTGACCGGACGGATATCGCCGCCTTTCTGATACGCTCCTGCCTCGGCGTGCTGCTGGTGGAGTTCGGCTTGTTCAACATGAACTCTCTGCATCTGCTCGGGGATTATCCGCAGAAAACACTCAGCATAAGCTCTGCATATACAGAGAATATAGTCTCCTCGTCTTCCGGTGCTTCTATGAATTACGATGCCGGAAGCTGCGTGATAGAATACAACGGACCCGGTGTTCCTGTCGGAACTCTGACCCTGCCGTTCACTTCAGACAAAAAAAGCTTCGTACACGTCAGTATCGATATAAAGGATGCAACTCAGTCAGGCTCATACCGTTACGGTGTGGCATCCGCCGATATCATCACGGGCAATGAACGCTCGATGACCATTCCCTGTAACTTCTCCGGTGATGTATCAGCTCTGAGGATATCATTCAGCGCAGACTCCGGCGAAAGGATCGAGCTCGGTGATATCATCATAAATAAGCCTATCGGCATTCATTTCTCCCTGATACGTTTCCTTATCATGTTCCTCGGCTGCTTCTTCATATATGCGCTCAGCTCGGACAAGCTGCTCAGGAGAAAGTATGAGCTCAGGAAGAAGTCTGTTAAAGCCATCGCATGGGGCTTTACAGGCTGTCTTATCATTCTCTCGCTCTTCCTGACCAATATGTCACGCTACAGGGATCCGAACCACAGCATAGCAAAGGATCTGAAGTCATCCTACGGCAACCAGATCTCTCAGGAGATAGTTGATGCTTTCGAGGCCGGACGTGTAGACCTTAACACACCGATAAACACAAAGCTCACCGCTCTTGACAATCCCTATGACTGGAGCCAGCGTACTGACGAGATAGGCTCTTATCCGTGGGATCACCTTCTCTTTGAAGGTAAGTATTACTCCTACTACGGCATAGCCCCTGTACTCACTCTGTTCCTTCCCTACCATAAGATAACCGGCTATTACTTCCCGTCAAGCTGGGCGGTATGGCTGTACGGCGTATTCGGTATAATCTTCCTCACGCTGATGTACCTCTCCTTTGCAGACAAGTTCTTCACAAAGATAAACGCCTCGCTGGTACTGATCGGATTTGCGATAGTACAGATGTCCAGCGGCATCTTCTTCAACTACTACTACGCAAACTTCTATGAGATAGCACAGGCCTCCGGTTTCTTCTGGACTGTCGCCGGCGCTTACTTCATGGTAAGTTCGAATGTCATAGGCGACGGCAAGATAAGCAAAATCCGCCTTGCACTCTCCACCTCCTGCCTGAGTATGGCAGTTCTCTGCCGACCCACTCTTGCGGTATACTGCGTGGCTGCCCTGCTGTTCATATACGCAGGCTTCCGCAAGCTCAGAGGTGAAAAGGGCAGTGCTCCCAAAAAGGCAGCAAAGGACAAGAAGGATGAGAAGAAAGAAAAGGCTTCCGGAAAGGGCTATGTTCCCTACTTCCTCTGTGCTATCCTCCCCTTCGTACTCATCGGCTCGATACAGGTATGGTACAACTGGGTGCGCTTCGGCAATCCGCTTGACTTCGGCATACAGTACTCACTGACCATCAACGACTTCATCAACGCACAGTATCACACCCACTTTGCTCTCCTCGGTATCTACAGCTACATTCTCTGCTACCCCGAGTTCAGCGAACACTTCCCCTTCATGCTCGCAGGCGGTGCAAAGACCTTCAACGCAAACGGCTACTACTTCATAGCTACCGGCGCTGCTCTCGGTCTTCTCTGGAGAGCACTCCCGCTCACAGCCTATGCTCATACCTGCCGTGCCTACAGAGTATCTGACAACAAAAACAAGAAGCTCTATTCGATACTCCTCGCCGCAGTCTGCATAGTATGTCCGTTCATCATCATCTTCTCCATATGGGAGAGCGGCTACTGCACACGCTACTGCTGCGACTTCGCATGGGAAATGATACTCGGATCACTGATCATCATGTTTGTCCTCTGGTCACGCTGCAAGGAGAATACCCAGCGTCATATCAACACCCTCATGATAATCGCCGGCATCGTTTCACTGATTATGAACTTCGTACAGATCTACACCTACTCCTCACCGGATACAAACTTCTCAACTGAATGGTATTCAAATGTACTGACATTCGGAAGACTCTTTGAATTCTGGAGATAAAACAGCAAAGCGGACGTTTCAAAGCGTCCGCTTTTTTCACGCTCTGCAGCCCTCCGGAATACAATATGACAGGACGGCATAACCGTCCGGAGGAGGTTATATCATGGCAGTATTCTATAATCAGGCGACGATCTCCTATAACGGAAACGTCACCGGTTCAAATATCATCACAGGCGAGATAATCGAAGTTCTCTCGCTAAGAAATACAGCTGTCACCGAAAGCTATACCGGCGGCAGCACCATCGTCTATACCATCAGCATAGTCAATACCGGCTCGGAAGACTATACCGGTCTCACCGTGACCGATGACCTCGGCAGCTACAGCTTCTCTCCCGGCGGAGAGGAAACTGATTCCGCTCCCGTAACGCTTACTCCCCTTGTCTACGACGAGGGCTCTGCCGATCTCTATGTCAACGGCATTCAGCAGCCCGTACAGACAGCCTATAACGGAGCTGCACTGGTATTCTCCGGCCTTACGGTACCGGCAGAGGGCAGCGCAGTTATAATCTACACCGCCCGCACAAACACCTTTGCACCTCTCGGCAGCGATGCAGAAATAGTCAACACCGCTTCACTCACCGGAACAAGGCTCCCCGAGCCGCTCTCCGACTCCGCAGAGGTGAGGTATGACGGTACTCCCGACCTTGCGATAAGCAAGTCACTCACTCCCTCCGCTGTCTCAGGCAACGGCGAGGTGACCTACACCTTCATCATACAGAACTACGGCAGTGATCCTGTCACGGCACCCGATACCGCCGAGTTCCGTGACGTCTTCGATCCGGTGCTGAGCATCAGCGAGGTCACCTTCAACGGCGTTCCGATACAGGAAGGCACAGGCTACAGCTACTGCATGGCAGAGGGAATATTCACCTCCGCACCCGGTCAGATAACGGTGCCTTCTGCGGACTACTCACAGGATCCGAATACAGGAGCATGGAGCGTCCGTCCCGGCACAAGCACTCTTATCATCAGCGGCACTCTTATTACCTGATCTTCTTCAAGGGGGCGATGCAGACATCGCCCCGCAGTCAGTAAATAACTCACAGCTTATAAGGGGACGCCTTCACTTGCAAGGCGTCCCCTCTTCCAAAACAGTCCCCCGGACTGTTTTGGAATTCACCCCTTGCGAAGCGCCCTGCGGAAAAATGCGGGGCTTTGCCCCGCCCCCACCAGAGGCTCTGCCTCTGGACTCCGCTAAAGGGACGCAGTCCCTTTAGAATCCCAGACTGATTGAAATAGCACCTTACATATCAGTCATTGACACCCGCCTCCCCACTGGTGTATAATTATGGTACGAAAGGAGACTGCCATGGACTACACCATAAGACCGATGCGGGCGGACGAATACCCGCTGCTTGAGGATTTTCTATACGAAGCAATATTCATACCGGACGGAGTTGACCCGCCCCCGAGGGATATACTGCTCCTGCCCGAGCTTCAGCTCTACATAAAGGATTTCGGTACAGAAAAGGACGATCACTGCCTTGTCGCCGAAACAGCAGGAAAGGTCGTCGGCGCGGTATGGGTACGTATCATGAACGATTACGGCCATGTCGATGACAAGACACCTTCTTTTGCAATATCACTGTACAAGGACTACCGGGGAAACGGCATCGGTACAGCCCTGATGACGGAGATGCTCGCTCTGCTTAAACGAGAGGGATACAGACAGGCCTCCCTTGCTGTACAGAAGGCGAACTACGCCGTAAGGATGTACAAAAAGACCGGCTTTGAGATCGTCGGCGAGAACGATGAGGAATACATTGTGATCTGCAAACTATAAAGCAAGCCCCGGAGTGCTTCGTATCAAGCGCTCCGGGGCTCTGTTATTACTTTTTGGATTTCTTTGACTTCTTCTTCGGCTTAACTTCTTTCTTTTCTGTCTTTACTTCTTTCTTTTCTGTCTTTGCATCTTTCTTCACTGTCTTGACTTCCTTTTTCTCAGCCTTAGGCTCCTTGCGGTTAAGCTCGACGCAGCCTGCGCCTGCTGCCGCCCAGAATACGGGAGAAAATGCAGTGTTGCTGCATCCGATGAGGAAGAGCAGAGTTCCGCAGAGCGTAAGAGCAAAGAGTATCGGACCTGTTGCCGAATTCTTCCTCTTCATATTGCGGTAGCCGAGTATCAGCGCCGACAGGAGAACGAGACCGAGCGCTATTGCCGAAGGGATTCCCTTTGTGGCTGCGGAATAGAGGTACTCGTTATAGGTCTTGTCAAAGGTTCCCCTGTTGTTTATGATGATGTTCCTGAGATCATCCGTATCCACTCCCTGTGCAGCAGAATCATTATAGATCTGCGGATATACAAGCTGCTCGGGGCCTGTGCCTGTAAGCGGGAAATTGGAGATGATGTTCATGGTCTTTGAGTTGAGAGTGTAATACACATCGTAGGTATCATCAAGATCAACTACTGAAGTATCCGGCTCGCCGCTTGAGGAAAGACGGTAGTAGGAATCAGCCCACCAGAGTATCCTTCCGTCATACAGTCTGTAGCCGCCGATATTGCCGATAAGTCCTGCCTGTACGAGCACTACGCCGAGAGCAGCGGGTACTGCTGCTGCAAGGAGCACAGAAAGACGTGACTTCGGAGCTTTTGATGCGAATACCGTAACTGCTGCTGCAAGCACTGCAAATCCGAGACCGCACCAGCCGATGAGTGAGTAGGTGAACACCATTGTCAGTGAAATGAGACAGGCTGATACAACCGAAAGCGTACGCTTCTTCTTTGACTCAAACAGCACTGCGCCCAGAAGTGCAGCTGTGAGAGAAAGGCTGAGGAACATCGCAAGGAAGAGTGGAGACTGTGAAAGTCCTGATGCCGCACGGGCCTCGATCTCAAGTGCAATATACTTGTAGTTGCTGAGCTTGCCTGTGAATACCTGGATAAGTCCCCATACCGAATTGAGAACGCCTGCGCCTATGATGCCTGTGATAAGAGTAAACAGCGCCTTCTCTCTCCTGATGGAAATACCTGTTATGAAGATACAGCAGTAGAACAGAATGGCAAGCAGTCCCTCTCCTCTGCCGGAAAAGCCGTAAAGGGATACCATGGTATCATAGGAATTGATAAGCGATACTATACCCCATACAACCATAACACCGAAGGATATGACCGGGAACAGGACTCTCTTCTCAACATACCCCTTGATAAGGGCAATGAGTGCCATGATCATGCAGTAAACACCTGCTATTACAAGGCCTCCTGATACTATCGTATAGAAGCCGCTGTCAGTACATTCCGGCACTATCGTAAAAAGCGAAGTCATGAAGCAGGCTGCAAGAAGGCCCCTTGCTGCCATTTTCGAGAATTTCTCCTCAGTGAGGTTGAGAATGAAGTTTGATTTTTCGGATGAATTGAATAACTGTTTAGCCATGATCGTTCCTTTCGTATATTTTATTCTTTTTCAATATTCAGTAAATATGAGCCCTCGTCAGCCTGTATCGTGATCTTTACTCCCACCGGCAGAACAGGCTTGCCTTCGGGATCATACCAGCCGAATCCCGGGGTCGAAGAATCAATTACGTCTCCGTCATGGAAGAGGTTATCCGTCTTGTCGGTACCCTCCCCGACGAGTCTTATAAAACGTCTGCCCTCATCATAGTCAGTTTCGTAGTCATTGCCGCTGGCATACCTCCAGGACCTGTACTTGACGCTGTCATTGAGTTCCGCACTCGCATGGTAGATGCGGATGCCCTCTCCCGTACTGCGCCACCACTGTTTCTTCAGAGCGGTGTTGTTGCCCTTCAGTGTGGTATACTCTATTATGAAGAACTCGCTGCGGTAATTCTTATCATCGAAATCCTTTCCGGGGATTATGATGCAGTTGCCTCTTTCGGCCTGTGCATTGAAGAGCGGTATATCATGTTCACCGTCACTCGGATCCCATACGTAAACATCCCAGTCATAGTACCAGCCGAGCAGCAGCTTTGAGAGTGCTCCGAAATCGCAGTTCGCATCGTCCATCAGCTCAAAGCCTGCGGAACCGTGCATACCCTGATAATCACCGAGCGCATTCTTTCTGTAGGTGTAGTAATCCGGAAGTCCCATACAATGTCCGAGCTCGTGGCAGTAGCTGCTCACGAAGTCGGAATGGTCTGTCGCGGAGTCCACTTCAGAATTGCCGACGATTATATGTCCGAGATACATCTCGTCATCGATCCTGTCATCCTGTCCGCCGTAGATACCTGCCTTCGGCCACCAGTCATCGTCGCCGGCGGCACTGGGAACTGATATGAGTATCGAATCCACAGTCTTGTCGTTATTGCCGTCAAAGGCTGAGAAGTCTATTCTGTTCCTGAACGAAGCGACAATTTCATCTATCAGCTTAATATGCCATTTATCGCCTTCATAGTATGATTTCTCATGTTCTGTCGTGTAGCGGTAGGAGCGTCCGGTAAGATCCATTACGTTCTCGGAGGAGCGCTTCATGAACGCCCTGATGGATTCAAACGGATAATTCACATTCATCATGTCCTTATCGCCGAATGCTATGTCGTCCAGTTCCTCCTCTGTGGGAGCGTAGGTGTACTTGCAGTCAGGGAAATCAACGTAGAATATAAGCAGCCTTCCGGAATTCTGCGAAGGCATCGAGCCGTAGAGCTCGTATACCGACGGATGTATGAAATTCTCCGGTGTCTGTATATCCGGTTTCTCTCTCTCGGAATACTGCCACTTCCATACGATAAGCGGTGAGTTGTCAACGATCTGCTGCCGCATCAGCACCAGATCGTAGGTATCTATAGCGCCGTCCTGATTGACATCGGCAGTGATAAGGTAATCACCCGACTCAAATCCGTCCGCTCCGTTGATACCGATAAAGCTTCCTTCGGTCTTGTAGGCATTGCGCAGTGTCAGCTGTTCCTTTCCGAGCAGATGCGCCTCCATAAGCCCGAGATCTTTCTGTGTAAGCTGCCTGTCACCGTCAAGGTCGCCCATGCAGCCTATATTATGCCATTCCCAGCCATCAGCGGCTTCGACCGTGGGAGCAGCACCCAAGATCATGACAGCCGCCAGTGCAGCAGCCGCCAGTTTCATGGTTTTCATCCAATCAACCCCTTCTTCACAAAAAAAGGCGGACGGGGATACCGTCCGCATGATCGCTTATTTTGCGTAGTCAGATACTCTGCTCTCACGAATGAGATTGACCTTGATCTGTCCGGGATAATCCATTTCAGTCTCGATCTGCTGAGCGATCTGGCGTGCCACAATGACCATCTTCTCATCGTTGATGATCTCAGGCATAACCATGATCCTGACTTCACGTCCTGCCTGTACGGCAAAGCACTTCTCAACGCCGTCGTAAGACTTGCAGATCTCTTCAAGCTTCTGAAGACGCTTGATGTAGCTTTCGTAGTTTTCACTTCTTGCGGCAGGTCTTGCAGCGGAGATAGCGTCGGCCGCCTGAACGATGCAGGCGATAACAGTTCTCGGCTCGACATCATTATGGTGAGCCTCAACAGCGTGGATAATAACAGGACTTTCGTTGTACTTCTTACATACATCAACGCCTATCTGAACGTGTGAGCCCTCGATCTCGGAGGTAAGAGCCTTACCGATATCGTGGAGAAGTCCGGCACGTCTTGCGATATTAGCGTCAACGCCCAGCTCTGAAGCAAGTACACCGCAGAGCTTTGATACCTCGATAGAATGATCGAGGACGTTCTGTCTGTAGCTCGTACGGAACTTCAGACGTCCGAGGAGCTTGATAAGCTCGTGGTTGAGACCGTGAACATTGGTCTCGATAACGGCTCTCTCACCCTCCTGCTTGATGCGGTACTCGACCTCGCGCTTAGCCTTGTCTACCATTTCCTCGATGCGTGTGGGGTGGATACGTCCGTCAGCGATAAGCTTCTCAAGAGCGATCCTTGCAACCTCACGGCGGATCTGGTCAAAACATGAAAGTGTGATAGCCTCCGGAGTATCATCTATGATAAGATCAACTCCGGTAAGAGTTTCGAGCGTGCGGATGTTGCGTCCCTCACGTCCGATGATCCTGCCCTTCATCTCATCGTTGGGCAGCGGTACGACCGATACAGCGGCTTCGGAGACCTGATCTGCCGCTACCTTTGCGATAGCGAGTGAGATATAGCTCCTTGCCTTTTCATTACACTCATCCTTGAGCTGCTGCTCATAGGTCTGGATCTTTACGGCCTTCTCATGAACGAGGTCGTCCTCCAGCTTTGAGATTATGTATTCCTTTGCCTGGTCACGTGTGAATTCAGAGATCCTCTCGAGGACGTCAAGCTGGCTCTTCTTGATCTGCTCAGCCTCCTTGAGTTTTTCATCGGCGGACTTTATCTTCTGATTGAGAGAGTCCTCCTTCTTTTCAAGGTTGTCAGTCTTCTTGTCGAGATTCTCCTCCTTCTGCTGCATACGTCTTTCCTGACGTGACAGCTCTGCTCTGCGATCCTTGATCTCCTTGTCCGCCTCGGTGCGAAGCTTATGGATCTCATCCTTTGCTTCGATAAGGGCGCTCTTTTTCTTGTTATCTGCGTCCTTCTCAGCGTCCTCTACGATACGCTTTGCCTGTTCCTCTGCAGAACCGGTTATTGCCTCGGCATCACGCTTGCGCTTTTCAACACCGTCGATCACACCCTTTGTATAATACGTATCCTTCGACTTGGTATAGATGACAAAAGCAGCAACAGCGCCAATAACGAGACCTATAAGGATTCCAATAAAGATCATCAGTGCATTACCTCCTTTTCCTATTAAATTAGTTTGTATTATCAAACTATTACTAAAAAGGCGGTAACTGCCGCAAATATTTAATTTTTTACTTTTACATTGTATGCCGAGATGGTCATATTTACAGGGCTCAGTGAACCAACGGCTTCCGCCGTGGGGAATGGCTGACTTTCCGCCCGTATATCCGGTACATGACTGTCCGGTAATTTATCCGTCACACTATATATCAGGCTTCTGATCTCTTTTTCGGGCCTGAGAAAAATAAATTAATTAATATGCTGCATTACTGCCAGTAAGTAATATTTCTGCAAATTAATACAACACTTATATTATACACTTTTTCATGTTCCGTGTCAATAGATTTCCGGCAAAATATTACAGAATGATGAATTCCGCAGACTATCGTCGGATTTGTGTCCGATGTGTATAAAAATGCAGAAAATTCATCGTAAGTATATCGATAAAGACCTCACTTCGGTGCCTCCTCTCCCCTGCCGCCCTCCGATAATTCAACATTTTAACAGCTGATTTTTCCTCCCGCTAAGTTGACATCCCATGCCAGTCATATTATAATAATAAGGACAGACATCATACCGAAAGGAGATATCCATGAGCAATATCTACAGCATCATCATGGGAAAGGCTGTATGCGCTGCCGACCTCGGCGACGGCAGCGAAAGGGGCGAGTACGTCGGACAGGACTATATACTCAGCCGCCTCGGCAGACCGATGAGGAGCATATCCCTGATGTACTGCTACTACCCCTTTGACGAGCACTGGCCTGCACGCATATCCGAGGCAATGAAGGACGCTGACGTCAACGAACCATGGGGCTATCCCTACGACGACTACTTCCCCTACCTCGGCGGCATAGGAGGAAATACGGACTCAGAGCCGTTCATATCCATGCGTGATATACGCCGCCACGGTCAGGACGTGACCCTTACACTTACCATAGACCCCGCCGTGACAGATGAGATGCTCGCCGCCATAGGCCGTGACCTGCGTCCGTTCGGACGTGTGTTCCTGCGTATCAACCATGAGGCCACCGGAAACTGGTTCTCCTTCAACAAGAGAGCTACGTATCAGGAGGTAGCCGATTTTTACTGCCGTGCCTGCCGTTTGATAAAGGCGGAGGCGCCTAACGTCAGCACCGTTCTCTGCATCGGCGGAGTCGAGGATCTCTCGAAGCCCGATGAGATCGTAATGGAGAAGGAATTCGCACAGGCCGTCCGTGATACGGATATATGGTCGGTCGACAAGTACCTCGCCCTGCACTGGGGCTGGCCGTTCGATACTGCCGAGCCCGGCGGACACTCACACAGGCGCTGGAGCGTAAAGGAGATATACACCGCCGCAAAGCTCAGTCAGAAGAGATTCAGCGAACTCTGCGGAGGTTCACGTAAGCCCATGGTGATGAGTGAACTTAACGCAGACGGCGATGTTACCGGCCCTTACGAGCAGTGCGATATGCTCAGTCTCTTCTGCGATATGCTCGAGGATGATCCCGACCACTGGCTCGACGGACTCTGCTTCTATCAGTTCCGTGACCGCGGAAGACTCGGTCTCGAGATACAGGATCCCAACGATCTGTCCGTCGGAGCGGAGCAGCCGGTCATGGAGACATTCCGTGAGATCATAAGACGTGAGCGCTTCATGCCGTCCGTAACACGCACCGGAGAGATCACTCTCCCCGTGACACTGCGCTGGGGCAGCTCGGAGGACGCAGAGGGCATAGAGATACCCGTGCATCTCGACAGCGATCCGGTCTTCCTTGAAGCGGTATTCAAGGACGATTCCAACCTCATGCTTGAGATAAACGGACGCTGGTTCTACAAGTCACCGACAGCAAAGGTCATCGACCTGATGCCCGCATTCTTCGGCAGCAGGCTCAGCGGTCCTGCCGATATGACACTCAGGATATTCGCACCGCCCGCAACCGGAGAGAACGACCTCTCCGCAAAGGACGGAGTATTCAACTACTACTACACTCTGAACGAGCTGCCGGAGCTCCGCATAAGGACTGCCCCGACCGAGCCTACAGAGGACTGAACAGGAGACAGCCATGACTACATCTGTTATAATCGTATGCGCCGGAAACTCTACCCGCATGGGCGGAGTGAACAAGATACTCCTCCCCCTCGGCAACAGGCTCGTTATCGGCGTTACCATGCAGGCCTTCGAGAAGTGCGAAAGCGTGAAGGAGATAATCATCGTTGCCCGTGAGGCCGATATCCCCGCTATACAGGCAGAGGCTGAAGCCGCAGGCATAACCAAGCTGAAGACCTGCACTACCGGCGGCGATACCCGCCAGGCAAGCGTGATAAACGGCGTAAAGTGCATATCCAAGGATACCGAGCTCGTTGCAGTCCATGACGGCGCACGTCCTCTTGTAAAGCCGGAGCACATCGAGCGCACCATAAAGGACGCTTCCGTATTCGGCGGCGCAACTCTCGGAGTACCCGTAAAGGATACCATCAAGACCGTAAATGACGGCCTCATCACCGACACCCCGCCGAGGAAATTCCTCTACATAACCCAGACCCCGCAGGTCTTCAAGCGGTCACTCTACTTCGAGGGCATCGACTTCGCCCTTGAACACGGTCTCGATTTCACCGACGACTGCCAGCTCGTTGAAGCTATCGGCGGAAAGGTCGCCATGACTACCGGAGACTACACCAACATCAAGATAACCACGCCCGAGGATATAAAGCTCGCCGAGGTTCTGTTGAACCTCTGATAACAAACTGAACGGAAGGATAGGATGATATGAACAAGAAAGAAACTGCCGAGATAAAGAAGAATTTTTCCGACAAGAGCGGATTCTTCATTATGGAGAGAGTCCTCACCGGATTCGTTGACGCCGAGAAGAACCTGCGCTGCCACACCGTGAACTCCTGCCTGACCATGCCGGTCGAGGAGCACGACGTATACGACGAGACACTGAAAAAGGTGCTCAATACTAACGTCGGAAAGTCATTCCTTGAATACGAATTCCCGAATGAAGCCTACGAGGAGGGCAAGCCGCAGGAGATACTCTACAGCCTGCTGAAATCCGAACTCAGGGACGAGACCGTCTGTGAGAACTTCCTCAATCACATCGCAAACAACATCGCCTACGAAGGTCCCTTTGCAGTGCTTACCGCTTACTGTGTATACACTGTCCGCCGCAAGGACAAGAACGACGAATACGCCGAGGGCGAGGATGAGCTTTACAAGTACATTCTTACTGCGATATGCCCCGTGAATACGAGCAGCGACGGCTTCGTGTTCGATTCCTTCAATAACGAGATAAGCAAGAAGATGAATACTGAGCTCATCATCAGCAAGGCACCGTCTGACGGCTTCCTCTACCCCGTATTCAGCAACCGCTCACCCGACGTGAACCACGTCATGTACTACACCCGTTCCGCTTCCAAGCCGAATGTGTCGGTAGTCGAGGACGTTCTCGGCTGCACCTTCATCATGTCCGCAGAGAATGAGAAATCAAGCTTCCAGAGCATCCTCAAGGGCGTTGTCGGCGATGACCTTGATTATATGGTAATAAAGTCCGTCAACGAGAAGCTGCAGGAGGTCGCCGAGGAGAACAAGGACGACACCGACCGCACCGTCATCGATGATATCAAGCTCAGGGATATCCTCACCGATATCGGCGTACCGCAGGAGCGTGTGGATATGGTAGAGCCGGTATTCGAGAAGGTCTGCAACAAGACTCCTCTCACAGTATCCAACCTCATCGAAAACAAGACAGTGCTCGCCGCTCCCGGCATCACTGTGAATATCAAGCCCTCTGCGGCTGACAAGCTGCGCACCAGCGTAGTTGACGGCAGACGCTGCCTCCTCATCGACATCGACGATCCCACGATCGAGATCAACGGCCTGCCTGTTACTCTGAACTGACATGAAAAAGCTGTTCAATGATGCGGTAAAGGAAATTAAGCGGGAGGAGCTCCCGGAGCTGAAAAGCTTCGTGAAATGGCTGTTTATCGGCTCTCTTGCAGGTATAGTCATCGGACTTACCGGAACCTTTTTCCATATCTGCTCCGGCACTGCCGAATCTCTCCGTGAGAAGCACCCCTGGCTGCTGCTCTGTCTGCCGCTGGCCGGCGCCTTCATATCGGTGTTCTATGATGCCATGCACTACAGCCACGACAAGGGTACCAACCTCGTGCTCCTTGCCGTGCGTGACAACAAGACCATGGGAATAAACCATGCGGCTTGTATATTCGTTGCCTCTGTAGCAACTCATCTCTGCGGCGGCTCGAGCGGACGAGAGGGTGCTTCCCTCCAGATAGGCGCTGCCCTCGGTTCTTTTGCCGGACGCAAGCTGCATTTCAACGACGACGACCGCCGTATCATGACCATGTGCTGCATGAGCGCCATGTTCGCTGCGGTGTTCGGTACCCCCGTGACTGCGGCGCTGTTCTCAATGGAGGTAATAAGCGTAGGCATTTTCTACTACTCCGCCATAGTGCCGTGTACTGTAGCAGCACTCACCGCAACCTATATCTCGTCGCTCTTCGGCATAACCCACCTCACCATGACGGTGGAGCTTCCCGCCGCTGCTCCGGCAGACTACCTGAAAACAGCCGTTCTCGGAGCGCTCTGTGCGGTGCTGAGCGTTATATTCTGTGCCTCGATGAGTCTCACTCTCAAGCTCTTCCGGAAGATAAAGAACCATATCCTACGTGCGCTGCTCGGCGGAGCAATCGTGATACTACTGACCTTCGCAGTAGGCAACTACAACTACAACGGCACCGGAGGCGCAATGATACTCAGGGCCTTTGAGGAGCGCCCCTTCGCGCTCGCCTTCGCTATCAAGCTGCTGTTCACCGTAGTTACGCTCTGCTCCGGCTATAAGGGCGGAGAGATATTCCCGGTGTTCTTTATCGGCTCCTCCTTCGGAAGCGTAATGTCAGCTCTTCTCGGTATGCCCGTATCAATGGGTGCCGCAGTCGGTATGACGGCTGTATTCTGCGGAGTGACGAACTGCCCCATAGCCTCCGTGATACTCAGCGTAGAGCTGTTCGGCGGACAGGGTCTCCCGTTCTTCATAGTGGCCTGCGCCGTAAGCTATATGCTCTCCGGCTACAGAGGCCTCTACAGCGAGCAGAGGATAGTGTACTCCAAGCTGAGGACAAAATTCATCAACCGCCGTATCGGTGACAAACCTGAATAAAAACACTGAGGACTGCCCCGGCAGTCCTTTGTTTATCTCCTACAATCCCGGCAGAGCATTTTTGTAAAATCCGCCGAATCTGAAATCTGCCGATAAAAACTTGCCATTATTCTGACATTTATATTACAGAAGCACTTCTGATGTTTAACAATACTCAGGGAGGTATTATTATGAAAACGAACGCAATCATCTCAATACTGTCATCTGCCACGCTACTGACATCCGCTGCTGCATCAGTCTATGCATCAGCTGCAAGCATCACTCCTGCACCGGCGCCTGTATCAAATCTACAGACAACGTATGAAGCGACCTATCCACCGACATATCCTGTCGATGACTATGAGGATTTCACTATTCCCGAAAACTCCGGCCCGACAGGCCCTACGGAGCCGCCAACGAACGAGAACGGCACCCCCTACGTCTACGAGCCCGAAAAGATCTTTGTATATTACACTCCTGACACGCAAATGTGCAGCCTCGACTATTGGCTCAAAAACTATCCGGAGGAAGCAAAAACGCAGACTAAACTGATCGTCCGCTATCAGCTTGCAAATATAGACGAAATAAGGGAGGAATGCGACAAGGCCGGAAGATCTATGCGTGATTCCGAGGACCCGTATTTCCTGCAGAGAACGGAAGGAATGACACAGAAGCTGAGCGAATGGTTCCCCGGTTACGGCTTTGATGATATCACAGATGCTCAGTTCAGATATATTGTAGGCTATTCGGAAAAGTTCTATGAGTGTATCCAAAACGAAGGAAAGAGTTTCTGTACAGAGAACGGTCTGATCTTCTCCAAGGCCGATGCTCTGACCCCGCTGCCGTATTATATCGATGAGAACGACAATAAAATATATGATAATACGCCCGGATTCCCGTCTTCCTGGGACGGCGAAAACAGTGTCATCTATCCCGCTGATGACGGACGGAATCTCGGCGATACAATAGAGATCATCTGCAAAGGCACTTCCGGCGATGCAATAGCTGCCGCCGATGATGAGAATGTAAGCGCACTTGCGATCGATGTATACGGAACTGTGGACATTGTTGAAGACTACATTTCTGAACCTGAGCCGGCATACATTGATCCGTATATCGATACCATGCTTGCGAATAATCCTGACGGATGCATGGTATATATCCAGGAAAGAAAAAAATCACATATTTTCATAAAATATCGCAATATCGCCACTATCGCTGATATCATGCGCACAGGCAATATGGCCGCCAGCTATTCATCAGGCGTCGAAGATATGCTTGAACTCCGTGACGAATGCAGGGCTATATCAGGTATATGTGAGAGAAACGGCATCAAAGGCGACAAACTCATTTCAAAAGACGACTATATCAAGGCCTTCCTTACCCGTGAGGAAATAGAAGCTGTTGCAAAGGACAAGGATGTATACACCATCTATTCAGTTGAACAGCCCGAACGCCCGACTGAAGAAGGAACAAAAACGTGGACCGCTACAGAAGCAGCGACAGCCGCAGGACGTTCTCTTACAAAAGGCGATGCCAACTGCGACGGAAAGGTAACTGTAGCAGACTGCGTTGCAGTGCTCCAGTACATCGCCAATAAGGACAAATATCCCCTTTCCGCTGACGGCATCAGGAACGCCGATATCGACGGTATCTCCGGCATAACCGGCGGAGATGCAATAGCTATCCAGAAAATCGATGCAGGTGTCGCAATAACTGCACGTACCCCTGAGGAAGAGTTCATCGATCTGCTTGTGGCTGATGATCCCGAATTCTCCGATCACGGCCTTATCTATGCGCCTGATCTGAAATACGACGCTGTACTCGGCGCCTGCAACGGAAAGAGAGATGTGCTTATAATCTACGGTCCCAAATACCCTGATGACATAGAGGTAAAGACAGAAGCTTACTGGATGTATGAAGAATACTCCTTCTTTGAATGGGATTCCATCTTTACAAAGGATCAGATAAACTCCAAGGATTACCTCCTGAAAAATGACGGCGCAGTATGCTTCAACGGTGACATACTCAGTGTCAGCCCCTGGAACAGTGCAGCCCTGAAGCCCGACAGCGGTAAAGAGATCAGGATAGCTGTATTCATAGAAGGACTGCCCGTTGGAAAGTATCATCCCCCCGCAGGCTCGGAAAAATGGGGCATCAATGAATACAAGGAATATCTTTCAGAGCAGGACCGCATTGAAATCCCCACACACTACGCCTGAGCATAACACATAAACACTTCCGCAGATCATTCTGCATAAAACTCCACCCGGCAAAGGGCTGCTCCGGCAGTCCTTTGTTTATTCCGTACATTTCACACACCCCGCATTTGTGCATTCATACAAAGATCATTTCTTTTTTTGATTTACGATAAAAACTAAAGCCTTTTCCGACATTTATATAACAGAAGCGCCTGAGCGGTGCTCAGAATGACATAATTACAGGGAGGTATACTTATGAAAAACAATAAAGTATTATCAGCTATAATTGCAGCAGCAATGATAGCAACATCCGCAGCAGCCGTATATGCAAACGCAGCAGATCAGACAGACTCCGAAGCAGACCAGCCTGTTGCCTGCGCCTCGGAAACCTATCCCGACACAGCCGGCACCGATGCTCCCATGAAGCTTGCACAGCCGAAAATGCGCAGTCAGGAGCTCTGGGACTTCATGGATTCCGGAGAAGGTACACGCAGAATCTGCATTGCTCTCACACAGTCCGCCGACAACAGCATCTTCAATGATGCAGCGGCTCTTGCCGATGAAGAAATGCAGGGCATGGATATACCCGATGAGAACAGATACAACGAATACCGGAATAACATTATCCGTGAGTATGTACTCTCTCATACCGCAGAGATAAAAGAAGAGATCATGGGAACCTTCACACAGAGGCACGAATTCAATGTCATCAGCACGGACACTGAAGCTATGAAGCTTACAGCAGAAGTAACGCCTGATATGCTGAAGGCAGTCCTCGATGATGATGTCGTGATTGCGGTAATTCCCGGCGAAACGGAAACAGCGGTAACTCCGGATGAAACAGAAACAGAAGAGCCGATCAAGCTGATACAGCCTATCGTACTCTGCGATGAGCTCAGAGCTTTCCTCAATTCAGACGAAGCTTCAAAGGTCGTTATGATAGTGATCTCACAGAATACCGATGACAGTCTCTACGATGAAGCTGTAGCATACGCCGATGCCGAAATGGAGAAGAATAAGAGCAGTATGTCCAATGAGGCAATGTACAACGACTACCATTCTGCAATGGTGCAGTTCTATATCAAAGAACACACCGCCGAGCAGAACCTCGCTGCAATAAATGCGTTCGCTCAGAAATACGGCGTTACAATATACAGCTATAACGAGAATACTCTTCATTTCACTACCGAGATAACTCCGGCCCAGCTGAATGAGATGCTCAAAGATGAAGATATACTCACCATTGCGCTGCCCAGCGATACTGTCAGCATAGAACCGACCACAGTTCCGATTATCGCCTCTCCGACTGTCTCCGCTCCCGTTGTCACGATCGGTGCTTCAATAAAGGGTGACGCTAACATCGACGGCAAGGTGACAGTAGCCGATTCTGTTACTGTTCTGCAGTACCTTGCCAATCAGGAGAAGTATCCCATGACAGACGAAGCCGTTGAAAATGCCGATATCGACGGTGTTCCCGGCATCTCCGGCTCTGATGCCATCAGCATACAGCGTATCGACGCAGGTATCGACTGATAAAGTCGGCACGTTTTCATAAACTCCGCAGAGCATTTTCTGCCTCCTATATTACCCGACAAAGGCTGCCCTGAGCAGCCTTTGCTTCTTATTTATAGTGGTGCTCTTTTAACACAGTTTTCACATTCTGTCACATTCCTTACATCTGTGTGAAAAAACATCCACATACTCTTCCGCAAAAAATAACAATTACTGCAAATTCATTTCACACACGGCAAATATAATATAATCACAGGTTGAGGAAAAGACCTCAGCCGATAAGAATGATTTTTAAATTGCTGAAAAGGAGCAGTGATCTTATGAATAACGAGTACAACAACGAATACAGATTCAATATTGAGGAAGTTGAGGGTACTGATAAGACCTCGGAGAGCTACACAGGTTTCAGCACTGATGATATGAAGCCTAAGAAGAAGCATACCGCTCTCAAGGCTATGGCAGGTATAATGGCACTTGCACTTGTATCCTTCGGATCCATCGAAGCTTACCGTGCAGTTGAGCCTTCTCTCACAAAGGGAGCTTTAACAGGCATAATCGCTGAAAGCGATACAACCTCAGCCGGCAGCAGCATCAAAGCTGATTCCATGAATATTTTCGCTACCAAGCCCGCAGGCGGCACAGCAATGGAGACAGAGGATATAGTAGACAAGCTTCTCCCCTCTGTTGTCGGTATCGAGTCCAAGTTCATAGTTGAGACAAGCACAGGTAACAGCGGCGGATACTTTTTCGGATTCGACAGCATATTCGGTGGAAGCGATCCCTTCTCCGGCGGAAACAGCGGCAGCCCTCAGGTTGAGGAAGTTCCTGCAACAGGTACAGGCGTAGTCATCACAGACGACGGCTACATCGTTACTAACGCACACGTAATCTATGACACAGAGTACAGCGTAGGCGAAGCTACAAGCGTATCCGTTATACTCAGCGACGATACAAAGTACGATGCAGAGGTCGTCGGCTACGATGTTGAATGTGATCTTGCCGTACTGAAGATAGATGCAAAGGATCTTACCCCTGCTGAGTTCGGCGACAGTGATTCACTCAGACTCGGCGAATCCGTAGTTGCTATCGGCAACCCGCTCGGCTTCGACCTCAAGAACACTGTTACAGGCGGCATGGTTTCCGGCCTTAACAGAAACATCTCTATCAACGACAAGACAATGACACTTATCCAGACCGATGCGGCTATCAACTCCGGTAATTCCGGCGGTCCGCTCATCAACAAGTACGGTCAGGTAATAGGCATAAACTCTTCCAAGATGAGCAATTCCTACAGCATGAACGAGGCATCCATCGAGGGTATCGGATTTGCTATCCCCTCCAATATAGTATCCAAGGTAGTTGACGATATCGTAGAGCTCGGCTACGTTGAAAAGCCTCAGCTCGGCATCAGCTGCCGTCCTGTAACTGAGGACATCGCTGAGATGTACAATATGCCCGTAGGCGTATATGTTATCGAAGCAAACGAAGGCGGTGCTGCTGAGAAGGCCGGTCTCAAGAAGGGCGACATCATCACAGCCATCGACGGAACAACAGTCAAGACTCCCGATGAGCTCACAAATGAGAAGAACAAGCACAACCCCGGCGATGTAGTTGAGATCACCTTCGTAAGAAACGGCGAGGAGCAGTCTGTAAAGCTCACACTCGGCAAGTCAGAACCCAAGGCTCAGAAGACCGAAGAGGCTGAGGAGACTGAGGAGTCCGAAAGAGACGAGAGAGCTGAGAAATTTGAAAGGATCGAAAGACCTGACAGAACAGACAGATCCGCGACTATAGATTAAGCCAGTCATTCTTCATTTTCATATCCTTTACCAGAGACCGTCCGTATGGGCGGTCTCTTTGTGTGCGGCTGATTGCGGAACTCCGTCCCACACCCTGCCAGAGGTGCTGCCTCTGGACTCCGCTAAAGAGACGCAGTCCCTTTAGAAGCCCAGACTGATCCGACTTTTTCAGAACAGCAGCTGTTACACAAAAACGGCACAAAAAAAGGACGGTGATGACCGTCCTTTTTTTTTCAAGGCTTGCGTGCGAGCTCAAGATCTATGGTATCATTGATATTAATGATACCTCCGCTTTCCTCTATGGCTCTTTCTATGCCGTCAAGAAACGGCTCCCGGACGCTCTCCTCCATAGCGATATGATCGGAGTATGTCATCAGCAGCGCTCTGTATTCCTTTGCGTTGAAGCTTCGCACCCTGCGGAAAAGCTCGTGCCGGAGGTCGGTAAAGCCGTATCTTCCGGCGATTGCTGCAAGCTCCCCTGCCTGCTTCTCAGTGAACGGCTCAGGCTTCATCGGCTTGCGGTCATAGTACGGATAATAGTACCTTGCGTAGAGAGCTTCGATCTCTCCTGCAAGCTGCTTGTTGTCCTCGGCAACGCAAGGGCGTACAGCAAACCGTGTGAATGCTCCGCCCGGTCTCAGCAGGCTCAGCACCTTCGGATAGCCGATATCCTCCGGTATCCAGTGGAAGGCTGTTGCTGAGTACACAAGGTCATACTCTCCTTCCGGCAGGCTCACATCCTCGAATTTTCCAGTCACGACTGAGAATCCGGGATACTCCGCAAACTTCTCCCTGCATCTCTGAGCAAGCGTTTCACCGTATTCCACGGCAGTCACGTTGCAGCCTGCCTTCAGAAAAGGTGTTGTCGCCTGACCGGTGCCTATGCCGATCTCAAGTGCCCGGCTGCCGTTACTTACCGGAATATAGCTGAATACAGTCTTGTACAGCTCCTCCGGATAACCGGGGCGGTACTTGTCATACTCTTCTGCGGCTGTATCGAAAGTCCAGCCGAGACCGTTATCATGCTGCATATCTTCACCTCCGTCTATACAAAAAAGACCGTTCCCGAAGGAACGGTCTTGAAAGAACTTTGATTATTCGTTGATCTTTGTAACAACGCCGGAACCAACTGTTCTACCACCCTCACGGATAGCGAAACGGAGTCCCTCTTCGATAGCGATAGGAGTGATGAGCTCAACATCCATAGCTACGTTATCACCAGGCATGCACATTTCCTTGTCTGCAGGAAGTGTAACAACACCGGTAACGTCAGTTGTTCTGAAGTAGAACTGAGGTCTGTAGTTGTTGAAGAAAGGAGTATGACGGCCGCCCTCTTCCTTCTTCAGTACGTATACCTGACCAGCGAACTTTGTGTGGGGATGAATTGAGCCGGGCTTACAAAGAACCTGTCCACGCTCAACCTGGTCTCTTGTGATACCACGGAGAAGAGCACCTACGTTATCACCAGCCTCACAGAAGTCAAGAGTCTTTCTGAACATCTCAAGACCTGTAACAACTGTGTTGAGCTTCTCGTCGGAAAGACCAACGATCTCTACAGGCTCGTTAACGTTAAGACGGCCTCTCTCAACTCTACCTGTAACAACGGTACCACGACCAGAAATGGTCATTGTATCCTCGATAGGCATAAGGAAGGGCTTAGCATCGTCTCTCTCAGGGCTGGGGATGTACTCGTCAACAGCGTTCATGAGCTCAATGATAGGAGCGTAAGCAGGATCGCTGAGATCATCAGGAGCATTAAGAGCTGCAAGAGCAGAACCCTTGATGATAGGAGTATCGTCGCCAGGGAAATCGTAGCTTGAGAGAAGGTCACGGATGTCCATCTCTACGAGCTCGAGGAGCTCCTCGTCGTCAACCTGATCAGCCTTGTTCATGAATACAACGATTGCAGGAACGCCAACCTGACGAGCGAGCAGGATGTGCTCTCTTGTCTGAGCCATAGGACCGTCAGAAGCAGCAACTACAAGGATAGCGCCATCCATCTGAGCAGCACCAGTGATCATGTTCTTTACATAGTCAGCATGGCCGGGGCAGTCAACGTGAGCATAGTGACGCTTGTCTGTCTCGTACTCAACGTGAGCAGTGTTGATTGTGATTCCACGCTCTCTCTCCTCGGGAGCCTTATCGATCATGTCGTAAGCCTCGTACTTAGCCTGACCCTTCATAGCGAGAGTCTTTGTGATAGCAGCAGTAAGAGTTGTCTTACCGTGGTCAACGTGGCCGATAGTACCAATGTTTACATGGGGTTTTGTTCTTTCAAATTTAGCCTTTGCCATTGGAAAATTCCTCCTTTATTCCAATATCAGCTCCCTTGGAACGGGAGACAGATTTGTGATATATTAATTTTATCACAATTCAGGTCTTTTGTCAACATGAATTTTGATAAAATACGCAGTTTTTATTACGCACAGGAGAGACAAAAGTCTCCCTGTACGCCGTATAATTTACTATTAGTTGTTCTTTCCTCTTGTAGCCATGATCTTCTCTGCAATGCTCTTCGGAACTTCCTCATAGCTGTGAGGCTCCATGGTGTACTGTCCACGACCCTGTGTATTTGAACGGAGGTCGCTTGTGTAACCGAACATTTCTGAGAGCGGAACGAGAGCGTCAACCTGGATAGAACCGGATCTTGTCTCCTGTCCCTGGATCTGGCCACGTCTGGAGCTGAGGTCACCGATAACTGTTCCGAGGTAATCATCAGGAACGATAACGGCTACCTTCATAACAGGCTCCATGAGTATGGGCTGTGCCTGCTTGAGAGCTTCCTTGAAAGCGATAGAACCAGCGATCTTGAACGCCATTTCAGAGGAGTCTACCTCGTGGTAGGATCCGTCGTAAAGCTCAACCTTAACGTCAACAACCTCGTAGCCTGCGAGGATACCAGACTTCATAGCGCCCTGGATACCTGCATCAACAGCGGGGATGTACTCCTTCGGGATAGAACCGCCGACAACAGCGTTTGTGAACTCGTAGCCCTTACCGGACTCGTTCGGGTTAACACGGATCTTAACGTGACCGTACTGACCGGAACCACCGGACTGCTTCTTGTACTTGTAATCAACATCAGCGCTGCCCTTGATTGTCTCCTTATAAGCAACCTGAGGAGCACCAACGTTAGCCTCTACCTTGAACTCACGGAGGAGACGGTCAACGATGATATCGAGGTGAAGCTCACCCATACCAGCGATGATTGTCTGACCTGTCTCTTCGTCTGTCCATGTCTTGAATGTAGGATCCTCTTCAGCAAGCTTTGCGAGAGCGATACCCATCTTCTCCTGGCCGGCCTTTGTCTTGGGCTCGATAGCGAGCTGGATAACAGGCTCCGGGAACTCCATGGACTCGAGTATGATCGGGTGCTTTTCATCACAGAGAGTATCACCTGTTGTTGTATTCTTCAGACCAACTGCAGCAGCAATATCGCCGGAGTATACAGTAGTGAGGTCCTTTCTGTGGTTAGCGTGCATCTGTACGATACGGCCGAAACGCTCACGGCTGTCCTTTGTAGCATTGAGGACTGTGTCACCCTGGTTGATAACACCGGAGTATACACGGAAGAACGCCAGCTTACCAACGAAGGGATCTGTAGCGATCTTGAATGCGAGAGCTGAGAACGGCTCTGTATCGGAAGAAGGTCTGTCCTCTTCCTCGTCTGTCTCGGGGTTAACGCCCTTGATAGCGGGAACGTCGAGCGGAGAAGGCATATAGTCGATGATAGCATCGAGCAGCTTCTGTACGCCCTTGTTCTTGTAGGAAGTACCGCAGGTTACAGGAACCATATGGTTAGCAATAGTAGCCTTTCTGATGCAGCTCTTGATCTCTTCCTCTGTCAGCTGCTCGCCGTCGAGGTACTTCATCATGAGCTCTTCATCCTGCTCTGCAACGTGCTCTACCATATCATCGTGATACTGCTGAGCCTTTTCCTTCATATCCTCGGGGATCTCCTCAACGCGGATATCCTTTCCGAGATCATCGTAGTAAATGTAAGCCTTCATCTCAACAAGGTCGATGATACCCTTGAAGTCCTCCTCAGCACCGATAGGAAGCTGGATCGGAACAGCATTACACTTGAGTCTGTCCTTCATCATGTCGATAACACGATAGAAGTCGGCACCCATGATATCCATCTTATTTACATAAGCCATACGGGGTACCTTGTAGTTGTCAGCCTGACGCCATACGGTCTCAGACTGGGGCTCAACACCGCCCTTTGCACAGAGAACTGTTACAGAGCCGTCGAGTACACGGAGTGAACGCTCAACCTCAACAGTGAAGTCAACGTGGCCGGGTGTATCGATAATGTTGAGTCTGTGTCCTGCCCAGTAGCAGGTTGTAGCAGCAGAAGTGATTGTGATACCACGCTCCTGCTCCTGTGCCATCCAGTCCATAGTAGCGGATCCTTCGTGTGTCTCACCGATCTTGTGGTTTACACCGGTATAGAAAAGGATACGCTCTGTGGTAGTGGTCTTACCGGCATCGATGTGGGCCATGATACCGATATTTCTGGTATTTTCAAGTGAACAATCTCTTGACATATTATCCTCCTTGGGGGATTACCAACGATAGTGAGCAAACGCCTTGTTTGCCTCAGCCATCTTGTGAGTATCGTCACGCTTCTTGCAGGCACCGCCGGTACCGTTAAGAGCGTCGAGGATCTCTCCGGCAAGTCTTTCCTTCATGGTCTTCTCGTTTCTCTCTCTGGAGTACTTTGTGATCCAGCGGAGACCGAGTGTCTGACGTCTGTCGGGTCTTACCTCCATAGGAACCTGGTAAGTTGCACCGCCGAGACGGCGAGCCTTTACCTCGAGCTCAGGCATGATGTTCTCCATAGCCTGCTCAAAAACCTCAAGAGCGTCCTTACCTGTCTTTTCAGCAACGATGTCAAAAGCACCGTAAACTATTTTCTGCGCAACGCCCTTCTTACCGTCCAGCATAATGTTGTTGATCAGACGTGTAACGAGCTTGGAATTGTATACAGGATCCTGTAATACGTCACGCTTTGCGATATTACCTCTTCTTGGCATTGTTCGCTTCCCTCCTTCATATAGATTCATGAATTCATAGGTACTCGTACTGAACCGATTACTGCCTTAGATCCGGCAATGCTTCACCGGTCAGTATGTCAGCAGCCAATGCAGAGGATATATCATCTATATCATCTCCGCATTCCTGCGGCAGTAGTTATCCTATATTATTGATGTGTCCGGAATCATTATACAGCTTTCCGGGATGCTGTGTGAAGTATCTTACTTCTGCTTGGGTCTCTTAGCGCCGTACTTGGAACGAGCCTGATTTCTGTTGGCAACGCCCTGTGCGTCGAGAGCGCCTCTGATGATGTGGTAACGTACACCAGGGAGATCCTTAACACGTCCGCCTCTGATAAGAACAACGCTGTGTTCCTGAAGGTTGTGGCCGATACCGGGGATGTAAGAAGTTACTTCGTAGCCGTTTGTGAGCTTAACTCTTGCGATCTTTCTCATAGCTGAGTTAGGCTTCTTAGGTGTAGCAGTTCTTACAGCAGTGCAAACGCCTCTCTTCTGAGGTGAGCTCTGGTTGATCTGTACCTTCTTCTTTGCATTGTAGCCCTTCTGGAGAGCAGGAGCAGTGGACTTTGTCTCAAGATCCTTTCTTCCCTTGCGTACCAGCTGATTAAATGTAGGCATATTTTTCCTCCTTTTCAAAAATATTCATGTGTTGCCTTATATGGCACACTACAATATTATATACCAAACAAGGCGGCTTGTCAAGCATTTTTTACTGACAAGCCGCCCTTTGCGGATTATTTGTTGATTGTTACAGCACCATCGCCCGACTGTTGTTCAGTATTGGCGATATTGCTTGATATACTGCCCGCTTATGTGCCGGCAAGATGCTCCTTCATAGACTTAGGAGGCGCATCTGAGGTCGTCGAAACATATGCGTAGTAGGATAGGATACCGGAAGCGTCGCTTGAATCGCACATACCGTCGCCGTTGACGTCGGCTGCCTTCTTCTGCTTCTCGGTGAAAGTCGGATCTCCGCCGGTGGACGTCCTTGCATACTCCTCAAGGAGAGCTGTTGCATCCGTGGAATCCACCATGCCGTCATCATTCACATCACCGGGCCTGAAGTCTTCAGCAGGAGGTATTTCCTCGCCCTTTACTACCTCTACCTCATAAGTAAATGTTGCAGTATCTCTTGAGAAATCAATGAATGATCCCTTTCTGTCCGATACTCTTACAGTGACACTGACGGTCTGCTTGCCGGGGGTATTGATATCGAATCCAGAAACCTTGTAATCAACATCGAAGTTTATGTCTGCTCCGTACTGATCATATGAAACAAGAGCCTCCTCATCGCCTGTGCCGTCCTGATAATGCTTTACCACCCTGAACTGCATTCCGGAAAGATCAAACCCGTTGAAATGCTCGTCCTGTCTGTATGTCTTCTTAACAGGAGTTGTCACAAGCTCGAAATCAGCATCGAACACTCTCCAGTTAAGCACTGCTCCGGTTGTGACAACCGGCTCAGTATATACCTCTGTTGCAGCCGTGGTAAGGTTCACTGTCGTTTCCGTGGTATGATTCTCTGTTGTTGCTGTGGTAGGGTTCTCTGTTGTTTCCGGTATGATTACCTGCTCTGTAGTCTGCGGCGCATTGTATACGATATCAAAGTTCTTCTCCGCATATACAACAGTTCCGGAAACGTCGGTCACCTTTGCGTTCAGCTGATAGGTTCCGGGGCGTGAATAGTCTATAGACTGATCATCTGTAAGAAGGAGGAACAGCATACCGAGATGCTGAACTCCGTTCGTATGATCAAGATACATCGCTTCCATGAAGCTATTTTCCCTGTTCTGTTTCCAGGAACCGGATTCATATCCTCCGTCCGTGTATCTCGCCGAAGCATCGATCCTGAACTCGAAATCATATATATCGAATCTCTCGCCTACGGTAAAAGTAGTCCTGCTTGGCGGAATCACCAGTTCCACAGAGGCACTGATGGTCTCGACATCAAAGGGCGGTATGGGATCCCAGAGCGTGACTTCGGTCGTTTCCGCAGTTGTCGTTGCAACAGTGGTCGTCGTTGTGGGTGCGGAGGAAGTCGTTGTAGTGGTCGTTGTCACAGGGGGAGTTGTCTCTCCCGGTGTTCCGCTGACAGTCACCTGGAAGGAAGACATCACTGTCGCACCGTTCCTTGTGCAGGTGATCCGGATTTCATATACTCCGGGAACATTGCTGTTGAACGATGAGGTATCGATCGTGATACCGTCACCGTCTTTCATCTTGGCTGCTGCCACCTGCTTGTTGCCTGTATTCATATCAGTCTCGATGATGACAATTTTTCCGGTGCTGAGATCGAGTGCCTCTCCGATGTTGTAAGTTGTCTTCTTCGGAGGAGTAACGCTGATAACGAGCGGATCAGTTACGACCGGCTTTGCTGTCGTTGTGGTTACAGGTGCCGGAGGATCAGTTGCCACAGTAGTTGTCTGAGCCGGAGGTGCTGTTGCAGGCGGAGCAGTAACAGGAGGATCCTGCTGCTGCGGAGCTTGACCGATATCAGCAAACCCCAGATTATTGACCCTCGCATATTCCTGAGCTGTTGATCCTGAATGACCGTAGAGTGTTACTCCCAGTCCAAACGCAGTTCCGGCAACTATCCTGCAGTTAGGATTGTTTATGACAGCCGATCTGAGTGAATTGCATCCCGCAAATGAGTTGCCGGCGATAAGTTCGCAGCTTGCCGGGATATTGACGGAACCCAGTGAAGAACAGCCGTAGAAGGCATAGGCGTAAATGTTTTTTATCGTTGACGGCAGTGTTACCGATGAAACGCCGCTGCATTCATAAAATGCGCCTCGGCCGACGGATGTGACTCCCTCACCGATAACTATTGCACGTATACCTCCGGTCTCATTCTTCCAGGGAAGATAATTATAATTCTCCCAGTTCGGCATATCTCCGGATCCGTAGATGGTGAGCACGCCGCCCGAGAGAGTATAGTTCATCGTCGAGGTCAGCTGACCAGACGAATCATTTACTGTGTTTACTATCACAGCCGGTGCTGTGAACGCAGCGGCAGGCGCACCTGCGGCTGCTGTGAGTGCTATAGCTCCTGACAGCAGGATACTGATTAATTTTCTCATGATTTTCTCTCCTTTATAAATCCTGCACCTTATATGCAGATCTTCCGTGAGCGGTCAGATCGCAGAGCTTATCCCGAAAAAGTGTTACTGCGCTGTTATCCTCCCCCGCTGAGAGCAGGGGAGGATAGGCGATCAGTTTATTTTGTTGTGAATGATAATTCTGCATACAGCCGCTCCGTCATTCGTCATTACTTTACGATACCCGCATCAAGCTTCTGGATATACATTGCATCACTGCCTGTAAGACCGGGTACTCCGTCACAGTCTGCATTCGTCTTGCCGTTATCATCAAGCCCGTACTTTACCTGATCTGCGATAAACTGAAGCACAGCGACCGCATCTGCAACATTGACCCTGCCGTCGTTGTTGGCATCTCCGGCAAGCTTTGCTGCCGCAGGCGGCTTAGGATCCGTAGCAGGCTGAGTCTCCGCCGGCTTTGTAGGCCATGTCCACGGGAAACCGCCCGGGAAAGGATTCTGCCACTGAGTCTGTGCCTGTGTAGGTGCCTCTGTAGGCTTCTGCGTCGGAGGCTGTGTCGGCGCCTCTGTAGGCTTCTGTGTAGGAGGCTGTGTTGGCGCCTGCGTAGGCTTCTGTGTCGGAGGCTGTGTCGGTGCCTGCGTAGGCTTCTGTGTCGGAGGCTGCGTCGGTGCCTGTGTAGGCACCTGTCCTATGCTGACAAATGGTATATTGTTCGTAGTGGCGAATTTCTCTGCTGTCGAGCCTGTATAGCCCTTGATGGTCGGTCCGCTCTGAGAAAACGAGAAGCTTGTTGAGCTTATGGTACACTTTGTACTCTCAAATGTTATCGTTTTCAGAGAGGTGCATCCGGCCAGTGCGTTTCCGGCAAGAGTAGTTACTGCTGCCGGTATCTTTATGGACTGGAGAGATGTGCATCCGTAGAAAGCATAGGCGTAGATACGTGTAACAGTCGAAGGGAGAGTTACCTCCTGCAGGCCTGTAGCCTCATACAAAAAGCCGGTGCCTACTGAAGTAATGCCTTCTCCTATGTTCACTGCTCTTATCGACCCCATCTCATTCTTCCACGGGATGTAGTTGTAGTTTTCCCAGTTCGGCATATCGCCGGAACCGGTTATTGAAAGGATACCGCCTTTCAGGGAGTAATTCATTGTGGATGTGAGCGAGCCGGAAAGGTCGCCCTTTTCTTCAATGATGGCGGGGGCAGAGATATCTATGGCCGCCGCCGGCGCAGGCAGAACTGAGGCAAAGCTGAGTACTGCCATAATTGTTATCATATTCTTAATCAGTTTTTTCATTCATTTCCCTTTTTCTCTTTATAGATTTTTTCAGGGCTTGTAGATCCCTGCGTCAATCTGCTGGATAATCAGGGCGTCAGAACCGGTTATTCCAACGGCGCCGTCACAGTCCGCATTCTTCACCCCTCTTTCCGAAAGCGGATATTTTACCTGATTAGCAACATACTGAAGGACCGCAACTGCATCCGAAACGTTGACTTTTCCGTCCTCGTTCGCATCACCTGCGATCACAGGCTGCTCCTGAGCCTCCCCAATGCTCACGAAGCTGTAGCCGTATTTTTCTGCATACTTCTCTGCTGTCGAATCTTTGTATCCCTTTATCACGCCGTTAAACTGATAGATATTCTGTTCTTCGTCTGAATTGCTCACTCGGGTCATTTTTTCCTGGTCGATGCCGCTGCATACCGTCTGAGGACCGTCGGCTATCTCACAGTCCGGGCGGAGGAAGGTTATCTCCTCCAGCTCCCTGCATTCGCCGAACGCTCCTTTACCTACGGATCTCACGTTTTCCGGAATAACTATACCCTTCAGAGAGTGACAGTAATTAAACGCCATACTGCCGATACTCTCCAGACTCTCCGGAAGCTCGACCTCAGTCATATCGCAGCCGTAGAACGACTGCTCACCTATCCGGGTAATATCCCCGGATATATCCACTGCAGTAACAGCCGGAGTCCTCCCGAACTCCATCTCACGGCAGTAGTTCCACGGAGAGAGCCGACCCATATAGTATCTGCCCTCCGCTTCATTGTCCCAGTCATAGATATCTCCGTTGCCGGTGATCTCAAGCACACCGTTTCTCAGGAGCTTCCATGTGATATTGTCTCCGGCCTTTCCCGAGCAGGCAAGCTCCGACTCAGGATCGGCTGATACGAAAAGGAGACCGTTTTCGTCTGCGTATTTCTTCGCCGCTGACTCCACAGGTGCTGCGATCATGACCGCCCTGTATTCCTCCGGTATTGCTCCGTCCTCTATGACACAGTCAGGAGAAGGAGTCTCAAGCCTGAGGAAATGCTTACAGTCTGCGAATGTGCCGCTGCATACCTTTTCAACACCGGCAGGCAGCTCTGCGCTGACAACCGATGAACCGCGGAATGCGCCCTCGCCGATGGACTTAAGTCCCTCGGGAAGATCAAGGTAGTACATACCTGTGCATCCCTTGAAGGCTTCCTTTCCGATGCTCTCAAGAGCAGACGGAAATTCTATCCTTGATATGCCTGAGCAGTATCTGAAGGCTCCGTCTCCGATACAGGTCAGGGTATCCGGTATCACTACCGTCCCCAGTTCCGGAAGCCCGTCAAAGGCATTCGCACCTATACCAGGTATCTCTGCCTCGATGATGAGAGAAGTTACGAGATCAGGGTATTCACGCCATCCCTCTGTCTCAGACACATCGAAGTCCTTCATCGTGCCCTTTCCGGTGATCCTGAGCACGCCCCGGTTATTCAGAGTCCATTCGAGTCCTTCGCCGCATTCGCCCTGTGCCTTCACAGCTGTCTTGCCGTCCATCAGCACAACCCTTGCGCCGCATTTCTTTGCAGCCTCCTCAGCTGAGAAGCCGGGGTAGCAGTACACGGTAACGCCGTCAAGCGGAACTCCGTAATAGCTTGTATCAATGACACAGTCCGGGTTCTCGATGATGACAGCCGCCAGCGAGGTACAGGTATCAAGGCCTGTGAAGCTGAACCTCTTAACATTTTCCGGTACGGTTATCTCTGTTACCGAAGTACAGCCGGTGAACGCACCGTCTCCGAGAACAGTCACAGAATCCGGTATCTTCACGTTTTTCAGTGAAGAGCAGTTCTCGAATGCACCCGAGCCGATAGTATCGAGCCCTTCGTTCAGAGTTACCGTCTCAAGCGCCGTACAGTTCTTGAACGCACCCGAGCCGATCAGCTCCGTACCCTTCCCGACTGTGGCAGAGGTCAGAGAGCCGCAGTCAGAGAACGCATAGTTGCCCACGTTTTTTACTTTGTCCGGTATTGTTACCGATGTGAGGCCTGTGCCCATGAACGCCTTCGGAGCAACATCAACGAGACTTTCTGGGAGAGTTATCTCCTTCAGAGCCTCTGCGCCCCTGAAGCACTCCGTTCCGAGGATAGCCAGACCCTCTGCAAGAGTTACCTCAGAAAGCTTGCTGCAGCCGGAGAATACTCCGCTGCCGAACACCTTCACAGTTGAAGGCACTGACACCTTTTCAAGAGACTGACAGCTTCCGAATGCTTTCTCGCCGAGGGACGTTACTCCCTCCGGCAGCTTCACCTCAGTGATACCGAAGCAGTTGGTGAACGCCCACTTGCCCACAGAGACAAGTGTTGAAGGAAATTCCGCCTCAGTGACTGTGCTGACGTTCCTGAAGAGATAATCACCGACACGTTCAACACCCTCGCCGATGACGATCTTTTTCAGCTTTCGTGTCTGGGAGTAGCCCGCCCACGGGCACTGATTCCAGTTGTAGATCACATCCGGAAGTTCTCCTTCTCCCCCGAGCTCAAGCGTATAGTCCTCAGTCACAGCCCATGTGTTCTTTCCTTCGTTGAATGTTCCGTAATCTGAATATCCCTCCTTATCCGGTACCCCTGTGATGAACTCACGGATACCTGCCGTTCCCCCGCCGCTCACATATTCGGCATACTTCTCTATCCATTCAGCGTCTGCTTCGTCAAGTACTGCATTTCTGTCAACATCTCCGCAAAAGAATGCTGATGGAGTTATGCCGTCAGGCTTCTTTGACTCCAGGTTTACGATGCCTGTACGCACATAAGACGCATCCCGGCTGTCAACGATACCGTCGCTGTTCAGATCTCCGAGACCTGATCCGGCCGCCCTGACCGGAAGGTATCCCGCCTGTGATGCAATAAGTATGACCGCTGCGATCGCAGCTGCTGTTCTTCTGGTCTTCATGGCAGACCGTCCCCTTTCTGTCATCCGGCACCCGGGGCCCCTGCGTCCCCGCCCGTACCGGTCCCTCACCATGTTGTATGTCATCCGTCCGCAGCCTGTAAAGGCAGCTTGCAGACGGGTGAAAGCGTTATTCCTGTCCTCAGCGTCTTCTTATGCCGAAGAGCAGTATCAGAGGATATATCTCCAGTCGTCCGAGCAGCATATCGAAGCTGAGGACTATCTTGGAGAAGGAACTCAGACCGCTGAAGTTTCCGGCCGAGCCGAATCGTCTGAGTCCGAAGCCGATATTGTTCATGCACGTTATTACCGCCGACATAGCTTCCTCGATGGAGTACTTGTCAAATGACAGCAGCAGAAGTGATGTACACATCAGCATTATGAATATTATCAGGTAATTGCAGGCACCTCTTACAACGTCCTTCTCCACGGGCTTGCCGTCCATCTTTACGGTGGCTACTGCTCTCGGGCTGACGATGTATTTCAGTTCCTTGATACCTGTCTTTATGATTATGATGATACGTGCGACCTTCAGTCCGCCTCCGGTAGAGCCTGCACAGGCTCCGACAAACATCAGCAGCACCAGAAGTGTCTGTGTGAATTTCGGCCATGTGTCCGTATCGACCGTGGCAAATCCGGTCGAGGTTATCGTCGAGGCGACCATGAAGAATGCTCTTCTGAAGGCCTCACCGATGCTGTTGTACATATGGGCGATATTGGCGGTTATGACTATCGTCGCACCGGCTATCACGCCGAGATACGTCCTGAGCTCCTCGTTCTTGTAGACGAGTGAGAACTTGCGTATCAGCAGATAGTAGTAAAGGTTGAAGTTTACTCCGAAGAGTATTATGAATACAGCGATCACCATTTCAAAGTATACGCTGTTGTAATGTCCTATGCTGTCTCCCCACATGGAGAAGCCTCCGGTTCCGGCAGACGAGCAGGTATGTATCACTGCATCAAACAGCGGCATACCTCCTGCAAGGAGGAGGATGACCTCAGCCAGACTCAGTCCGGTGTATATACAATATAGTATACGTGCGGAGAAGCTCGATTTTGATACCAGTCTGCCGACGTTAGGTCCGGCACACTCAGCACGCATCATATGCATGGTGCGTGAATCGTTGCTCGACATTATGGCAAGCACGAACATCAGCACTCCCATACCGCCCAGCCAGTGGGTGAACGAGCGCCAGAACAGACAGGCTCTCGACATACTCTCAACATCCGACAGTATGGAAGAACCGGTAGTCGTGAAGCCCGATACCGTCTCGAACAGAGCGTCCGGATAGTGCGGTATCTCGCCGGATATAACGAACGGCAGAGCGCCTATCACAGACATCGCTATCCATGAGGCAGCGACGCTGACAAAGCCTTCCATCGAGAATACGGCATTGTCCTTCGGCTTCTTGAACGTAAGGAAGAAGCCGAGCAGGAAGGTTATGGAAAACGGTATTCCGAAAGAACTGAAAACGTGCTTTTCATGGTATATCAGTCCCACAAGGATCGGCATAAGCAGAAAGAACGCCAGCACCTTGAGGATCTGACCCATGATATAGAATATCATTTTATAATTCATATTTATCCGGTGATACTCCCTTAATCAAATATATCCTTCAGATCGCCGAAGCCCTTGTTCGTTGTTACTACAACAACGCTGTCATTGACCTTCAGGCAGTCATCTCCCTTCGGAGTTATGAGTTCGTTTCCTCTTACGATGCTCGCAATGAGGATACCGGGTCTGACCTTGAGCTTCTTGAGGGGTATATCAACATACTCCTTCTGCTCACGTACTATGAATTCTATCGCCTCGAGCTTGTCGCCCACAAGACGGTAAAGCGTTGTGATGCTGTTGCCCTGCGAGTTCTTCTTGGCTCTTACGTACTGGAGTATCTGGTTTACAGTTATCGATTTCGGCGAGATTATACTGTCGAGGTCGAGCGTATCGGTTAGCTGCATCAGATTCATGCGGTTTACCTTGGTAACGACCTTGTCAACGCCGTTGTTCTTTGCAAGGAGGGAAAGGAGGATATTCTCCTCGTCGATTCCGGTGAGGGTAACGACTGCGTCTGAGTCGTACACTCTCTCCTCCTTGAGTATATCATGATCGGTGCCGTCTCCGCATATGACGCTCACCTTGTTAAGGCGGTCGCTCAGCTCGAGGCAGCGCTCCTTGTTGATCTCGATTATCTTGGTCTTTACGCCCATTTCTATGAGCTGCTGTGCAAGGTGGTAGGCAACTCTTCCGCCGCCTATGAGCACAGCCTTCTTTACTCTCTTCTCACGGTAAGCAGCGCTCACGCTCTTGAAGAACTTGACCATGGCGCTGTGTGAGGCGGTTACGTGTATCTTATCGCCCGCCTTTATCACAAAGTTGCCGTTCGGGATGATGACATCATCTCCGCGCTGTACTGCACATATCAGTATATCAAGCCTGAGCCGGCGCGAGAGCTGGCTCAGTGCAACGTTTTCAAGGATACTTCCGCTGGTTATGCGTATCTCGGCAAGATCCACCCTTCCCTTGGCAAAGGATTCTATATTTATAGCCTCGGGATATCTGAGCACCTTTGCTATCTCGTTTGCGGCATTGTAGTCAGGGTTGACCATCATGCTTATACCGAGCTCGTCACGCATGAACACGAGCTGCTTGTCAAATTCAGGGCTGCGGACACGGGCGACACAGTGACGTGCCTTCATCCTCTTTGCTATCAGGCAGGAAAGGATATTGACCTCGTCTGAACTGGTTACTGCGATAAGTATATTGGCTTTTTCGACATTTGCTTCTTCAAGAACGCTCGTCTGGAGACAGTTTCCGACGATACCCATGACATCAAAGTCATTGGTAAGGGACTTTATCCTCGCTTCGTTCTTATCGATGACGGTGACACTGTGCTCTTCGCAGAGCTGCTCAGCAAGAGCACTTCCGACCTTGCCTCCGCCGACAATAATAATGTCCATACTTCCTCCATTTTTAAATCAGATAATAGAATGAGACAGCTGCGCCGCACAGGCGTATTACCTCAAAATAATTATACCTCTATCCATGAAATTTGTCAAGAGGAGCGTATAACTGTTGAACAGGATTGTACATATTGACCGATATGTGACATCGGAAATAGTCATTTTGCCGTCTCAGCAAAGGTTTTGCTTCATTTTCTCAGCATGATGCACAGTTATTTTTCTACCTTCTGTTTATTCCTCCGGCGTTTATACCCTGTCTGTCGGCGTATTGCCTTATCCGACGGAAAGCAGTACAGGTATTTGCTGACAAACGGTGATAAAACTTATCCTGTTCTGCCAATGATCCTGCCTCCTTCCGGCCTGTTTCAATAAAAAGATTGACTGACACGAAAAAAAGTGATATAATAAATAAGATACAGAGGAGGTGAAGGCATGGAATTCCTTTTTGCTATTCTGATCATCATCGTTATCCTTAAGATACTCGGTGTGAGCAACGGTGCGATCGCTGTGGGCGGACTCGGCATCATAGAGCTTATAATCATATCATCGTTTATTCTCTTTATAGTCGCAACGATCTCCATGCTCTTCTGCAAGAGAAGGACCGCCTCCTTCGTCCGCATCGACAAGGACGAGAAGCAAAGATTCAAGACAGCATACTACAGCATCGACGGCGTGGAATATCCCTGCATATTCCCGAGTGAGGTAATACTCAACGACAAGATGTACCGCACCGACCGTACCTATAATGTACTGTTCAACGAGCGCAGGGGCAAGGTATACGATATATGGTGCGTACTCACCTGCATAGTCGGACTGCTCAGCTTCGGCGCAGCCGCAGCCGCATCCGGCGGAATGATATATATGATGCTGACCTACTGAGAAAGGAGTTGTGAGATGGAAGAGCATATCTGCGGACACGGTGTCCATCAGGATATCGTTGACAAGGTATCAGAGGTAATGCCCGATGAGGCGCTTCTCTACGAAGCTGCCGAGCTGCTGAAGGTATTCGGCGACCCGACAAGGATACGTATTATATTCGTCCTCTGCCAGAATGAGATGTGTGTATGCGATATCGCAGGAGTTCTCGGAATGACGCAGTCCGCTATCTCACATCAGCTCCGTGTGCTCAAGCAGGCAAGGCTCGTCACCTCAAGACGTGAGGGCAAGACGATTTTCTATTCCCTCTGTGATTCGCACGTACAGAAGATATTCTATTCAGCAATGGAGCACGTAATGGAATGACGGCTTTCGATTTTCATACCCACGCTTTCACCGATGCCCTTGCAGAAAGAGCCGTCGCCGGACTTGCCGAGACGAGCGGGATAACCCCGTCCACGGACGGCACGGTCGCAGGGCTCAGACGGATGATGAAGGAAAGGTCGCTCTCGGGAACGATGGTGCTCCCTATAGCGACAAAACCCTCACAGCAGAAGACTATAAACAACTGGGCGGCCGGGATCATGGGCGGCGGGATATACTGCTGCGGAACCGTTCATCCTGACGCCGAAGACATCATGGAGGAGCTTGAGCGTATAAGCGCACTCGGGCTCTGCGGACTCAAATTCCATTCTGAATACCAGTTCTTCCGGCCGGACGAGGAGCGCATGATCCCGGTATACCGCAGAGCCGGCGAGCTGGGTTTATTTGTTGTCTTCCACGCAGGCTGGGATCCGTACAGCCGCGGCGAGGTGCTTGCCGACCCGCGCAGTCTTGCAAACACAGCAGAACGCTGCCCGGACACGACCTTCATAGCCGCTCACATGGGCGGCATTCATATGGCTGACAGAGTCGAAACAGAGCTTGCCGGATGCTTCGGCAATCTTTACTTCGATACCGCTGTCATCGCTGACTATCTCAGCGACGAACAGTTCCTCCGCCTCATAGAAAAACAGGGAGCTGACCGGATACTCTTCGGCAGCGACATCCCCTGGGATGATCCCGCCCGGGAACTCGCAATGATAGAAAGAGCTCCGCTCAGCACGGCTGACAAGGAGCTTATAACAAGCGGAAACGCTGCAAGGCTGCTTTCACGCTTTGCCCGCTGACGGGCGTTCATCACAGAAAGAAGGGAGGTTTTCCTGATGAGCGTTCCTGAAAAAACGGATGATCTTAACAAGCGCAAGATCAACGTCATAGAGGAATACGATTACTCAACACAGAGCAAATCATACAGCAACAGCTTCAAATACTGGCGCAAGCAGAAGGAGAACCCCTTTTCGTTCAGCTTCGAGATGAACCCCAAGGAAAGTATCTACGTTGACGGCAGAGGCTTCATGGTAGGCTCTGTGCAGGCCGCCGAAAAGGAAGCACTGATACGTGTGTTCTACATCATCGGCGTCGCTGCGCTGATGTGGATAGTAATAAACAATGTATTCAGCAAGCTGCTGATATTTGTGATGTCCCTGGCAGGCATGAATATCCACTTCAACTCCTTCACCGATTCTCTCTACGGAGGACACGCCGAGACGGTAACGGTATCCGTCGTCATCAACCTTGCCAAGATAATGATACCGGCGCTCTACCTGCTGTTCAGGTTCAGACTGCCGCCCAATGTCAGCATAATGAATTCACGGCATGATTCACAGGGACTTATCAGCGCCATAGGCATGATCCTGGTATGCTGCACTGTAATGAGCCTGCCGTCGCTCTATACCGACGATATAGTCGAGGTATACAGTTTCCTTCGCCTTAATACCGACGTATCGGTATGGAGCCAGTCGGAATTCATCCTCTACTCGGTATTCCATGTACTGATACTCGCTGCGGCAGAGGAGCTGTTCTTCAGAGGCGCCATGTTCGCAGTCCTGCGGCAGTTCGGAGACAAATTCGCTGTTATCATGACAACCGTCACCGCCGTCCTGCTTGCAGACAAGGTTGACGATATCATACCTACGATACTTGTATCACTGATCGCGTCCTACGGTATGCTCAGGAGCGGCTCGATATTCACGGCGATAGTGGTCAACATCATCCACAGGATGAATATGCTCGCCATATACGTCATCGAATCAGACAGCTCCAACGAGATGATAGTAACCGGAAACGTGCTGATGCTTTTCATGTTCTGCTTCGGCACGATACTCATCCTCTTCTCATGGCTGCTTTCAAAGATGCGTTACAAGAAGACCTTCGTGGATGTGACCTACGAGCTCTCGCTCAAGGACAAGGTGCTTCATTCACTCAAGGTATTCCCCTATTCAGCAGTTGCTGCAATAAGCATCGTATACATCATCGTAAGGGCGGTGCTCTGAATGGATACACACGAAAGATATATGCGGCGGGCTCTTGAGCTTGCCGCAATTGCTGCCTCTGAGGGAGAAGTACCCGTCGGGGCAGTTGTAGTGAAGAAAACGACCGGCGAGATCGTCGGCGAGGGAAGGAACAGACGTGAGACCGCAAAGAACGCCCTTGCACACGCCGAGATAGAGGCTATCGATGCAGCCTGCCGGAAGCTCGGCGGCTGGAGGCTGCCCGACTGCGCCATATACGTCACTCTTGAGCCATGCCCGATGTGCTGCGGTGCGATCATCAACTCCCGCATCGATGACGTGATATTCGGGGCAAGCGACTTCAAGAGCGGCTCGGCAGTATCAGTGCAGCGTATGTTCGAGCTGCCGTACAACTGGTTCCCGACCGTAACAGGCGGAGTGATCAGCGAGGAATGCTCCGGTATACTGAGCAGTTTCTTCCGCAAGCTTCGGCTTCAGCGCCGTCAGGAAAAGGAAACGGCCGGGCAGGAAGAAAATTAAAAGATAATTTTTATTGTTTTCTATTGACAGCTTTTCGTTTTTCTGATATAATATTAAGGCAGTCAAATGAAGCTGCAATGCGAGTGTGCTGGAATAGGCAGACAGGCACGTTTGAGGGGCGTGTGTCGACAGACGTATGGGTTCAAGTCCCATTACTCGCACCAAGTCAGACCGGTCAGTGTGACCGGTCTTTCTTTTTGCTCATGCTCACACCGGCAAAGCCAGGATAATCAACACATCCGACTGATGCTAATCCAGATTTTTAATCATCAAATAAAGCATCGTTCTCAATCAAGCTACAGAAGGTCAAATAATTATATCTGATGAACCGCTTGTTTGGCAACATTTTATACAATATTTATATAGTATATAAGCTTTAAGCAATTATAATACAGATTCAGCATTCTCACAAAAACATCAGATGTCGTATATATCCGTTTTGTGACGGAAACACAAGTGCGACCGCTCCATATATTTCTTGTGAGAATGTTTTTCTGTCTCTTTTGCTGTAATTAATTTGACTAACCGTGCCGATTTATTATCTATCATTCCCTTGTGTAAGTATTTTCTTGGTTTTAATACAGTTACGCAGTTGACATGCTCACGAAATTGTGCTACACTATTACTGTATATTGTTTCTTATTTGAATAGGCTTTTTTACAAACTAATATATATCGGTTAGCTATGCTGAAGTGTATAGTTAAACTTGAACCCGGAGGCAAACAGGTTATGAAAAAAAGAATATTACATATCGCACAGGCTCCCGGCGGAGTCGAAAGATATCTGCATACTTTGTTAAGCAATATAGACAAAGAAAGATATGAAAATATTCTTGTATGTTCACAAGATTACGATATTGACTCCTTCAAGTCAATAACTGATTCCATTGTCGTGGTACCGATGTACAGAAATATCAGTTTACCGCAGGAAATCAGAACTGTCGTTAAATTAAGGCGTATAATAAAGAAATACTCACCTGACATAGTGTATTTACACAGCAGTAAAGCCGGAGCAGTAGGAAGAATTGCTGATCTTGGCATAAAGAACTATTGTATCTATAACGCTCATGGATGGGCGTTTAATATGAAATGCGGAAAGAAAAAGCAATTCATATATGCAGCCATCGAGAAGCTCCTCGCTCCGTTTTGCGATAAGATCATTGCTATCTCCGAATTTGAAAAGCAATCAGCTCTGAATCATAAAATCTGCTCCAAGGATAAAATAAAGGTAATATATAACGGAGTAACTTCATCCTGCGACAATTCACATGATTCCTCACTTGCAGGCATTGTTCCTGATGATGCATATGTTGTCGGGTTTGTAGGAAGAATATCCAAACAGAAAGCACCTGATGTTTTTATTAAATCCGCTGCAATAATAAAGAAAAAAATCAAAAATGCTTTCTTCATAATTGTAGGAGACGGCGAAGACCGTGAAAAACTCGAATCATTGATCAGCAATCTTGGCTTGAGCGGCAGTGTTCTCATTACCGGATGGATCGATAATCCCGAAATCTATATCAAAAGGTTTGATATAGCGATGCTTCTGTCAAGATGGGAAGGCTTCGGGTTGGTACTGCCGGAATATATGCTGGCTAAAAAGCCTATTATAGCCACTAAAGCTGATGCGATACCAGAATTGGTACACAACGATGTAAATGGTTATCTCGTTGATATCGATGATTATTCATCAGCAGCTAAATATGCGATAATGCTGCATAATGATAAACAATTGGCTTCGAGATTAGCCTCTGCAGGTTATGACATCGCAATGTCAGATTTCACTTCAGAGCGCTTTGTAAAAAACCATGAAAAACTTTTCGAGGAGATAGTAAGATTATGAAGAAAGATGTTGCTATTTTGACAAAGTATTACAAGAATTACAACTATGGAGGAATGCTTCAAGGGTACGCTCTTCATAAAACGATCAGCAACATGGGGTATTCATGCGACATCATTTCATACGATGTCGGTTGTAACAAGAATCCTGTATATGGCTCATTATTGGAACAATGCAAGCAGTACGGTTTATTGTCTGCAATCGAAAAAGTATCTGAAAAAGCTGTTGGCAAATGCAGTTTTTTCATAAAAGGCACACTTAACGGAAGAAGAAAACTATTTGATGAATTTGAAGCCGAAGCCGGTACTGATACAAGATATTACGACGACTCCTGTCTTAATGAACTGCCTGATGAATACAAGGTGTTTGTCAGCGGATCAGATCAAATATGGAATCCTAATGCTGTAAGATTGCTTTACCTTCAGAATTTCGTCAGCGAACACGAAAGAAAAATATCTTATGCCGCAAGTATAGGCAGAGATTCTTTTTCAGATATCGAAGCAGACAAGCTCATTCCTTTCATTAAGGATTTCGGTCACATCAGTGTACGTGAAGAAACCGCAAAAAAGGTACTTGAACACTATATTTCAGATCCCATCACTGTTGTCCTTGACCCGACAATGCTCATTCCAAGAGATACATGGGCAGATGTAGCTTCCGAGCAGATCGTGAAAGAGAAATATGCGTTATATTATTCTTTCTCCGATTGCCTTGAGGTAAGAAGGCGGACTGCTAATTTCTGCCGCAAACATGGCTTGAAACAGGTAATGATACCATTTGCAAAGCAGGAATTCAACATCAACGATAATATTGAAGATTGTTTAAGACTTGATAATGTCGGTCCGCGTGAGTTCCTTTCAGCAATAAAAAATGCTGATTTTGTTTTCACCGACTCTTTCCACGGTGCTGTATTCTCAATAATATTCAACAAGCAATTCGCCGTATTTGAAAGAAACAAATCTGGTCATGTATCAATGAATTCAAGACTGTACGACCTTCTTGATACGTTCGGTCTCAGAGAAAGACTGGTTCAGTTCAATGATAACACTAAACTCCATCTTAAACTGATAAACTATAGCAATGTCAATGCTATACTGGAGAAAAGAAAAGCTGAATCTCTTGAATTCCTTTCAAATTCCATAAAAAACGGTATCGATAGTGCGGAGGGTATATGATTTCAGCAGATGAAAAAAACTGTACCGGTTGCAGAGCGTGTGAGGCATCATGCCCTAAAGGCTGCATTTCAATAAAAGAAAACAATAACGGTTTTCTCCTTCCGGAAGTGGATACCGAAAAATGCATCTCCTGTAATATCTGCAGCAAAATTTGCCCGGTCGAACATACTGAACGAAATGTTCCGCTTAAAGTATATGCCGCATATTCAAAGGCTGCTGCTCTGAAAAGCACCTCCGGCGGCGTTTTCTCCGTTCTTGCAAAACAGGTGCTTGATAATAACGGCATTGTATACGGCACTGCTTTTTCCGAACATCTCGAAGCAGAAACAATACGCATAGACAGTATTAAAGAACTTGTCAGATTACAGGGGTCTAAATACGTTCAAGGAAATACTCGGGATACGTATAAACAAGTCTCAGCTGATCTGAAAACAGGATTGAGAGTCTTATACAGCGGCACTCCGTGTCAGATTGCAGGATTAAAAAAATACTTGAGAAGTACTGATACCTCACAGCTTATCACTGCCGAGATAATCTGCCACGGCGTTACATCTCCACAAATGTTCAAAGACTATATAGACTGGTATGAAAAGCATAACAAATGCCGTATAAAGGATTATTCTTTCAGAGCAAAATCAAAAGAAAACGGCAGAGATTTTTGTTTCCTGGTTACAGATACTAAGGGAAATGCTCGCTTTTCTTCTGAATTCAAGGATCCATATAACAAAGCGTATATGTCTTCAGAATGGTTTAGGGAAGTATGTTATTCCTGCCCGTTTGCAGCTGAACAAAGAGTCGGAGACATCACACTCGGCGATTTCTGGAACGCAGATGCGCTTCCAAAAGGATTCGGCAAAAACAGAAGAGTTTCTGTTGTAATTATTAACTCTGAATATGGAGATGCACTGTTTAACGACGTTAAGAGTCTTCTTATATTTACGCCATCATCATGGGAAGCCGCCAAAGCAGGCAATTCAAACCTTTTCAGGCCGACATCACGAAGTGTGAAAAAACAGAATTATGCTGAGCATAGAAACAATCCTCATTTTTTTGATGAACTCAGCGGACTTAAAGGCAGCATACCCAAATATGCTTTTAATCAGCTGCCGATGGATCTGAGAAGATCAATCAAAAAAACCGGTGCAGCATTAAAACATATTGTAAAGGGTTAATGGAAGGAGAAATAATTAAGAATGATTACCGTTAAGGATATTGCGAAAAAAACAATGTCAGAATCAAAGAAAGCATCAGCCAAGAATGACCTGTTCGCTTTCTATATAGGCAGACCGCTGTCCTATGTGTTAACTATCCCGTTTCTATATACAAATATCAAGCCAAATACCATCACACTGTTTTCTGTCATTCCTACAGCAATCGGTTTTATTATATCATGTTTTGCTGATTCAAAACCGGGAATGATACTCTGTTGGCTGATGTATTTTCTGTGGAATCTTCTTGACGGCGTTGACGGAAACGTTGCAAGATACAAACAACAGTTCTCAAAACTCGGAAGTGTATATGATGCTATGAGCGGTTATCTCGCAGCAGCACTCACCTTTTTTTCAACAGCAATTATGGCCGCCCATTCAAATGGACTGCTTCTCAGAAACGGCCTTTTGAACACAGACGCTCTTATAATCATCGGCGGAATGTCAGCGCTCTTCAATATGTTCCCCAGACTTGTTATGCATAAAGCAATAACAGAGCTTGGAAATAAAGATGACCTTTCTGAGGTTAATGACAAGAAGAATTACAGCATAGTAAAAATAATAGCACTTAACCTGAAATCTGCTGCCGGCGGTGCACAGGTATTAATGCTCGTCGCCATCATCGCCGGAATAACAGATATATATTCGGTTTGCTATTTGCTGTTTAATACATTGGTAATGCTTACATCTTTAAAGACTATATTAAAGGAGAAATAAGAATATGAATATTGCAGTTATTATTGCAGGTGGTTCAGGTCACCGTATGGGTCAGGATATCCCTAAACAGTTTATCAACGTCTATGATAAACCGGTTCTTATTTATACACTTGAAAGCTTCCAGCGTCATGCCCAGATAGATGCTATTGAAGTTGTATGTATAGACGGATGGCACGATATTCTCTGGGCATATGCCAAGCAGTTCAATATCACAAAGCTGAAGTGGGTCGTTTCCGGAGGCAATACCGGTCAGGAATCTATTCGTAACGGTGTATATAATCTTGAAGGAAAAGCTTCCGATGATGATATAATAATAATCCATGACGGTATCCGCCCTCTCGTTGAAGATGCTGTTCTTTCAGATGTTATTGTTAAATGCGGTCAGTACGGAAATGCAGTTACCTCTTTACCTTATAACGAGCAGATTTTCGTTGTTGATGATGATATTTCTACTGTAAAATACATTCCCAGAGAAACACTCAGAAGAGTATCTACTCCTCAGGCATATAAATTCGGAAGATTGGATTCAGCTTACCATGAGGCTTTCGAGAAGGAAATAGGTATCTATGGTTCTTCCTATACTAACACTATGATGGTAGAGCTTGGAGAAAGACTTTACTTTGCAGCAGGCTCTGATAAAAACATCAAGCTTACTACAAAGGATGATCTCGAAATGTTCAAGGCATATATAAAAGCAGATAAAGATACCTGGTTAAAGTGAGGATTAAAATGAGATTATTAAATAATGAACTGTATCGAAATGACGTTTCTTCTGCCGCCTCCTGCAATATAGACTGGAGCAAACTAAAAGACTCTTCTATAGTTATTTCAGGAGCTACCGGTCTCATCGGAAGTTTTCTGATCGATGTAATAATGTGCAGGAACAGCAAAAATGATCTGAATTGCAGGATCATCGCACTTGGAAGGAACAAATCAAAGGCGGCTGAAAGGTTTGCAGAGTATATGGAGCATCCGCTCTTCCGATTCGTTGAATGCGATATATGCAGCATTGACGATATAGATATTGACGGCGATCTGGATTATTTTTTCCATGCCGCAAGCAATACACACCCTGTGGCTTACGCTACAGACCCCATAGGTACAATAACTGTTAATGTTATCGGTCTTAAAAATATGCTGGAGATCGCCCGTAAACACAATTCAAAGCGCTTCCTTTTTGCATCATCCAATGAGATTTACGGCGAGAACCGCGGAGATACCGATAAATTCAAAGAGGACTACTGCGGATATATTAACTGTAACACATTACGTGCCGGCTATCCTGAGAGCAAAAGAGTATCTGAAGCGCTCTGTCAGGCTTATATCAAACAGTACGATATGGACATTGTTATTCCGCGTCTTACAAGATCGTTTGGTGCAACACTTCTCAGTTCTGACACAAAAGCGCTTTCACAGTTCCTGAAAAAGGGTGTAAACGGAGAAGACATCATTCTGAAGAGTGCCGGCTCCCAGTTATACTCCTTTACATATGTTGCCGACGCTGTTACAGGTGTTCTGTTCTGCCTTGCAAACGGTAATAAAGGAGAAGCATATAATATCGCAACTTCTTCATGTGATATTACGCTCAGGGAGCTTGCTCAGACCATTGCAGACTATGTTGGAACCAAAGTCATTTTCGAAATACCTGACAGTACGGAAGCAGCAGGCTATTCTGTTGTAACCAAAGCTCTTCTTGATGGTTCTAAAATAGAGGCACTTGGCTGGAAATCAGATTATGATATCAATAAGGGTATCGCTCATACGATAGACATTTTGAAGATGATGGAGGATTGATCATGGATAAAGTGCTTACTATTTCTATCGCCGCCTATAATGTTGAGAAATATATCGAGCAGACACTTGAATCAATATTAATACCTGAAATAATTGATAAGATAGAAATATTCGTTGTCGACGACGGAGGAAATGATAATACTCTCAGCATTGTTAAAAAGTATGCTGATCAATATCCGTCTTCCGTATTCCCTGTTCACAAAGAAAACGGCGGATACGGTTCAACCGTTTCATGGAGCGTAGAACACGCAAACGGAAAGTATTTCAAGCTTCTTGACGGCGATGACTGGTTCACATCAGAGAACCTTCCTGAACTTATAAAAAGAATGGAGAATTCTGATGCCGATGCCTTTGTAACAAATACAGCACAGGCTGTTGAAGGCGAAGGAAGCCATGATATGTATGACTTTATCCGTTCTCTTGACGGCAAAAAAATGAAGATAAGTGAAGCCGAGGTGAACCCTGTTGTTGCTATGTGGGCTTATGCGTTCAGGACTGATATCGTTAAGAGCAAGTTCCGTCCGCTTCCTCTTCACACGCTCTACACAGATCAGATCTTCGTTATGTATTCACTCAGCGGAGTGAATACCATTGAATATTTCGGAGATGTGATCTATAACTGGCGAATCGGTCGCGACGAGCAGAGCAACAGCCTCAAGAGTATTACCAAACATTATCAGGAGCTCATCGATGTGGCTGATATAATCAGTGAATTCTATATGGAGTGCAAAAATGCAGGCGAAGCAGATAATCTGAAGTATATGCTCAAGAGAGCCGCAGCTTATTATTCAAATTCCATCTCCATGATTCTCAGACTTGATAAGACCAAGGAGAATAAAAAGATAATCACTGACTGGGAAGAGCGTACAAAGAAGGATTTTCCTGATATCTATACCGCCTCTGCAGCTGCTAAGAAGCTTTCGCTTCTCAGAAAAACAAACTATATGGCTTACAAACTGATATGACGGTTCTTAAAGGGGGAACCAGATGAGATCATTTAACCTTACGTTAAGGACCAACTTAAGCGAGATAGTGTTTTTTTCTGCTTACGGCGTTTTTCTTTTCTTTTCAGTATTAAGTACGTCACTGTTTTATCAGTATTATAACGGAACCCTCAATTCATTGATAATGCTTGCATCCATATGTATGCTTGTCTTCGGTGAATTGTTTATCTGCAGTTCATACAGCAGAAAGCAACAGATCGCTATTATTATTGCGGTTACGGCATATGTAATTGTTATGAGAATAACAGGTTCAATTTTTGCAACAGTAGGACTGCTGCCTTTTTTCGTAATCGCATCCAGGAAAATCGATTTCAATAGAATTGCTTTTTTTAGTGCAATTATGATGCTTTTTATCCTCTTGTTTGTTATTCTGTCAGCAAAGGTTGGAATCGTAAAAAATGTCGCTGTTGTTCTTCTCAATGGCAGAAGAAGAGCATTCCTTGGCTTTCGATTTCCGCTTAATCCGGCAACAATAACATTTAATATATGCTCTCTGTGGGTATACTTCAGAAAAGATAAGATCAAGCTGATAGAAATATTCATGTTATTGTGTCTGGATGGATATCTCTTCATAAAAACTGATTCAAAGCTCTGTTTTGTGATGACGCTGTGCGTCATTTTTGCCGGATTCGTTCTGAAGTACAAGTATTACTCCATATGTAATATGAAGAAACTCACTTCACTTCTGATTTTCTCTTTTATCATAGCCTTCACAATATCTTTGGTTTTTGCACTAATGTATGATGACAAGAGTTTATTTATGAGGAAACTGGATAAGGCACTTGAAGGAAGAGTACACTACGCACATCGTTCGCTTATGGAATACGGTGTAACTCTGTTTGGCGAAGATATTCCATGGGTTGGATATGGAAGAGATGAAGCAGGTAATCTTACCAACGTCTCTCTAACTAATTATTTCTATGTTGATAATATGTATATCCAGATCATGCAGCATTATGGGTTGGTATTCTTTTCAGCTTACATGATTCTGCATACAGGTGCATTGTACAGAAGCTGGAAAAATGAAGATCTGTATGCTATGGTAATATTATCAGTTATAGCATTCAAATGCATCATCGACAATCTTTCTTTTTACTTGTATTACAATTCGTTCTGGTTCATTTTAAGCTATGTTTACCTGTATAATAACCGATCATTAGCGGAGAATCCTGCTATTAAAAAGTTGTTGAGATCGGTAAAGCTTGCTTGATTATAAAGGATACTGACAGATAAAACGGAGGAATAGAATGAAAAAAATATGTGTTGTGACCTGGTACAGCAGCCCGAATTACGGTACTCAGCTGCAGTCAGCGTCGCTGTGTAAATACCTTGAAGAGCAGGGTCTTGAGGTTCATATCCTGCATAAGTTCAAAGTAAAGGAATACCTGCTGAGGCATCCGAGTATGCTGATCTCACGTGTGAAGATGAAGCTTCACACCAAAAAGAAGGATGAGTTCTTCCATCCGGTATCTTATGAAGTAACACCTGAACAGCAGAAGAATATCAATCGTTATATCAGCGACAACTTTCGTCCGATCGATATAAAAACGATGGATCAGTGGAACAAGATCATCAAAGAAAAATGGATGTTCATTACAGGAAGCGATATTATCTGGCAGCCGGCTCTCGGATCGCCGAATAAGATGTTCCTGGATTTCGCTAGATTTGAAAAGCTTACACGTGTAGCCTATGCATCTAGCACGGGTGCGAAGAAGCTTCCCGAGAAGTATTACCGCGATTATAAAAAGCTCCTTAAGGGATTCAAGGCGATCAGTACCAGAGAGCAGAACTCGGCTGACTTTTTCTCTGAGCTTTTAGGAAGAAAGGTTTATAAAGTCATAGATCCCACCCTTCTTCATGATAAAGATTTCTGGGACGGCTTCGCTGCAAAAGCTCAGCTGGGTGATACAATAAAGAAGGAGTATATCCTTTGCTATTTTGTAATGGAGGATCCTCGCTACTGGGAATATGTAAAAAAAGTAGTCAGCGATAATCCTGACAAACAGATCGTTGTTCTTCCGATGCACTATTCAGATGAAAAAAGCGAATATACCGTTATCAAGACCGGTACAGCCTATGAGTTTATTAATCTGATAAAGAACTCGAGCTTCATTGTTACTGATTCATTCCATGCGGCTGTATTTTCGTTTATATATGATAAGGAATTCTATGTTCTCAAAAGAGCAAGATCTGATGAAGATGAAAAATTCAACGATCTTGTAAATAAGTATGAGCTCAGGCACAGGATCGTTACCAATGAAACTGAGTTCGTAAGGAATACTGACACAGATTATTCTGCCGGAAAAAAGGTTCTTGAAAAGGATAGGAAGTTTGCTTATAACTTCCTAAGCAAGGCACTCGAACTCAGATCGTCAGAGGTACCGGCAGAATGAGCAGACAAGGTAATTTAGCAAAAAATACCCTTATATTATCGATAGGCACATTTCTTCCGAAACTTGCAGGATTCATCACGCTGCCTATCCTGACATACTATCTTTCAAAAGAAGAATATGGCACGTATGATCTGGTAACGCTTTTGGTTTCACTATATCTTCCTGAACTGACCCTGCAGATCAAAACTGCAGCATTCAGATTCCTTCTTGATGTACGTGACGATAAGGAAAAGCAAAAAAAGATAATCAGCAACATATTTGCTGTAACTGTTCCGATATCTATCATTGCTTTAATTATTCTGTTTTTCTTTCTTCCAGGTAAATCCACCGTTTTAAAGCTCTGTATCTGTGGATATTTCCTTGCGGATATACTTGTAAATACTATCAGACAGATATCACGTGGTATCGGAAAGAACCTTCCATATTCCATCAGTGCCGCTATCAGTGCTACGGTAAAGATGGTTTTTGCGCTTCTTTTGGTAAAGATTCTGCACATGGGGCTCATCGGCGGCGTTATAGCCCTTGGAGCCGGATCTTTCCTGTCGCTGATATATATTTCTTTCAGAATTAAAGTTTTTTCCTATTTTGATTCCAAATTAATTGATAAAAAGATAATCAAAGAACTGATACAGTATTCATGGCCGATGGTACCGAATGATATGTCCATGTGGGTCATGAATGCATCAGACAGATTATTGATAACATGGATTTTAAATATCACTGTCGAAGCAGTATATGCGGCTGCAACCAAGATACCTTCTCTCATTAATCTTGCACAAACAGCTTTGATGCTTGCATGGACAGAAAACGCTTCAATATCTGTTAAAGATAAGGATTCTGAAGAGTATTATACTGAAATGTTCAAGACAATGATCAATCTTCAGGCTGGATTCTTCAGTGCTGTAATCGGTACGTTGCCTCTTCTTTTTATGCTACTTATCAAAGGGGAATACAGTGAAGCATATCCTCAGATGCCCATTCTATGCTACGGTATCTTTTTTCAGGGAATGGCCCTTTTCCTCGGTGGCATCTATGTTGCAAAAAAAGCCATCCTTTCAGTCGGAATAACATCGTTTGGAGCAGCTGTGATCAATATTCTCGTCAATCTGATTTTCATAAAGAAGATTGGCATATATGCAGCTTCTATCTCAACACTTGTAAGTTATGTTGTACTGTTTATTTACAGATTCATAAATGTTCAGAAATTATCAAGGATCCGTATTGATATGAAGCAGTTGTTAAGCCTTCAGGTTCTAATGATAATTGAGGCTGTCATTTGCTATCAACAGAATTTCTATTTGAATATAGTAAACGCAGTTATCGGCTTGAGCGCCTTTGTGATTTTAAATAGAACAATGTTCATTGCGGTCCTTAAAAAAGCAGGTTTAGTCAAGCGTAAACAGTGATATCCTTTTTTGACAGATATCAGCAAAATGTATCGGAGTGAGAATAATGAGTAGTAATCGACCGGCAGATACTGATTTTGATTTTACATCCATTCAAGCTTATGCAGGCTATTTCAAGAAATCATACAAATTGTTTTCCTGCGCCTCAGGAGGAGCTGCAACCGCAATATCAGAATGCTTCATCAAAAACGGCGGAATTGTTTTTGGGGCTTGCTATACTGATGATTTCAAAGGCGCTTGCTTTGGATGTGCAAGAACTATTGAAGAACTTGAAAAATTCAGATCTTCAAAATATATCAATACAGAAAAAAAGATATATGATGACGGTAAATGGGTATCTGTGTTCTCAGCTATTGAAAACGCTCTTAATAATGGACAAAAAGTTTTGTTTATAGGGCTTGGGTGTGATGTTGGAGCTCTATTGAAAACTCTTGACAGTCACAATGTAAACCACGATGCGCTGTTTACGATAGATCTCATTTGTCATGGCCCGACTTATGCGGAAGTACAGAAGCAGTATATTGAACAACTGGAAAGCAAATTTAATTCTAAAGTTACATCTTTTTCGGTAAGATATAAGAAAAAGGGATGGGAGCCTCCGTATGTTCATGCTGAATTCAGCAACGGACAAGTTTTTGAGGAATTATTCTATGAATCTGATTTTGGTTTTGCATTTAAGAAGTATTCCCGTATTGCCTGCCAGAACTGCCAGTTCAAAGGAGAAAACCATGTTGCAGATATGACCGTTGGTGATTACTGGGGTTGCACCAAAGGGATGGAATGTTACAATCCAAACGGTGTTTCTGTTCTTCTTGTCAAAACCGATAAGGGCAAAAATATGGTAGAAGAACTGAAGACCTCGACGGAATTTCAGCTTTATCAGGCTGATACAGAATATGCTGTCAGGAACAATTCAAACTACTATCTTCGTCGAGAATTCGATATGAAAACGCATAGACAATTTGACGAAGATTTTAAGAAAAACGGTCTGCATCATGCTGTTGTAAACAGCGAATGTTACGGAAGATATAAAAAATTGATGCGGAAGGAACGTATAAAACGGTTCATTCCGGCTAAGGCCGTTCGATTTATGAAAAGAATCAAATCGAAGCTCAAACATAGCTAAAATGCGGAGGTAAATATATGAAATACGATTATTTAGTAGTAGGCGCAGGCCTTTACGGTGCGGTATTCGCACATGAGGCAAAGAAGGCCGGAAAGAGCGTTCTTGTTATCGACAAGAGGCCGAACATCGCCGGAAATGTTTATACCGAGGAGATCGAAGGAATAAACGTACACAAGTACGGCGCTCATATCTTCCACACCAACAACAAGAAGGTATGGGAATATGTTACTCAGTTCGCTGAGTTTAACCGTTTCACAAATTCTCCTGTAGCTAACTACAAGGGCGAGCTCTTCTCACTTCCTTTCAATATGTACACCTTCAACAAGATGTGGGGCGTAGTTACTCCCGAGGAGGCTGCTGCCAAGATAGAAGAGCAGCGCAAGGAGATAACCGGCGAGCCCAAGAACCTCGAAGAGCAGGCCATCAGTCTTGTAGGTCGTGACATCTACGAGAAGCTCATCAAGGGCTATACAGAGAAGCAGTGGGGACGTGACTGTAAGGAGCTCCCTTCATTCATCATCAAGAGACTCCCTGTACGTCTCACCTTTGATAACAACTACTTCAATGCACTCTATCAGGGTATCCCTGTAGGCGGTTATACCGGTATGGTAGCCAATATGCTCAAGGGCATAGAGGTACGTCTCAATACCGATTACCTTGCAAACAAGGCAGAGCTTGATGCACTCGCCGAGAAGGTAGTATATACCGGTCCTATAGATGCTTATTTCGGATTCAGCCTCGGAACTCTTGAGTACCGTTCGGTACGCTTTGAGAACGAGCTTCTTGACAAGCCCAACTTCCAGGGCAATGCCGCTGTGAACTATACCGACAGAGAGACCCCCTGGACACGTATCATTGAGCATAAGTGGTTCGAGTTCGGCAAGGACAAGAACGGCAACGATCTTCCCAAGACCGTCATCAGCCGTGAGTACAGCTCCGAGTGGAAGCCCGGTGATGAGCCCTACTATCCTGTAAACGATGAAAAGAACGGTGCTCTCTATGCAGAGTACAGAAAGCTTGCAGAGGCCGAGAAGAACATCATCTTCGGCGGCCGCCTCGGTGAGTATAAGTACTATGATATGGATGCTGTCATTGCTGCTGCACTGGATAAGTGTGAAGAAGAGATCAAATGATAGTATGAGCCACTGACAGCGGTTTCTCAGTATACGTTTTTTCAAAGACAAGCGACGATCACCATCAGCCATAATTCAATAAGAAAAATGCTCCCACGGACATACCGTGGGAGCATTCTTTATATAACTATATTATGTCATCCGAAGAAGTGCATAAGCTTCTCCTCGAGATCCTTTCCGCAGCCGTCGGCGATGACGGTGCAGTTCTCCTCTGCCGGAGAATAGAAACCGTTCTCGTCAAAGTAAAGCCTTGTGTTCAGTACTGCGCTGCCCTTGTCGTCCTCTGCGGTAACGCTGACCTTGTAGAAGAACCCTGCGGAAGCTGTATCGAATTCTTCACGGGAGAAAACAGATTCCGTAACTCTGTATCCGGCAGCATACAGCTCATCCATCCTGTCGGTAACTCCGTCGGATACGAAGCAGCTCTCGAGCACGTTCTTTTCAGTATCAAGTTCCTTATCACGGATTATCGCATTCTCGGCAAAGCCGCTGGTGTTCCAGATATTCCTGAGAGATACATACATCAGCGTATCTGCGAGCTTCTTCTCCTCGTCTGTATCCTGCTTAACGGTAAACGCCTTATACAGGCCGTCTGTATTCTTTACCATCACAAGCTGCTGTGTCCTGCCGTCCTCGTATTTCAGATCAGCTGTACACATGATGCCCTTTTCTGTTCCGCGTATCACATCACCGTAGCTTACCTTAAGATCGTAGTCCTTCAGCTTTGTTTCGCCGTAGCAGGCATTGTACGCCTTCTTTATCGCCTCTGCATCCTTATGCACAAGATCTGCGAATGATCCGTCGGAGAATTCGCCCTCAAGATTTACATTCTCCATATAGTCGTATGAAAGCTCGGTCATAAAGCCGTCGAAGTAGCCGTTCGTCAGGCTTTCCACCATACGCTTTGCATAATGCCTCGATATCAGAGTATCAAAGCTCGGCAGATACGGCACCTTCAGCGCCTGCCCCACCGTCAGCACTCCTGTCGTGAGGACAACAGTTCCGAGAAGGGCTGCAAGTATCCGGTTGACGATCTTATTCTTCCGGAAGCTTTTGTTTACCTTCCTCATTGCTGTGGCCTCGTCCGGCTCGGGAACCTTCCCTGCCGGAAGGGCACACTCGGAGAGCTTTTTACACTCCGGGCATCCCTCGAGATGCTCCCTTATCTCCTCAGCAGTCTCGCTGCTGCATAACCCCTCTTCATAAAGCGGGAGCAGATCCTTTACTATATTGCATTTCATGGTTATTCCTCCTTCATCATGGATATTATCTTTTCCTTGGCACGATAGAAAGATACTCTTGCCCAGTTGCCTGTCTTGCCGAATATAGCTCCGATATCATCGAATTTCAGCTCGGCGAACACTCTCAGGGTGAATACCTCCCGGTAAGGCTCTTCAAGAGCGTGTACAAGGCGATGTATCTCGAGAGCCTGCGATGAATCCATTATCCTCTCCTCAAGCTGCTCCTCTGCCGGGAGCACATCCTCCTCTATCGGGAGATTGCGGTTATCAGCCCGTTTGATGTGATTAAGATACAGATTCTTTGCGATAGAGAAAAGCCAGGTCTTGACCGATGAATCCCCGCGGAACTTATCGAACCCTGTTACAGCCTTCAGCATGACGTCCTGGAGAAGGTCCTGTGCAAGGTACTCGTTGCGGCAGAGACTGAGTATATAACGATAGACATCACCGGCATACAGCCTGTATATCTCATCAAGCTCTTCTTTCATATCATCGCCTCCTTTCGTGCTTCTGTACATTTGACAACTGAGGATGCAGGAGTGTTACAGGTTTTTCAAAAAAATTTTCCGGAAAAGCAAAAGTCCTGAAAGCAGCGCCCTCAGGACTTTTTATTGAACACGTTATGACTCGGCGCCCTCCATGATGCCCTTGAGGATCGTGGTGTTCCATTCGAGAGTACCTCTGTTGAAGATACCGAAGGAATCCTTTCCGGTCAGAGTACCGTTATCCCATACAAAGCACTTCATGCCGTTTGCCTTGGCTGTGCTGACGTAGTGCTTGTAATATTCAGCACGGGTCTCATCAGAAGCACCGGCCACGCAGCCGAACTCAGTGATGAGAACGGGCACTCCCGTACCGCTGAAGCGGTTCTTGATGGAGGCAAATCTTGCGCTCAGCTCAGCCTTCTCGGAGCTTCCGAATGATGTTGACTGTCCGTTGCAGAACTTCCAGGGTGCATAGTAATGCAGTGAAAGCACGATATGCGGGTCGTTCGGGATGATAACATCCTTTGTCGCTACCTCCTCGGCAGATGCGCCGTAGGTGGTCACGATGAGAGTACGCTGTGCGTTGTTGCCGCCCGATGCACGTACTGTATTCACGAAATCCCTTGCATAGCGGTTGACAACTGATCTCTCGGCGGAGGTTCCGCCCATCCATTCGTTTGCGCTGCCGATCGTTCTCGGCTCGTTCATTCCCTCAAAGAGAAGCCTGTCGCCGTAGTCACGGAAGCGGTCGGCTATCTGGGCCCAGATGCCCATGAGCCTCTCGCTGCACTCGTCATACTTCTCCTCGCTCGGGGTGAACCATATGTAATCGTCATGGTGCATATTTACTATAACATAGAGGTCACGGTCGTATGCGTAGTCAACTACCTCCTGCACACGGTCCATCCATGCGCTGTCGATATTTGCGCCGTCCATATGCTCGCTCCACGTTACGGGGATACGCACTGCATTGAAGCCTGCAGTCTTTATCGCCTGTATCATCTCAGGCGTTGCCTTCAGGTTGCCCCAGCCCGTCTCGGTATCGAGTCCGGTCTTGCCGGTGTCATAGCTGTCGAGGGTATTGCCGAGATTCCAGCCGACTATCATATCATCCACTATCTCCTGTGAGCTGCGGAAATCTTCTCCTCCGGATACGGGTTCTGTCGGTGCAGCAGGTGTCTGCTGTACCGGCGGCGGAGCGCCGTCCTCGCAGCTGTATTTTACTGTTATCGATTCAACGGTCACATCGGGCTGCTGGCTCCACCAGTAGCCGAAGGTCACTGCTCCGTCAGGAGCTGCCAGTACCTTGGCATTCTCCGGGACAAACCATGTGTACTCAAGGTTCGGAGCATCTGTGAATACCGCCGTGTCAGGTGCGTTGTAGGTGCCTGCGCCGGAGGTGTATCCGAAGCCGCAGGTAAATTTGCCGAGTGCTCCGGCAGAACTTACGTTGCAGGTAACTGCCTGCGGTACTGCATTCTCCGGCAGAAGTCCCGCCATAGGTATGCTTACCGACTTGTTCTCGCCGCCGTAGGAAAGGACCTGTCCCACCGGCTGAGTTACCGTGCCGTCAACGGGGAGGTCACGGGTGCGGGTATAGTTGCATACAACGGTATCAAGCCTTACGCTGCCGACATTGCCCCACCAGTAGCCGAAGAGGACCTCGCCTCCGTCAGATATGTAATCCACCAGTTCAGCGGGGACGTTCCATTTTATCTCGCCGTAGCTGCCCTGTGTAGGTGCGGTGAAGTCTTCTGACTGGTACCAGTAGGCATCGGTGGCCGACGGACAGTCATTGGCAACCGATATTCCGCAGCCGCCCTTGAATGTACCTATATCGCCGCCGTCCGAATATATGATGAAGGTGAAGGACTCTACTCTGTCGCCCTCCTCTATGAAATGGGCAAGCGGTATCTTTATTGTATTGTTGCCCGGATCACGGCTTACTACCTGATCAACCTTTATCTGAGTGCCCTGCGGTGCTGAGACAGTCTCAACAGGGCTTATGTGCTTTGTGGGAGGCTCTGACGCTTCTTCCGATGATTCATCGGTATTTCCGTTGTCAGAGACCACCTCCTGCGCATCATGAGTATTACCTGCCGGAGCAGAAGAGCTATCCGGCGAGGGAGTGCTGCCTTTACTTCCGCAGCCTGTGACCGATGAGGCCATAAGCAGTGCAGAAAGCATGAACGCAGTCTTTCTTTTCATTCATTCCAACTCCTCTCAGTCTGGCAGAAAGCCAGCCTCATGGATATTATATCACAAATATGCCGGATATGCAACAATCAATGCAGATTTTTACAATCTTGTAACCAATATTCTTCCGAAAGTATGCAATTTCAGACATCTTCTCCCTGCGCAGACCGGAAACAGCACAATAATATAATACAATAAGTATATTGGCGTGCGTAATCAACAAATCAGCAACTTTTGACAATCAAATCACAACAATTGTCTTGTTTAATGATTTTATACTATTTATAATAAAAGTAGACATTAAAGGCTATTTGAAATAATAAATAGCCCGGTCTGCTGCATAAACCATGCTTACCTGTTTTTGCCGCAAGGCAGGAAGGGTTTGCGGGGGACAGATCTCACAGGGGACGGCTCTCCCTTTTCCGGGAGAGCCGGAGTGAGAACAAGCGGAGTCCCTGCGGTTTTTACGGCGATCCGGACCGCAATTATGACAACAGCCTTATGTCTGATCAATGATAATGGAGGGAAATGAAAATGAACAAAAACATCACAAAAAGAGCAGCAGCGATAATCGCAGCAGCTATGACAGCAGTATCAGGCGTGCCTTCCCTGATCAGCTCTGCAGCAGACGCATGGACAGACGACTTTAAAAAGGATTTCACAGGCTATCCGAAGCTCTGTGAGGACGTAATACCCAACATCAAGTTCTCCATCACCATAGGTGCCGACGACAAGGATACAGCGTATAAAGACTATTACTACGACCCCGGCCGCAACATCATGGTAAACAAGACTGAATCAGGTATGCCCGTAAGGAGCAAGAGCGCTATCGCTGTACGTTCAGACCTGGATGACAGCTATGTACAGGCTCATCAGAAGGATTTTGACCTGATGATGATGAATACCGCAAAGGTTCACGATAATTTCGAAAAGCTCGGATATACAGGTTTCAGCCTTATGGGCGATCCCAACATCTACCTTGACCTCTACAGCGGAAGAGAATTCAATGCTGCCAACAACGCAGTCTCACTGAACGGCGTACTCAGATTCGGCCCCGGAGACGGAACCGATTTCTTCAGTCTTGCAAGAGGCTATGATGTAGTTGCACATGAGTATACCCACATGGTAACACAGCACAAGCTCGGCTGGGATACATATTCCACAGAGAAGGAGACTGCTGCCATCATGGAAGCATACAGCGATATCATGGCAGAGCTCACAGATTCCATCCCGAACTGGAAGATCGGAACAGACGTCAGCATTGCAAATTACAAGAACAAGAACGAAACAGAGTGCATAAGAAACATAGCCGATCCGAGTCTGACCGCTTCACAGCGCATCGGCGGCGGCGGTGCAAAGCACTACTCCGACTACTCCTCATACCTCAAGGACATTGACAGCGTCCAGCCCGGTCAGGGATCTACAGTTATCTCACACGCAGCATACCTGATGTACAACAGCGGCAAGATATCCAAGGATGATCTTGCTCAGCTCTGGTATACATCAATAGATATGTACAAGGATATGCCCATCGACCCCAAGAAGGCTACGTTCCCCGACGTTAAGACTGCCCTCACCAAGGCAAACAAGAAGCTCTTCAACGGCAACAGCACATATCAGAATGTCATCGATTCAGCATTCCGTGGAGTAGGCATCACAGGAACAGCTACATATGACAGAATGACTGATCCCACAAAGCAGCAGAGAATGGACTGGTTCATTTCGGGCGCAAGCAGAGGCTACACTACCGGCTCACACTGGCAGTACAACCACTACGACAGCGGTCTTGTTCTCAGCAGTGATCCTTATGCTCCCCAGGAGCCGCACTGCAATCACGCTGCAGGTCAGTTCTACTGCGGAAGTGTATCAGTAAGCGCAATGACAGGACGTGATTTCAAGAAGTTCGATTATTACAGCGAGGAGCCCTACAGCCAGTGCGCAGGCTTCGCAAGACTTATGCAGATCAAGTACTTCAACACTACAAAGTTCGTTCGCCTTGAAAGCCCAGGCCTGTATACACCCAAGGTAGGCGACCACATCAGATACGAAACACTCCTCGGCAGCGAGCACAGCATCTTCGTTACCAGTGTTGAGCCGAAGGGCTTTGATGAATTCGCTATCACATACGCTGACTGCAACGGCGGCAGCACTGACTGCGAAGTTAACTGGTACAAGGAAGCTACACTGTACTGCGATTATAACGGTCTCTACTTCAATCTCAGAGAACCCATAACAAGAACTGACAAGAAGTCATACATTTCATGGATCGAGAGACCGATACAGATCGGCGACTGCAACTGCGACTCAGAAGTAAACGAGCTTGACTTTGCAGTTATCTCAAACCTCTACTATTACCCTGAGCACTATAACGATCCTTCTTACGATATAGAGCTCAGAAACGCAGTATGTGACATCAACGGCGACGGCAAGGTCGATCTTGACGACTTTGACGAGCTGAGAGCAATCAGGACACAGAGATATAACACATTCTTCAAGACACACGGTTATCTTAAGTAAAACCCACCCACCTTCATAAAGCCGCCGCAGCGCTCTCACCGGCAATGCGGCGGTCTTATTATGCACAGGTGCTTGAAGACGGGCGGGAGTTGTGGTATAATATCCATAGGTATGGGATTCTAAAGGGGCTGCGCCCCTTTAGCGGAGTCCAGAGGCAGAGCCTCTGGTGGGGTGCGGGGCAACGCCCCGCATATTTCCGCAGGGCGCTTCGCAAGGGGTGAATTCCAAAACAGTCCGGGGGACTGTTTTGGAAGAGGGGACGCCTTGCAAGTGAAGGCGTCCCCTTATCGCGCCAGACAGCTTTATACCAATAATACCCGACAGGAGGAAGCATGGATATAAAAACCATTCTTGAAGACAGCTATACTGAGATAGAAAAAAAGCACGCCCGCGATACAAAGCGCATCGGCTGGGGCAGATATACCGATGTACTCTATTCATTTACCGCTCTGTTCGCCGTCGGAGTATACATATACAACAAAGGGCACGGCTACCACGGAGACATATACAAATACATCAAAACAGCTGACGGCAAAAGACAGAACCTGTGGTCACGCAGCTATCTACTTGAGCTGTACGATACCTCGCCGCAAAGCAAATGGATGACGGAGCTTTGTAAGGTCATAACCCCGTTAGCGGAGGTATATGACAGCATCGGCAACCTGTTCCCGATATACCCCGGCGGGAATCAGTTCAAGGGCACCTGCGGCTGTCTTGATATGCCGGATATATTCTTCCGGAATGAACAGGTGCTTAAACTCGAGCTTTTCTACACCTCGGAACTGCTGCATACTGATCCCCTGCTCGATGATATCATCAATAATCCTCTCGTAAACGATGTTAGCGGGATGTTCAGCCTCGATAAGAAGAAATACAAAACGCTCATCAATAACATTGCGAACCGCATAAAAAAACGCAGTTCCGAAATAGGTATGCTACTGCCCCAAAACAACACATAACAGCAAAGCCCGGAGGCATTCAGTGTGAATGCCTCCGGGCATTTTCATTATGCTTTTATCAGTCTACCTTTGGAAGGTTTGCGAGTGAAGCTGCGATCTCCTCATCTGTGGGGATGTAGTCGGTCATTGTGCCGTCGTTGTATGCAGCGTATGCATACATATCGAAGTAACCTGTACCTGTAAGGCCGAAGAGGATCGTCTTCTCCTCTCCTGTCTCCTTGCAGCGGAGAGCCTCGTCGATTGCAGCACGGATAGCGTGGCTGCTCTCAGGTGCGGGAAGGATCCCCTCAACTCTTGCAAACTGCTGTGCAGCCTCGAATACTGCTGTCTGCTCATAGGATATTGCCTCCATAAGGCCCTGATCGTAGAGCTCGGAGAGGATAGCGCTCATGCCGTGATAACGGAGACCGCCTGCATGGTTCGGAGAGGGCATGAAGCCGCTGCCGAGTGTGTACATCTTCTGGAGCGGACAAACCTTTCCGGTATCGCAGAAGTCGTAAGCGTAAGTACCTCTTGTGAAGCTCGGGCATGAAGCAGGCTCAACAGCTACGATGCGGTAATCAGCCTCGCCGCGGAGTTTTTCGCCCATGAAGGGTGAGATGAGTCCGCCGAGATTGGAGCCGCCGCCTGCGCAGCCGATGATGATATCGGGCTTGATGCCGTACTTGTCCATTGCAGCCTTGCACTCAAGACCGATAACTGACTGATGAAGGAGTACCTGTGAAAGCACGCTTCCGAGAACATAGCGGTAGCCCTCTGTGCTTACTGCTGCCTCAACAGCCTCAGAGATAGCGCAGCCGAGGCTTCCGTTTGTATCCGGGAATTCAGCAAGTATCTTCTTTCCTACCTCAGTTGTATTTGAAGGAGAGGGAGTTACGGATGCACCGTAGGTACGCATAACCTCACGGCGGAAAGGCTTCTGCTCATAGGATACCTTTACCATGTATACACGGCAGTCAAGGTCGAAGTATGAGCAGGCCATGGAAAGAGCTGTTCCCCACTGACCTGCACCGGTCTCTGTGGTAACGCCCTTGAGTCCCTGCTTCTTTGCATAGTAAGCCTGTGCGATAGCAGAGTTGAGCTTGTGGCTTCCGGAGGTGTTATTGCCCTCAAACTTGTAGTAGATCTTAGCGGGAGTGCCGAGTGCCTTTTCAAGGCAGTAAGCTCTTACGAGCGGTGCCGGACGGTACATCTTGTAGAAGTCCTGGATCTCCTGCGGGATATCGATGTAAGCATCTGTCTCGTTGAGCTCCTGGTCTACGAGCTCATCGCAGAATACGGGAGTAAGATCAGCCTTTGTAACAGGCTTGCCTGTGCCGGGATTGAGCATCGGTGCAGGCTTCTTCTTCATGTCTGCACGGACATTGTACCATTTCTTCGGGAGTTCCTCCTCTGAGAGGTAAATCTTGTAGGGTATCTTTTCGTTTGCCATAATGATTCTCCTTTACATAAATAATAATATGAGCACTTGCCGTACAGTATAACAAAAAGCTCCTGTTCCGGCTTATATGCCGGGACAGGAGCTGTATTTCAGCTTCTGCGGTGCCACCCCGCTTGCCGCAGCTATCTGCCGCAGCCTCTCAATGAGTACGTACATACTCCGGTTTTGATAACGCAGCTCCACTGCGGCTCGCATACTCAGTCCTCTTACAGAAGACCTTTCTGTCCGCCCTCGGAAGTCCATTCAGCGATACGCTCACTCCGGCTCGCACCATCCGCCGGATCTCTGTGCTTCGTCAATAGCGCCTACTTACTCTCCCTCAACGGTTTACAAAAAAAGCATAACATAAAACCGCCCCCTTGTCAAGTGACCGGAGGCGGTTTTGTTAATAGTTTACAAATGAACTGTGAGCTGATTATGCAGTCTGCATATCATCTGTGATGACCGCCGCCTGTATGTCCGCCGCTGAAGGAATGTCCGCCTCCGCCGCCTGTACGGCCGCCGCCTCCGCCGCTGTCGGTGCTTATCGCATGACGTGAGGTATGAGTCCTCAGGAAAGCATCGGTACGGGTATAGAAATGTATATCCGATTTGTCAACATAGAGGCTCGGATCTGTCTTGGACTTGAACTTGTATGTGCTCTTTGTGGAGAGGTATATGATAAGTCCTACGATCAATCCGGCTATCTCACCTATCAGCAGTATCTTCATCCTGATGAAGGGCGGCTTGCTGTATGTAACATAGAGGTCTCCGCCTCTGCGGAAGATATACTTGCCCACCTCGGTATGCACATAGTTGACTTCACGGTTACCGTCAGAGTAGGTCGAGATCATACTAAGGAAATAATTTATAGCATCTGCTATCTGATCCTTGTAGGTCTCAAGTCCGTTCTGCTGTATCTGGTATGAATAAGGAAGATGGTCTCCTGTGGAATCCACTATATGCTGAAATGAATCAGCAAACTGGAGACAGGCTCTTCCGCTCAGAGAAAGATAGTCATAAGAATCGGACTTGCCTGCAAAATCCATAAAGTAGTACAGGCCGTCTGTATCCTCTCCGAAGATGCGGTCATACTCGTCATCGGCATATATGCGGGTAGCATCTTCTGAATAGAAGGCTCTTGAACTTGCTGAGATGTAGATGTTCAGCTTTGTCTTTGCGGATACCTCCCTGACACGCTCGTTGATCTCATCCACCTCAGCCTGCGAGAAGATATTCCTTTCATCAACGAAGGCACTCTTCAGGCTGTCGGTATAACCCTTAGAATAATTCTCCGGATATCCCAGGTTCGAAACAAGAAACAATGAAAGAGCCATGACTGCGATAATACATATAAATCTTGCAAATCCTTTCATCATCCCATCAGCCCTCCTAATATGTAGATCGCAGCTGCTATTGCTGCTCCGATACCGGTGCAGAACCATGTCAGCTTGCCCTTGTCGAGCGGAGGAGTTCCGGCGAGCTTTCCGGTCTGTCCGTTTACTGCGAACTCATAGAGCTTGCCGTCATAGCGGTAGGTCATAAACCATACCGGAAGCATGATGTATTCCCAGTCGGTATTCTTTATCTCATAGCGCTCTGTGCGGACGGACAGTCCGCTGTAGGTGCCGACGGATTCCTTGACTGCCTTACGGCTCGCTGTGTTGGCACGGTTACGGATGCGCTCAAATACCTCGTTCTTGCTGACATCGTACTTATCAGCGAAGAAGCCGCTGAGGTAGCTCATGGAGAAAGGTCTGAGCTCGCTGTAGTCAAAGGGCTCAATAGCCTCCATAAGCTCGTCGTCAATCTTGCTCTCGCCGTCTGCGGGGATGCCTCTTGCGATGATATTGCCGCGGCGTACTACGTCGTATTCCCTTGTCTCCGTATAGCTGTAGCCGCCGGATATCCAGCTTCTGTTCTGACGTCCGATAGCCTCATAGTCAGCCTGTGTCAGAGTATTTGCCATCCAGAACGGCACATAGAGTCCGGTCATTTTTTCAAGCTGCTGCTCGCTCTTGAAGCTGGCAGGTATAAAGCGGCGTCTGCCGCACCATTTCTTGAACATGGCTATGGCGCTGTCACGGGTAATCTTGAAGCCTATGACCTTATCGGGCTTGAATTTGCCCTTGAGCTTGCCTGCAAGGATTACCGGGTTATGGCAGTAGTAACAGAATAGAGCTGTCTGCTCGTCATCGCACATTATCTCGGCGCCGCAGCTTGAACACTGGTAGAGGTTTGTATGGTTCTCGAATTCCTCCTCCACGGACGGACCGGTCTCCTCCGGGGCAGGGCCTTCGATAAGCTCCTCTTTGTCAGCAAACAGATTCTTTATTTCTTCAATAGTGAAAGAGCCGCCGCAGTATTCGCAGCTGAGCTCCTGAGTTTCAGGTGTGAATTTAAGTCGGGCATTACAGTTCGGGCAATTGTACTGCGCTGTTTCCAATAATATCAACTCCGTTCTGAAAAGGTCGGTACTTATATTGTAACATAAAAGTATATTTTTTTCAAGTCTTTTGATGATGTTGGGAAATGCAGTGCCGGTTTTGAAATTTTACACATATATGTTGACAATTGTTTATAAATATGATAGAATATACTCATATAATATAAAGGAGGTTTTCGCATGGAAAACAAAGATTTAACAGAGCGCAAAGATGCTCCGGCAGCTGAAAAGCCTGCCGATGCCGGAAAAAAGACCTCGCCGATAAGAATGATAGCACGTATTGCTGTGCTGCTCGCACTGCTTTCGTTCTGTCTGCCTTTCGTCCTCGTCTCGTGCAACGGAAGCACCGAATACAGTCAGAGCTATTCCGGAATGCGTCTGATGACCGGCAAGGAGAGCAAGAATGACAATATGGCCTCCCAGAGAGACAGCGACGGAAAGGTGAATGTTTTCCTGATTGCCGCCTTCGGAAGCACTGCCGTTGCGGGCGTTACGCTCCTTATCATCAAAAAGAAGGATGTGCGTCTGCTGACTGCCGGACTGAATGCCTTCTCCTTACTTATGATGCTTATTTTCCGCCTCAGCTTCAGGGCATACTACGATCTGAACAAGGTGGATAAAGAGACGGGGCTCGATGCTTCGCAGATGATAAATGTCGAAACGAAATTCGGCTTCAAGCTATGTGTGTTCTTCCTTATAGTCGCTGCGCTGTTCTGTCTGATAGACAATACGGGCGTAGAAAAAAAGACGGACGGAACTACGGGATAATGATCTAAGGACAGGCTTCAGAGCCTGTCCTTTTTCTGTAGAGGCGCACCCCTTCAGAATCCCAGAATAAAAGGCGGACACGAAGTCCGCCTTTTTTATCATATCTTAGCCAAGAACGATCTCAACCTCGTGAGTGCCGCCCTCGCTTACGGGGATAACGCAGCCGTCAACAGCCTTGCCGTCAACTGTCATGGACTTAACGCCCTTGCATACGTGATCCGGATTCTTTACTGTGATGTTGTATACTGCACCACGGAACTTACGTGTTGCTGTGAAACCGTCCCATGCAGCGGGGATGGAAGGATCTACCTTCAGGCCGTCGAATGCAGGCTGTACACCGAGGATGTACTGGGAAATAGCTACCATGTTCCACGCAGCTGTACCTGTGAGCCATGAGTTCTTGCCCTGACCGAAATTCTTTGCATCCTTACCGCCGATCATCTGACCGTATACGTAAGGCTCTGTCTTGTGGATATCAGAGGTCTCCTCTGTGAATGCGGGAGCGATCTTGCTGTAGTACTCGAATGCCTTGTCGCCGCGGCCTGCATAAGCCTCAGCACAGATGATCCATGCATTGTTGTGTGTGAAGATACCTGCGTTCTCCTTGTATCCGCCGGGATATGTGGAGATCTCACCGTACTGGATGTAGTACTTTGTGAATGCAGGGTTATTGAGAACAAGACCGTGATCGGAGTTGAGGTATTTGTCAACGCTGTTGAGGGTCTTGATATCATCGCCGGTCTCCTTGCCGAGTCCTGCGAGTACGCAGAAGCCCTGGGGCTCGATGAAGATCTTGCCTTCTTCGTTCTCGTGAGAGCCGACCTTGTTGCCGTTGTGGTCATAAGCACGGAGGAACCATTCGCCGTCGAAGCCGAATTTCATCGTAGCTTCCTTCATCTTCGCTACTTCAGCTTCTGCACGCTTTGCTTCTTCCTCATCGCCCTTGAGTCTGCACATAGCCGCATATTCGGGACCTATGAAGCAGAACATGCCCGCGATCATTACGGATTCCGCGATCTGGCTGTAGAACGGTGGATCCTTGAAC
>JAFZRF010000018.1 GCA_017620025.1 Ruminococcus sp.
GTACAAGTAAGTATTTTGATATTATGAAGGATAGAACGAATGATTTTTAATTCTCTGTATCATTTTTTCGAGATTTGCTAAATCTCACACAAAGCCAAAGAGGAACACCTCCCGGGGCAAGGAGGGAGGGAAAAAGAAAACCGCAGCAAAAACCGGCATTTCCCTCCCTCCTCGCCTAACAGGCGCCCGTCCTCTCTGTCCTTCGGACATCTCCCCACCCCGTGGGGAGTCACCCCTTACGGTTTTCCTCTCTGGACTCTCTTTTCCCTCGCCCCTTTTCTTCCACCCATTGCCGGTTTTTGCTTTCATTCAGACACGCAGGCTAAAGTCGGCTATCGCACGGGCAACTTGTACTGAGCTGTTATTTTGTAGACGAGCTGCTGCGGATAATTTCTGCAAGAGAAAAGGCGCACCGAAGTGCGCCTTGGATATTTGCGGTATTGCTTTGTTTTCGCCTGTCCGCTCCATAATTATGAATTGTATTACTCCTCTTCCGGAGCGCCCTTCTTCTTTCTCTTCTTGCCGAAGTTCAGCGACATTGTGAGTATCTTGTCTGAGTTGAATATCTTCAGAGCAAAGTACATACAAGCCGCAAGGAAGATGACCTGATAGATCAGTCCGCCTATGAATAAGCCTGTGTGACCGAACATAAGATTCGGTATAGCGGAGAAGGTGTGTGTGAAGGGTATCGCATAAACAAGGTATCTTACTACAGTGGGCAGACTGTTCACATCTGCAAATATGGAGATGAAGTAGGGTACCATTACTGCCATCATCAGCGGCAGGAGTATTGTCTGCGACTGCTTTGCGTCTGTAACGAGTGCGCCGAGTATCAGTGAGATGCAGAGGCATATCATGATAGTCACGAACATCTCTATTCCGACGAGCAGATAGTCGGTGGCAGTGAGGGTGAGCCCGAGCTGATTCATAGCGCCCTGAGCACTGAGAACTCCGGAGAGATTGCCGGAAACGCTGTCGGGTACCATGTTCTGTGCGTTGACAGCGGCATTCGTAAGTGCGTCCGGGGCATTCTTGGATATGTCGATAGCAGCCTTTGCCATGAATCCGGAGAATGCGACCATACATACCACAACATTGAGCAGGGCAGCTATGGTTGCAGCAAGCATCTTTGCTGTCAGTATCGAGATCCTTGATACCGGTGCGGAGAGCAGTGTCTCAAGTGTCTTGTCGATCTTCTCATTGGAAATAGCGCCCATAAGTGACTGTGATGTCATTACGATGAGCACGAATATGATTATGGGGAGGAACTCGTTGAGCATCATTACTCTGCCGATGATGGACTCCGGCGAGATCTTTGCGGATTTTCCGCTGATAACAGTGTTATCCGTAACCGTGATCGGGTTATCGATATAATCGAGTTCCTCTTCAGTCACTCCTGTTCTTGCAGCGACTTCGTCGGAAATAATGCTCTTGATCTGATCTATGCCGCTTCCGGCAGTGCTGGAGATGGATTCGATAAGAGCAGCGGACTTCATTTCGGTAGCTGTTATAAGCTCCGGATGCTCGCCGTTGTCAAGAGCCTCGGTGAAGCCCTTCGGTATGATGACAATACTCTTCAGCTTGTTATTTGCAAGTATTGCGGCGTAGTCGTCGCCCTCGGCAGATGTGTCGATCTTATTGATCGTGACATCGTTTTCCTCGAGCTTTTTCAGCAGCTCACGGGTGAACTCGGTGTCGTCGCAGTCGCTGAGGGTGACGGAGGATTCGCTCTTTACAGCTTCGGAAATAGTGCTCGACATGACGTTGCCGAATACCATGAAGATGACGACGATCATCACAAGGCTGAGTATCATCTGAGCGTTGATGAGCTCCTTTAGTTCCTTCCTGAGCAGATTAAAGAATTTCATTCTCTTTCACCACCCTTTCAAATACTTCCTCGAGGTTCGGCGCATTGTAGCGCTCCTTGAGCTCGTCGATGCGTCCGGTCACCATGAGATGTCCCTTGGCTATGATGCCTACACGGTCGGATACATACTCGATCTCGAGCATATTATGCGAGGAGAGGAGGAACGACATACCCTCGTTGTGTGACAGTTCCTTTATGGTCTTTCTGATCTCAATGGCGTTGAGCACGTCAAGACCGCTGGTCGGTTCGTCGAGTATCGCAAGCTGGGGGCGTGTCATAACGGCACGGGAGAGCAGCAGCTTTCTTGCCATGCCTCGGCTGTAGGTGCTTATCTTGTCCTTCAGCCTGTCGCCGAGCTTGTTGATCTCCTTTGCCCGCTCGATATACTTGTCTATCTCCCTCGGGTCGGTGGAGAACAGACCTCCCATGAATTTCAGATATGCCAGACCGGTCATATTCTTGTATGCACCGGCTTCGTCCGGCAGATAGGTGATATTCTCACGCACCTTCTGCGGGGATTTGATTATGCTCGCGCCGGCTACCGTCGCATCTCCGGAGGTAGGGGTGAGCAGTGTAGAGATCATGCGTATCGTAGTGGTCTTTCCGGCACCGTTCGGGCCGATAAGTGCGAAGATCTCTCCCTTTCCGATCTCAAAGGAAATATTGTCAACGGCGAGCACTTTTGAGTACTGCTTTGACAGCCCCTTTACTTCAAGAACGTTTTCCATAAACAGCTCCTTTCAGTCTCTGCGGAGCGCACCGTACAGTGTACGGTATGCAGAGCCTATATCATTTCAGGCCGCATCGGCCCACGAATAAATGATATCACATTGTTGCTTTTTTGTCAATATTATTCACAACAGATGAAAGGCGCTTCGCAAGGAACCCTTTCCGGGGAGTCTGCCGTGAAAAAGTGCCGGGCCGATATATAAAACAGATAATCAAATAAAACGGTTCCGGAGGGCTGTCTGATGCAAGATATTAATATGTCAGATGAAACAACTATGTCATACAGAGGCACGGATATGCAATATCGGTTCGGGAGCGATGCCTGTCTACAGCCCGGAACGGTGACATATCGGCCTGAAATCAAAAAATATTGCCGAAAGGAACGGCTGTGCACGGATTTTGCACCAATATGACACGGTTGTGGTACACAGGAGGCTATATAATAAAAATGGAGGTGAAGTCTGTAGTACAAAATGCCTAAATCATAGTTAAGAAATTTGCTGTAGTTTACAATTATATAAAAATTTCTTGAAACCCACACTTATATGTTGCATTTCTCAGTTGAGTGTGATATAATATTTGTGTAAGTTTAACAATGTGCAGCATTGACTCTCCAGTGCTGTGCTTTGCTCTGCCTTGACAGTCGGTTTTTGCAGGAGAATGGAGGCAATTTCCCGTCAGTGAATCAGTAAATATAACCTTTAGTATATTTATTGGTAAATATTGATAAAAAAGCACTGATTATTTATGTCAAAAAGTCGATTGAAAATTAACTCTTACAATGTTATAATTGTTATTATTAAGGCAGTGTAGAATTGTCCGGCTTATCAAATAATTATGGAGGTGGTTTCATGAAAAGTTTTACCTACAGCGGCAGGGATGCGAACGGCAAAGCTGTGAAGGGCGTTATCCATGCTGAGAACGAAGCCGAATTCAAAGAAAAAGTAAAAGAAAGAGGCCTTTATGTAGAAAACGTTCAGGAAGAAGATTCAGACAATTCAAGGTCGATGTACAAGTTCAACACTAAGGAGCTCAACTTCTGTTGCCGCCAGCTTAGTGCGATGCTCACATCAGGACTGACGCTCGTTAAGGCGATCGACATCCTGACCAAGGAGCAGGAGAACGAGAAGGCCAGAGCGATCTGGCAGGACATCTACGAGAACGTACAGAAGGGTGAATCCTTCTCCTCGACCCTTGAGATGCACGCAGGATCTTTCCCTGAATTCCTTATATCGATGGTCGGCGCCGGTGAGTCATCCGGTTCACTCGATGTAATCATGACGAGAATGGCAGACCACTACGCAAAGGAAAACAAGCTGAAGAATACTGTACGAAGCGCTATGACATATCCTATCATACTGGCTGTTATCTGCGTAGCGGTAGTAATCTTCCTCTTTACCGTAATCATGCCGAACTTTATAGCGATGTACGACAAGCCCGAGGATATGCCTGCTCTTACAAGAGCGCTCAAGGCGATCAGTGACTTCCTCAGAACAAAGTGGTACATACTTATAACGGTTGTGATCCTTCTTGTATTCGGATTCAAGTATGCTATGAAGAATCCTAATTTCAGATTGAAAGTTGACAGATTGCTTGTTAAGGGCCCCGGATTCGGTCCCCTTATCACAAAGATCTATACCGGACGTTTCGCAAGAACGCTTTCATCACTCTACTCCAGCGGTATCCCGATGGTTGAGTGCCTTCAGAGAGCTTCGGCGATCCTCGGAAACACCTATGTTGATGAAAAGTTCGTTGATGTAGTTGACGAGGTTAAGCAGGGTGAGACACTCTCCGCTGCTATCACAAGAACAGAGCTGTTCGAGAATATGTTCTGCTCTATTATTTACGTAGGTGAGGAGTCAGGTGCTCTTGACTCTATCCTTGAAAAGACATCCGAATATTATGAAGAGGAATCAGATTCAGCTGTTGCACGTCTCGTTGGAATGGTTGAGCCTCTGCTCCTTGTATTCATGGGCGTCATCATCGGACTTGTAGTCTGCGGTATTTACCCTGCACTCTACGGTGCGTTCGAGAACATGGAGAACGAATAATTGCGGAAATAATCCGGAAAGGTGGAAAAAACAGATGCTTTCATTTGATATTACCGATAGAAACATACGAGTTGTCAAAGGCGTGGAGGCCAACGGCAAAATAAAGATCAACTCAGCTGCAACCCTTAACCTTGAAGAGGGTCTTATTCAGAACGGTTACGTAAGGGATATCCCGAACGTTGCTACAATGATCAACGGTGTGCTCAAGAGAAACAAGATGCCTGATAAAGAGGCTATCGTAAGTATCTCTTCCAACTACACCATCTTCAAGGAGCTCACGGTTCCCAAGACCAAAGTTCAGGATATGCCCAAGCAGGTTAAGAGCCAGATGCAGGCTGAGGCAGCTCTTGACGAAGGTTATTCAGTAACATACGTTGTAGTAGGCGAGGTAAGCGGAAATGACGGCGAGCCTGCATACAAGGTTCTCGCTACAGCTTGTCCCTACGACATCGTAAACACTTACAGAGAAGTATTCAAGCTGCTCGGTATCTCACTCAAGTCCGTAATGGTTGGCTGCAACTGTATCACAAAGGTACTTCTTGCAGACACAAGGATCAAGTCCAAGATGCCGCTGCTCGCAGTTCAGATCGATAACAACTTCATCTCTCTGAACCTCTATGAGCAGGGTCAGCTCTCCTTCTCACGTTTCGCATCAATTGACGCTGATGACTACGGTGGATCTTCAGACTACGTTTTCGAGGCTGTTAACGAGAACATCTTCCGTATGCTGCAGTTCCACAGGAGCCGCAACACAGGCGAGACTATCGAGAACGTAGTATTCTACGGCGACACACACGAGTACGTAAGACTTACCGACGAGCTTGAGAAGCTGGATCTGAACACAAGTCTCATCAACGTACCTCCGCAGATCCACGGACACGAGAATCTTGAATTCTCACTGTACGCAAACGCTATCGGCGCTATGTTCAAGCGTAACAAGGAGACAGAGAAGATCAACCTCCTTGATACAGAATTCGGCGCTGCTATCAAGCAGAAGGTAAAGGGCGACAGCTCAGGCGATGTTATCATGTTCGGCACAGTTGCAGCAGCAGCTCTGCTCGTAGGCGGTATCTGGGGTGTGCTTGCACTCAGGGATGCAGCCATCAAGGGTGACATCAAGGATATCCAGGAATTCATCGATTCAGAGGAAACACAGAAGCAGCTCAGGCATTATGACAAGCTCACGGATATGAAGGAGAAGGTTGTATCTTACTTCACTAAGATCAACAATTCACATGATGCATACTACTCCAAGCCTATCATTGACGGTGAGAAGTATGATGCTCTTGAGGAAACACTTGCCAAGACAGCAGAAGGTCTTGATATACCTGAGTTCACGATCAAGAATCCTCAGTATGCTGACGGTGTACTTTCTTTTGAGGTAGAAGCAACCGCATCAGAGGATATGGCTCAGAAGCTTCCTGCACAGTATGTTCAGGATCTTCTTGACAAGAGCGTATCCGAGAACGGCGGCTACTACGGAACTGCTGCATACAGCGGCTATGCTCTTACTCTTACAGAGCTTTACGCTGAAGTGCCCGGAGCAGAAGAAGGCACTGTTACACAGGTTAAACTCGGCGAAGAAGATGCACTGGTACATTTCGAAGTATCAGTAGGACTCAACGGTGAGAAGAGTGCATATCATCCCGAGGAGAAAAAATCTGAAGAGGCAGCAGAATAAAGGAGGCTGATCACGATGAAACTTAATTACAGAGATAAGGTATTTCTTGGTATTCTTCTGGCGCTCATTATCTGCGTTGCAGGTTATGTCGGACTTATAAGAACCAAGAACGAGGATATCAAGACTGACAAGGCTACTCTTGCTCAGAAGGAAGAAGAAAAGGCACAGATCGATGACAAGATTGCTCAGATCGTTCCTATGACAAATGAAATCAATGACACATACGCAGAGACAAAGAAGCTCACAGCTGACTTCGTAGATTACGATAAGATCCTGAACTCAACCGATGTCGATCAGTATATGCAGGCATTTGCTGACGAGAACGAGGTAAGGATACTTTCACTTGAGGCGCATAACCTCTCAGCCGGACCTATCGGCTATTACTACTTCACACCTGAATTCCCCAATGAAGATCTCCTCAAGGAGTCAGATCTCAACGGCACAGTAATGAAGGATGTAAACGAGCAGAAGGCTGAAAGCGATTCTCTCGAAGAGAGACAGGTTGAGGATGCACTCAATGCAACTTACAACATTACAGTATCCGGTAAAAAGGAAGCTGTATGGAATTTCATGAAGGCACTGGAAGAGCAGGACAAAACTGTAATCATCAATTCAGTAAATATTGAGGATTACACATTCGGTGAAGTAAAGGATGAAAACGGCAATGTAACAACACCTGCTGGTGAAGGGGAGAGTAATGTTATATTCAACGTATCACTCTACTCTGTATACGAGATGCAGAAACCCAATACAGATGCAGAATGATTCTCCCTTAAGAATGGTTACAAGGACCACAACCTGAAAGGGGTCTGAAAAATGAAAATTATAAAGAATAGAAAAATGAAAGGAACAGTACTGCTGACAGTCGTTAGTGTCATGGCTCTGATGATCGTGTTTATGACTACCACGCTGGTGCTTGCAAATGCTGCAAACAAGCGTGCGCACAGGTCGTATTCAGCATCTCAGGCTGAGTACACAGCTCGTGCGGCTATCGAGAACTTCACGGAAGCTATGTCCAGAGATCCGGCTATAACAGCAGCAGTACAGCAGATGCCAGATGAGACAACAGCTGAAGTCAGAATTATTGATCCTGACGGCGCTACTCTTGGTCATGTTGGTTTTTACGATGATAGCGGAAACTGGCACAGCGATCAGATAAAGATCGAGAAGGTTGATGACAAATATGTACGTGCTGATACCGGATCAGGAGAGGAATGGAAAAAGGTCGACTTTGTAAAGATTTCTGCAACGGCAAGAGTCGGCAAGGAAGAAAAGTCTGTAGTTGCTTACATCAATAAGAAGGGTTCAAGTTCCAATCCTTCTTCAACAAAGGTTAAGGGCCTTAATACTGCAGGCGATGCAAAGTTCCCTAACGGTGAGGTTATCACCGGCGGTCTTGGAATCGGTCTTAAGGAATTCAAGACAGACGGATATACGATGACTAATAATATCACCATTGATACAACACTTACATTTATTAATGGTGCTCTCACAGCTAAGACATCAACATTTAATGTTAATGTTAATACAAAGCAGTCTGAGACTGTCATTATGGGCGATCTGAACATCTACAATGATCACCTTGTAAATATTAAGTATGTTCCTCCGTCTGGTACGACATTCACTCAGAAGAATACACCGTATCTCTTTGTATTAGGACAGCTTGGTATCGCAAAGGATGAACATGGTAACTACCTTGGTGATAAGATCAATATCTTAGCAGACGGTGATAATGTAGCACCTTACAACCTGTTCGTAGGAAGCATGGAGCTTGTTAAGAATAACTGTCATTTCGATTGTGATATCTACATGACAGACCCTGCTAAGTCAAGCAAGCTGTTCACTACAAACGGATCACTTCTTCACGAGTGGTCATCTACATTAGTGGATGGATCAACGCAGTTCAAGTCAAGCGGCGGTAATATGTACTGCGCAGGTAATCTGGAGATCGGCGGCTTTATTGTCAATGGAGATCTTATGGTAGACAAGGATCTTACCATAAACCTTGATGATGCACATAATGTTACCGTTAATGGCGATATAGTGTGCGGCGGAACAGTTACAATACAGGGTGACGGAACTCTGACAATTGGTGCCGGACATAAGGTATATGCAAATACAATTACCGGAGGTTCGCTCGGTGATGCCCAGAAGGACACATTTGACAACTATAAGTCAGCCAAGCATGTCAGCTCAGCATATCCCGAGAATATGACACTTGATAAGATCCTTGGAACAATACAGCCTTCCGGTGAGGTAAATCCTGTAGCTGATGCTTCAACCAAGATCATCAAGACTCTTGATGAAGTTAGAACAGAACTTGGCTATAATAAGCTGGCAGATGAATTCCAGGGCTATGCAGGATCAGTTTCTGATTTCGGTCCTGATGCTTTAACACAGACTGCAACTGTAATTAATAATGCGAGCGGAACAATATCCGATAGCTGTACGATCACAGGATTTGCAGGAGATGTCACAATTGATACTGGCGCAGCCGGAACCACAAAACTGATAGTACTGAAGGGTACACAAAATGGTGATTATACTCAGTACATATGGAATGCTGCAACCATGTCCAATGATATTATAACCGTACATTCAGATAAATTCCTGAATCTGAACCATAATATCAGAGTAATAGGCCAAGGTTCTGTAAAATTCTTCATAGATGGAGTTTTGAATATGAACAATGCGCAGATCTATTATGATGATGATTGCGGTTACGGAAACATCTATCAGACAGGTTCATTTGATTACCAGGCAAAGATACCGGTTGATTTCTACGGCGCAGCTATGACAGGAAATACAGTAAATTCTCATATCCTTATGACAAATAACTGTTTGCTGATGGGTTCATTCAAGATGCCCTGGACAGATATATGTCAGAGTGTTAAGGGTCCGAAGGATTTTACATATACGTCTGATACAGGAGTATCTTACACAGGTAAGCCCGTTATTATCGGTAACGCTCTGTTCCATGATATTCTTAACACACAGAACGACTTCCAGATGTACTATACAGAAGCAGGCGGAACTATGAATCCCGGCGGTTTCAATACTGAACTCGGATACTATGACATCGCTTACTTCTCAGGATCATAAAGGAGGAATGCTGTTATGAAAAAAACTAACAAAAAGCTTAAAGGCATGACTCTTATCGAAATGATCATTTCTCTTGCGATATTTGCAGTAATGAGTCTTGTACTTCTTGTGATCGGTCAGGTTGTTGACAAGCAGATGCGTGCAACGACCAACCTCAAGGAGAAGGTAGTTCAGCAGTCTCCGCTTGCAGCAAACAGGATAACCAAGTGTGATCAGATTCAGCTTGATGCCAACGGTCAGCCTGTAACAGATGCATCCGGACTTCCGATAGTACTTCCTACATCTGAACTTCCGACTACACCGATTGTTATAACTATAAAGGTTGACGGAAATGGACAATACTATCTGCGTCAGGATCCAAACGATCCTAACTCTCCTATTGATCCTAATGCCCACACATTTAACGATCCGAGTATCTCTATCAACTGCAAGAAGTATGATACTAAGCAGGCTGTAAGAGATCTTGATGTATCAAATGGCAAGCCTAACGATGGCCTCAGCCTTGAATTCGTTGAAATAGAGCCTACTACGGCTGCTACAACGTAAGGAGGGGTTGGAGTTATGAAAAAGAATAACAGGAATCTTAAAGGCCTTACTCTCATCGAGCTGATAGTCGTAATGGCTATCTTCTCGATACTCCTTGTGGCAATTATTCAGTTCTTCTCTCCTGTTGAGAGGATATTCAAGAATACAGCTGTAAGTGAGAAAACATATGCTTACACTAACAACATCGAAGAATTGCTGGAAGAGAAGCTGAAGTATGCAGATGTACTGTGGGTATTCAATGGAAAGCAGGTCGATGATACAGAGTATAGCATAACAAGCAGCGGTGCTATGGAAGATGCTGAACTGAAGAAAATCAGTGAAGATATCGCAAAGAGATACTATAACGGTTCCGTTGTATTTGATGGCACTACTGAGTCATATGCGAAGGGCAAGGTACATATACTGCATCTTATTAATGAGACATCTTCTTTTCAGGTTGGACAGATCACTGAAAGAACTTTAGACTTTAACTGTGATCCGACTCTTGCAAATAAGACAGGTACGCTTGCTGCTGAAGATACTTCACAATACTTAATCCCTGATGCTTACTTCAAAGCAGGAGATGCAAAGTATATGTTCCATTATGCACTGGGAGCCGGAAGAATGATCAATTGTCCTTCGATATCTTTAGGTTCTGAGGATTCAACAAGAGTTGTTGATAAGGATTATAATGATACTCCTATAGAAATCGCATTCAATAACATGAATTTATGCATAGTTACCAATACTAATGACGATGGAACCAATACAGAATTCTTCCCGGATGGAACACATGGAATAACTTACTCTGCATTCTCGAATCCGTGTACACTTTCAGTTGCTAATCTGCCTCTGAATAATATCGTTTATTGCGGCAATCAGACAGCAGCAAAGAGATCTCTCAAGATCACACCTACTGATGCATCAGGAGCAACTCTTGGTTCAATGCAGTATTGCAAAATGGCCGATATTATGGCTTTAGTTCCTGAATCCTTCAAGATTATGGATTCTACAGGCGCCAGCTTTGTAAGTGATAAGATGGATTTCACAAATGATATCTACTTCGTCTTTACTTACGCAGACGAACTCAAGTAAACATTAAAAAGACAGGCAGCAGTCTAAAAGCTGCTGCCTGTATTTCTTTTTTACTTTTTGGTTCAGACCTGAGATGCACTCTGGAGCATATTCAGATACCATTGTGCGATATCATTTCCCCAGAGGGCTCCGATCGCAATTCCGATCGACAGGAACGGACCGAATGGGATAGTTACATCCTTCTTCATAAGGAGGAATACGACTCCTACAATTGCACATATAACTATACCGATAAGTGTTGAAACGATAATAGCGTGTGTTCCGAGCAGAGCGCCCGCCGCAAGCATAAGGATCGTGTCACCCTGTTCTATTCCGCGGAAATCCTCGCCGTACTTCTTTCTGATGAAGGGGCGGCTGATCTCTCCGATAAGGAAGAACGGTACGCTGATCACAAGTGCTCCGATGATGCGGTGCTTCAGCTCCACGGATTCTGTGAAGATCGCAGCAGGGATCGCAAGCAGGAAGATAAGACCGACAATGATCATATCGATCTCTCTTGTGTCCCAGTCCATGAACGCTACGATGATAAGCAGCGACATAAGAACGCAGGTTATTATGGCTTCAGCATTGATGTCCAGTACCCAGAACGTAAGAACATACATAAGGCCGTTAAGGGCTTCAACGATCGGGTAGCGGGGTGAGATCTTTGCTCCGCAGCTATGGCATTTTCCTCTGAGGGCAAGCCAGCTGAAAACAGGGATCAGATCAATCCATCTGATCTTGGCACCGCAGCTCATGCAGTGCGAGGCTTTTTCCTTTTCCTCTTTGGATCTGCCGATTCCGACGACTGATTCGCCTTTAGGGATGCGGAGTATGACAACGTTCAGGAAGCTGCCAATACAGATGCCAAAGAGAAATACGATGGTAAGAACCATGACCTGAAAGGGTAGCTCCGTAAACGGATTATGGAGCATATCTTCAAATGGGAACATGGGAATACCCTCCTTTTCTTATTAAAATAGTACATAAATATATTATAACATATTTTATGGAAATTTTCAAGTATAATTTGTGAGTATGTTCAAAAGACATACCACGGAAAATAGCGGAGGTTAGCATATGAGAAACGAGAGAATTGGCGACTACTTAGTTAGTCAGGGACTTCTTACCGAAGAACAGCTTCACAACGTTCTGACGAAGCAGAAAGAGTCAAACGGCTCCAAGAAGTTCGGCGACCTTGTCGTTGAACTGGGCTACATGAGCGAACAGAAGTTCACTCAGGCTCTTTCAAGAAAGCTCAACGTTCAGTACGTTGATCTTGATAACTTTGATATCAAGAGCAGTGCGGTTGAGAAGATCCCGGAGGCACTGGCAAGAAAGCACTCGGTAATTGCAATTGATGTTACCGGTAAGCGTCTTACCGTTGCAACGAACGATCCTGTAAACTTCATCGTTCTTGAAGACATCAAGGTATCAACAGGTATGGATACACGTCCTGTTCTTGCTACACTGTCTTCAATCAACAAGGCTATCGGTAAGTACTACAACATGGCTTCACTCGGCGATATCGAGGCAGGTCTCACACAGATGGCTTCAGACCTCGGTTCAATGGAGGATGAAGAGTCCAGAGACCGTGTTGAGAACGCTCCTATCGTTAAGCTGGCTACCACCATCGTTGAGAATGCTTTCAGAGCAGACGCTACCGATATTCATATCGAGCCGTTCGAGAAGTATACTCAGATCCGTATCAGAGTTAACGGTGACCTCGTTGAGCTGATGAATATCAACAGCCAGGTACACAGTGCCCTGACCACTCGTTATAAGCTCATTTCCGGTATGAACATCGCCGAGAAGCGTATCCCTCAGGACGGACGTTTCACTCAGGTCGTTGACGGAACTACTCTTGATGTCCGTGTATCCTCACTTCCGATGGTACATGGTGAAAAGATCGTTATCCGAATTCTTTCAACCGGCCAGATTGCCCTCCGTAAGATCACTGACCTCGGTATGTCAGAATACAACTACCAGCTCTTTGAATCTATGCTGCGAGTTCCTCACGGAGTTATCCTCGTAACAGGACCTACCGGTTCCGGTAAGACAACTACCCTGTACGCTGCTCTCGGTGAGATCGCTAAGCCTAACGTAAACGTAGTTACCGTTGAGGACCCTGTCGAGAAGGCTATCGACGGTATCAACCAGTGTCAGGTTAACCAGAAGGCCGGCATGACATTCGCCGCAGCCCTCCGTTCTATCCTCCGTCAGGACCCTGACATCGTAATGATCGGTGAGATGCGTGATACCGAGACTGCAGATATCGGTATCCGTGCCGCTATCACCGGACACCTTGTTCTTTCAACTCTGCATACCAATGACGCTGCCTCCACCGTTGTACGTCTCGTTGATATGGGCGTTGCTCCTTACATGGTTGCTACCTCACTTATCGGCGTTATCGCTCAGCGACTCGTAAAGGTTCTCTGTCCCGAGTGTAAGAAGCCGAGATGGACAACACCTGAGGAGAACGAGCTCATCGGAATCCCTGAGTCCATTCAGATCTACGAGGCCGGCGGATGCCCGCAGTGCAACAACACCGGCTACAGAGGAAGAACTGCTATCCACGAGATCATCCACTGTACTTCTAAGGTATCCCAGATCATTGCTGCCGGCGGCGGTAAGGAGGATATCGAGAAGGCTGCCAAGGCTAACGGTACAAAGCTCCTCCGTGACAACGCTGCTGAGCTTGTTAAGCAGGGCATGACATCTATCGACGAGCTGATCAGAACAACATTCACAGTCTGATGGCTGTCGGTAATAAGATCACTGATAACTCAACCAAGGGAGGAATTTTCTAATGGGCATTATAAATATACACCGTATACTTGACGAGGTACGTCTCCTCGGATGTTCGGACTTACATTTTACAAACGCTATCGCACCGGTAGTACGTCTTAACGGTACTCTCCGTACAATGCGTTCACAGTATCCTGAGATGGACGAGGAAGAGATACTCGACATCATCAATCAGATGACAAACGATGCACAGCAGACAAGCATCAACAACCACAAGGACACTGACTTCTCTTTCCAGACAAAGAGCGGTTACCGTCACCGTGTTAACGTATACTTCCAGAAGGGCAAGCCCGGTATCGCTATCCGTCTTCTGCGTAACGATATCCCGACTCTTGAGGATCTCGGACTTCCTCCGATCCTTGCTGACTTTGCTATGCGTCCCCGTGGACTCGTTCTCGTAACAGGTCCTACCGGTTCCGGTAAGTCAACAACCCTTGCTGCTATGATCGACTTTGTAAACCTCAACAAGAGTGCACATATCATCACTGTTGAGGACCCGATCGAGTACGTTCACGATCATAAGAGATGTATGGTAAACCAGAGAGAGATCGGCGACGACGTTCCGGACTTCGCTCTCGCACTCAGAGCTGCTCTTCGTGAGGACCCTGATGTAATCCTCGTAGGAGAAATGCGTGACTTCGAGACCATCCAGGCTGCCGTAACCGCTGCCGAGACCGGACATCTCGTTATGTCTACACTTCATACAACTTCCGCCGCTGATACCATCAACCGTATCATCGACGTATACCCCGAGCATCAGCAGCAGCAGATCAGAACTCAGCTCGCTAACAACCTCGTAGGCGTTATTTCTCAGACTCTTATCCCCAGAAAGGACGGTACAGGACGTATCGCCGTAATGGAGATCCTCAACGCTACAGACGCTATCCATGCTATGATCCGTGATAACAAGATCCACCTTATCCAGTCTGCTATCCAGACCGGTAAGCAGCAGGGCATGATGTCCCTCGACCAGGAGCTTGCACGTCTTACTGCAAAGAATGTTATCAACGAAGTTGACGCTATCGAGAAGTGCCAGGATAAGCAGGAGTACTACCGCTTCCTCGTACAGTTCGGCGGCACACCTTCCGGCGGTATGGGCCAGGTTATGAACCAGTAATCATACATACTATAATAAAGAAAAGATCCCCTGCCTTCTGGGTGGGGGATCTTGCATTTTTCGTGAAGAGACTGTATACCCGTAAAAACAATTATCTTGTTCACAGAATGTTGTGCATTTCGACGGAAAACAAAGCTTATTCATAGGTTGTTCATGTAAGAAACATAAAATCACAAAAAAAGTGAAAAAAGTTTCAAGAAACTATTGACAAATTGTGAATGACGTGGTATACTATAATCACAGGAAAGGGAAGGGAACGAAAGCCGAGGAAAACACCGAGGCAGAAGCCCCGGAGCAAAAGTTCCGAAGCATCCTCCCCGACCTAAATTAAAATCGTGCGAAAAGCACAAAAATTATAAAGGAGGGTTTTCATCATGAAAACTACAAAGAAAGGTTTTACACTCATTGAGCTCATCGTTGTTATCGCTATCATCGGTGTTCTCGCAGCAATCCTCGTTCCGTCAATGCTCGGTTACGTAAGAAAGTCTAAGGTTTCTTCCGCTAACAGCACAGCTTCCTCTATCTACAAGGCTATCAACTCTGCTCTGACAGAGCTTGATGAAGAGGGCGTTGATATCGGCGGTAACATCAAGTTCACAAAGGCTGCTGGCGTTAACAGCACAAACTGGACAGTTGCTGCTGGTGCTGATGCTGCTGCATTCAGCGGTTCAGTATCTTCCAGATTCAACAACAAGGTTATGAACTTCTTCTCTGACCTCAAGAAGGTTAAGGGTGAGTGCGTAGCTTACAGCCGTGACGGTTCTTGCGTAGCAGTAGGCGTTGCTCTCGATTCCACATACTGTGGCACATATCCCGGCGGTATCGTTACAACTGATACTTACAAGGATTTCAAGGGCTCAGCTGCTAAGGCTGCTTCTATCGCTCTCAGCTCAGTAGGTACTAACTAATCTTAGTTAACTGACTAATCAAAGCCTCTCTCTTCGGAGAGAGGCTTTTTTTAAAATCGTATGGAAAGAAAGAATATTCAGAACACTGTGATGTCTTTGATGATCGGAGGCGTTGCAGGAGCTGCTCTTACATGGGCAGGCTTGACTTATGGCAGCGGAGAAGTACAGAACAGCAGCTACCCGGAGATTGCCAGGATCAGAGAAATAAGAAAAGTACTCGAAGAGCATGGCGTAACCATAGATCCTGACAAGGCACTTAACGGATATATGATGTACGGCATAGATGAATACAGTGCTTACGGATACTTTGAAGATACATACTCGACAACAGACTATATCAACGAATCAGGAACTGCGATTGCAAGCGGATTTCAGATAGATAAGTCAGAGGATGGTCTGATTCTTCTGACAGATGTTGAAGAGGATAAGGCTGCTTATAACAGTGGCCTCAGAGCGGGCGACGAAATCGTGAAGATCGACGGCAAGGATGTCAAGTCCTTCGGATATGATAATATAGCTGATAAGCTGCTTGGAAAACAGGATACGACAGTAGAACTCAAAGTGCTCAGGGGCGGATCGGAAGTTGATGTGACGTTTAAGCGTGACAATGACCCGATGCACAGCCTGGAGTGGAAAGATATCGATGGCTTGGGTTATATCCGTATCAAAGAATTTGGAATGTTTGCGGCCGGAAATATGACCACTGCTGTTAATGAGCTGAAGGATTCCCGCGGATACATCATAGATCTTCGTGAAAATACAGGAGGAAATCTTGGTATCTGTGCAGATCTGCTCAAGAACATTGCCCCGGGAACAGTGATATGTATGGACGGATATGATGGGACAGAGAAACAGATGGTCGTAGAAACCGATCCTAACGTTATCAGCGGTCCTGTTGTAATTCTTGTAAACAGCAATACAGCAAGCAGCTCAGAAGTAATTACAACCGCTGTTAAGCAGTTCAATCATGAAGCAGTTGTCGTTGGTGAAACAACCTACGGTAAGGGTATTTATCAGAATACAGAGTCACTTCAATCCGGCGGACAGATAAGGTATACGGCCGGCAAAGTCTGGGTATCCGGTTGCGATGAATGGAACGGAAAGGGAATCGAGCCGGATATAAAGATTGAGATGTCTCCTGATAAAATCGGCACAGATGAAGATATACAGCTAAAAAAAGCAATAGAATTACTTGACTGATTGCACAATAGAACATGACTAAATTTAGTGAAAAAATAGGCAGGATTTATATTGACAAATTATGAATAAAGTGGTATAATATAAATGAATAGAAATCCAAGGAGGGATTACGGATGAAAAAGAAAAAGGGCTTCAGCCTTATTGAGCTTATTGTTGTTATAGCGATTATTTCCATTCTTATGGCAATTCTTATCCCGTCATGGGGATATTTTATCAGACGTTCTCGTGAGAGGTCGGCAAATGCGAAGGCACGTATAATTTTCAATGCTGCACAGAATGCTTGTACAGAGTATATGCAGAGTGAGAAAAACATTGCTGAAGCTTCCAGATATATCGGCTCAGGAGATTTTCTCTTCTACTGGGAATCGGAAGCTAAATGCGGTGAGCTTGACGCTACCGGAACAGCATTTGCAAATACATCACCTTCTGCAGATGATCTGAAATTCGGGCGTAAGGTAAATAAGATCATTGATGATATGGTTGTTTACAAGATCTATGTAAAGAACTATAAAGTTCAGTCTGTTACTTGTTCCAGGTTTGACGACGACAGATATGTTGGAGCATATCCGAAGAGCTGCGATGTAGCTGGCGTTCAGCCGGCAAATGTTTGGGCTTCAGAAATGACTGACTTTGTTGTATAATGAATGAAATTGACCGGAAGCGTCATGCTTCCGGTTTATTTTTTTGTTGGTTGACAAAATGCACAATATATAGCGGAAGTCAACGCTGCATTTTGGCTTGACAAGGCACAAAAATAGTGGTATAATAATAAAGCTGTCGGACGAGGAGACGAGTTCGGAAGCCCCCACAACAAAAAGTTTTCTGAAAAAACTTGAAAAAAGGTATTGACAAAGGCTTGGAGTTGTGATATAATAAAAAAGCTGTCGCACCGAAAAGGGAAACAGCAAACAGCATCTTGAAAATTGAACAATGCAAGAAAAAGTAACGACCCTTGAGATTCCTTTGAACCATAGAAATATGGGGAAAAGAAAGTCA
>JAFZRF010000066.1 GCA_017620025.1 Ruminococcus sp.
AAAAGAGAGTCCAGAGAGGAAAACCGTGAGGGGAAAGGAGGGAGGGAAATGCCGGTTTTTGCTGCGGTTTTCTTTTTCCCTCCCTCCTTGCCCCGGGAGGTGTTCCTCTTTGGCATTGTGTGAGATTTTGCAAATCTCGGAAAGATGATGCAGAGAATAAATAATTTTTCGTTCTTTATCTCAATTCATCAAATAACATACTTGTACGCACATAGCCAGAGGGGGAAACCATGGGACCCGGGTGAGGAAAAGAAAACCGCAGTAAAAGCTGACATCCTCCCCCGTCCCAAGGTTTCCCCCTCTGGACTCCCCCTTCCTTCCCCTCCACCCCCTCCTGTCAGCTTTTGCTTTCTTTTAAGACCAGCAGGCTAAAGTGGGCTATCGCACGGGCAGTTATTACTGTGATGCTATTTTGGACAGTTGCTTATTCGCCGCTTGCACTATTATAAACCAAGAGCCGGACTTAGTCCGGCTCTTTCTCAGTTCCCTCCACGTGTCAGCATGGCAAGCGTGAGGGAGATATTGAAGTTCTGTACAGTTACGCCCGAGGGCACATTGAGATGCACCGGGGCGAAGTTGAGTATATACCTGATACCGGCATCGGCCATGAGCGAGCATACCTCCTGTGCGGCGTTCTCCGGCACGGTGATGATGCCTATATGTATGTCCTCTGCGGAGCATACACTGCTCAGCTCGCTGATATGGTATACAGGCTTGCCGCCTATCTCTGTGCCTATGATATCGGGTGCGATATCGAAGCCTGCGGCGATGGTGAAGCCGTATTCGGCGAAGCAGGTATGGTTCATCATGGCTCTGCCGAAGTTTCCCATACCCACGACAGCAACGCAGTCATGATTCTCAAAGCCGAGCGTCCTGCCAATATCACGTATCAGCTCGGCCGCCGGATAGCCAACACGTGGCTTTCCTGCACTGCTTACGGAGGCAAGATCCTTTCTCACCTGCACATCGTTCAGCCCGAGTGCGCCGGCGATAGCGGTTGCGGAGATGTATCCCGACCTCCTGCTCTCCGGCAGTGAGGTCAGGTAGCTGAAATACATCGGTAATCTCTGAAGTGTCTGAGGAGTGATACTCTTATCCATAACGTCACCCGCTTCAGGGAGCTTACTTGTTCTGGATGTACTGGTCGATAGCTGCGGCAGCCTTCTTTCCAGCGCCCATAGCGAGGATAACTGTTGCTGCACCTGTAACTGCGTCGCCGCCTGCGTAAACGCCTGTTCTTGAAGTCAGGCCGTCCTCGTCAGCGATGATGCCGCCCCACTTCTGGGTATCGAGTCCCTCTGTAGTGGACTTGATAAGCGGATTGGGAGAGGTGCCGATAGACATGATAACGCAGTCAGCAGGGATCTCGAAGAATGCACCCTCTACCGGTACAGGCTTTGCTCTGCCGGAAGCATCAGGCTCTGAGAGCTCCATCTGCTGGCATATAACGCCCTTTACCCAGCCGTTCTCTGTAGAAGTGATCTCGGTGGGGTTGGTCAGGAACTTGAACTCGATGCCCTCCTCCATTGCGTGCTCTACTTCTTCCTTACGTGCGGGGAGCTCATTCTGTGTACGGCGGTAAACGATAGTAACGTCAGCGCCGAGTCTCTTTGCGCAGCGTGCAGCATCCATGGCAACGTTTCCGCCGCCTACGATAACGGCGCTTGTGCCTGCCTTGATAGGTGTTGCGCTGCCTTCCTTGTATGCCTTCATCAGGTTGATACGTGTAAGGAACTCGTTAGCTGAGTATACGCCGTTGAGGTTCTCGCCGGGGATGTTCATGAATCTGGGAAGACCTGCGCCTGAGCCGATGAATACGCTCTCGAAGCCCTCTTCCTTCATGAGCTCGTCTATGGAAATAGTCTTGCCGACTACTGTGTTTGTCTCTACCTTTACGCCGAGAGCCTTGAGGCCTTCGATCTCCTTCTGTACGATGTCCTTGGGGAGACGGAACTCCGGGATACCGTAGGAGAGAACTCCTCCTGCAACGTGGAGAGCCTCGAATACAGTTACCTCATAGCCCTTCTTTGCAAGGTCGCCTGCGCAGGCAAGGCCGGAGGGGCCTGAACCGATAACAGCTACCTTGTGGCCGTTTGCAGCGGGCTTCTCAACAACTGTCTCGGGCTGTGCGTTGTGCCAGTCAGCAACGAATCTCTCAAGACGTCCGATAGCAACGGGCTCGCCCTTGACGCCTCTTACGCACTTGCTCTCACACTGTGTCTCCTGAGGACATACACGTCCGCATACAGCGGGGAGTGAGCTTGACTTTGTGATGATCTTGTAAGCCTCTGCGAAGTTGCCCTCTGCAACCTGAGCGATGAAGGCGGGGATATCTATCTGTACGGGGCAGCCTGTAGAGCAGGGCTTGTTCTTGCAGTTGAGGCATCTCTTGGCCTCGTCGATAGCCTGCTCTTCTGTGTAGCCGAGAGCTACCTCCTTGAAGTTCTTGTTTCTTACATCCGGTTCCTGTACCGGCATCTCATTTCTTGTTAAAGACATATTAGGCATCTCACTTTACCTCCTTGAACAGATTGCAGGTCTCTTCGTGTGCATGACGCTCGAAGTCACGGTACATAGCGCCTCTTGCCATAGCCTCATCGAAGTCGATCTTGTGGCCGTCGAACTCGGGGCCGTCAACGCAGGCGAACTTTGTCTCGCCGCCGACTGTAAGACGGCAGCCGCCGCACATACCTGTACCGTCGATCATGATCGGGTTCATGGAAGCAACAGTGGGTATCTCATACTCCTTGGTGAGACGACAGACGAACTTCATCATGATCAGAGGACCGATGGTGATAACTCTGTCGTACTTCTCGCCGCTGTCGATGAGCTTCTTGAGAGCGTCTGTAACGAGACCCTTCTCGCCGGCTGTGCCGTCATCGGACATGAGCACATACTTGCTTGAAGCAGCCTTGAACTCGTCATCGAGGATAACGAGATCCTTGTTTCTGAAACCGCAGATAGCGTGTACCTCGCAGCCCATCTCATGGAGCTTCTTTGCAACGGGGTAAGCGATAGCGCAGCCTACGCCGCCGCCTACTACTGCAACCTTCTTGAGGCCTTCGCACTCTGTCGCACGGCCGAGAGGGCCAACGAAGTCGTGGAGGCAGTCGCCCTCGTTAAGATGAGCGAGCTTCTCAGTAGTAGCGCCTACTACCTGAGCGATTATTGTTACTGTGCCGGCCTTGCGGTCGAAATCAGCGATAGTGAGCGGGATGCGCTCGCCGTTCTCATCAGTCCTGAGAATGATGAACTGACCGGGCTCAGCCTTTGCGGCAACTCTCGGAGCGTTTATCTTCATAAGCACTACCGTAGGGTTGAGAAATCTTTTTTCGGTAATTTCAAACATGGTCTTTCTCCTTTATGGATATTTGCATATCTTACACCGCAGACACCATTGTCGCAGGTGAAACAGATCATGCATGGGTATATTCATAATTATATCACAAAATAACTTTTACTGCAAATATAACATATGAATATCGATATTCTGATATCGATATTAAACAAGCTGTAATATAGCCGGATACATAAATCAAATGCAGGGTTGCACAGTGCGTGTCCGCTGCCGCAGGTATACGACTGTAGGGACCGCCTTTGGCGGTTCGCCTGATATGTGCGATTCACGTTAGTGGGGCGGGTTACAATGCGAACATGACGCAGATGCGGGGCGATGTAGGCATCGCCCCCTACACACAAAACCACCGGCTATCAAAAGTAACAGCGCAATACAAGCTGCCTGTGCGATAGCCGACTTTAGCCTGCTGGTCTGAAAAGAAAGCAAAAGCTGACAGGAGGGGGTGGAGGGTAAGGAAGGGGGAGTCCAGAGGGGGAAACCTTGGGACGGGGGAGGATGTCAGCTTTTACTGCGGTTTTCTTTTCCTCACCCGGGTCCCATGGTTT
>JAFZRF010000067.1 GCA_017620025.1 Ruminococcus sp.
CCAAAGAGGAACACCTCCCGGGGCAAGGAGGGAGGGAAAAAGAAAACCGCAGTAAAAGCTGACATCCTCCCCCGTCCCAAGTTTTCCCCCTCTGGACTCCCCCTTCCTTGCCCTCCACCCCCTCCTGTCAGCTTTTGCTTTTTCAGACACGCAGGCTAAAGCCGGCTATCGCACGGGCAGCTTGTACTGCGCTGTTACTTTTGGTGATAGTGTAATGTGTAGGGGGCGATGCCTACATCGCCCTGCCCCTGTGTATTTCGTCCCCCCCTTCTGTAGGGACGGCCATTGGCCGACTGGCGATACCGCAAATTCCGCATTCCGAATTAATCCACCAGCTTTCCTCTTCCAGCTAATTAGTCATTATGCCATATTATATAAGTGGGTAATTGTGCATATTCTTGAATTATCATCATTCTCCCGGTATAGACTTGACTTTTTACCAAAAATATTGTAAAATAAATGTAATTGTCAAAGTAAACGTAAGTGGATAGAAAACATGAAAAACAGCAGTTATTGCCTGCCTGAAACAGACAAAAACTCTGTGCGTTTGCAGACATTACATTCATTATTCTTTAGGAGGCATATGACCGTGAAAAAGATTGGCAAACACACCTTCTTCATTGTCGTTGCTCTGATCGCACTCTTCGCCTGCTCCGCCATTATCGGCCTGGATTACCTCTATGTCGATGAATCAAAGACGGTCATCAAGGGTGTTGACGATATCCGCCTTGGTATAGATATCAAGGGCGGCGTTGACGTTACCTTTGCTCCCGCAGGTGATTATGACGCATCAGAGGATCAGCTCGATGCAGCTACCGAAGTAATCAAGACAAGACTTACTGCTCTCGGTATCAACGACAACGAAGTCTACAGCGACGCAAAGAGCGACAGAATCATCGTTCGTTTCCCCTGGCAGGCAGGCCAGAGCGACTTTGACGCCGAGGGCGCTGTCAAGGAGCTCGGTGAAATGGCTGAGCTGACATTCAGAAAGGGTACAGATACCGCTACCGGTGAAGACGGCGAACCCGTTCCTTCAGGTGAGCTCGTACTCAGCGGCGCAGACATCGACGAAGCTCAGTACGGCGAACAGCCGAATGACTACGGCGATCTGCAGTGGGTAGTACTTCTCAAGCTCAAGGAATCAGGAAAGCAGAAGTTCGCTGATGCCACAGGAGAGCTCGCAGGTTCTTCAACTCCGATCTCTATCTGGATGGACAACACTATGATCTCCGCTCCTTCAGTAAATGACAAGATCACCGGCGGCAACGCCGTTATCTCCGGAAACTTCACAAGCGAGACCGCCAAGAAGCTCTCCGACCAGATCAACTCCGGTGCTCTCCCCTTCAAGATGGAGACAAAGTCTCTCAGAACAATATCTCCTACAATGGGTGAGGGTTCACTCAACGCTATACTGCTTGCAGCTGCTATCGCATTCGCACTCATCGCAGTATACATGATCGTTCTCTACAGAGTTCCCGGCTTCGTAGCTGTTATCGCTCTCTGCGGACAGATCGCCGGCTCTATCGCAGCTATCACAGGCTGGTTCGGCTTCATGCCCGGCTCCACACTCACTATCCCCGGTATCGCAGGTATCATCCTCGCCGTTGGTATGGGTGTTGACGCCAACATCATCACAGGCGAGCGTATCAAGGAAGAGCTCCGCAGCGGAAAGTCCCTTGACGCTTCCATCAGAGTTGCCTACAAGAGAGCGTTCTCCGCTATCCTCGACGGCAACATCACAAACGTACTTATCGCCATCATCCTCATGGGTGCATTCGGCGTTCCTTCAAGCTTCTTCTCGAAGCTCCTCAACCGCACGATCTTCGCTATGTTCGGAGCTACCACAGAGGGCGTTGTTTACTCCTTCGGCTTCACGCTCCTTGCCGGCGTTATCTGCAACTTCATTTTCGGCGTATTCGCCTCCAGACTTATGGTAACCTCACTTTCCAAGTGGTCTGACAATAAAGCACTTTACGGAGGTGAGAAGAAGTGAACAAGAAGAATAAAGGTAATATAGGCGCAAAGCGCAATGCTGAAAAGGCTGCAAAGGCTGCCGAGAGACGTGCTAACGACATCGCAAACACTGCCGAGGATGCCGCTGAGACTGTAAAGGATACAGCCGAGGACATAATCGAGGGTGCTGCTGATGCTGTCGAGTCCGTTAAGGATAAGGCAGAGGACATCGCCGAGGGCGCTGAGAATGCTGTCGAGGCCGTTAAGGACAAGGCAGAGGACATCGCCGAGGGCGCTGAAAACGCTGTCGAGGCCGTAAAGGACAAGGCAGAGGACATCGCAGAAGATGCCAGGGAAGCTGTCGAGGCTGTACAGGAAAAGGCTGAAAAGGCTGCCGATACAGTCAAGAAGACTGCACAGAAGGCCGAGAAGAAGGCTGAGAACGCAGTAAAGGAAGTAAAGCAGACAGCTCAGAACGCTGAAAAGAAGGCTTCTTCTGTTACACAGAAGGCTCTCAGCTCAGCAAAGAACAAGAAGAAGTCTAACACAAATTCTTCTGCTCCTGTTCTCCCTGATGTTAAGGTATATGACTTCTGCTCCAAGAAGAGAATGATACTCGGTATACTGATCGGCGTTATCGCTGCTCTCCTCCTCGGTATCATCATCAGAGGCGTACACCTCGCTATCGAGTTCAAGGGCGGTACACTCCTCTCCTACTCCTATGCAGGCGATATCGCAACATCAGAGGTCGAGAGTGTTGTAAAGGGCGTAGTACCCGATACATCAGTAACAGTCCGCACCGGTGAGAGCCTCAGCACAGGCGGAAAGGAAATGACAGTTTCCTTCACTGCAAAGGAAGGCCTCAGCGTTGACAAGCAGCACCAGATCACAGAGGATCTCAAGGCTGCATTCCCGAATCAGAACCTCGAGCTTACCGATTCAAATGACGTAAGCCCGTCATCAGGCCGTGAGTTCCTGCTCAAGTGCCTTATCGCAGTTATCTTCGCTGCATTCGTAGTCGTTGTATACATCGCTTTCCGTTTCCGCAAGATCGGCGGCTGGTCAGCAGGTGTGTGCTCAGTATTCGCTCTTATCCACGATATCCTCGTTGCTCTTGCCGCAACAATCATCTTCGGCTTCGAGTTCAACTCCAATATCGTTGCTGTTATACTGACTATCCTCGGCTACTCCATCAACAACACCATCGTTATCTACGACAGAATCCGTGAGAACCGTTCACTCATGCCCAACGCAAGCCTGAACGAGCTTATCAATACCGGCTGCTCACAGTCACTCACCCGTTCGATCAGAACATCTATCACTACAATCGGCACAATGCTGATCGTATCCATCGTTGTTTTCATCAGCGGCTACAACTCACTGCTGAGCTTCTCCGTTCCGCTTATGTTCGGTCTTATCTCCGGTACTTACTCCTCACTCTTCGTTGCACCTGTAACATGGTCATGGTGGAAGAACAAGGAAAACAGAAAGTAATGCTTTCAAGGCTGCTCCCTTACCGGGGGCAGCTTTTTTATCATCACATGACTTGACAAATCAATGATAGTATGTTAATATTAATATATCTTACAAATATTCTCCCGCCGTTCGTACCTGCGGGAAATCTGTTATCAAGGAGATGTTAATATGAAAAAAATCTGGAAACGCACAGCCTCAGCGATCTTATCAGCAGGCATTGCAGCCACAGCTGTGACAGCAAGCGGCACATCTATGGCTATCCGTGTATCAGAACTCTTCCCTGCTCAATACAAAAGCGGATACAACTATGTCGGAGATATCAACGGTGACGGCATCATTGACAGCGAAGATGTTGAGCTGTTCGGACTTGAGATGTACGGAACAGGATACTCAAACGCTGCACGTGTTTACGATATCGACAGAAACGGCAGTATCGACGAGGAAGACCTCGAACTGCTTGATGACTTCGTAAACTCTTCCCATGTGTTAGGCGATATATACACACGCACCGAAGGAGTTACACCTTCAGATGCCCTTAATCTGATGAAATATCTCAACGGAGAAAATGTTTCATATCTCAGTCCGTTCATAGATTACCTCGGTGATCTTTTCAACCGCGGAGACGGTCTTACAGAAGAAGACTGGATGGCAATCTACTATTACTATGACGAGCGTGATGCATATATATACCAAGCTGAAAACGGCGTGTTGACAAGTGTACCTGAGTATATAATAAACGAATTTGGTGAGTTTGAAAAGACCGGAAATATCAGAATTCCATCCAGCAAGCTGAGAAGCTTCTCACTCTCGCTCGACGGAAAGATCGGATTGAATTACTACCTTGACAAACTTGAAAGCGGTGTTTCTAAGGCTGTGCTGAGCGGTCCGGAAGGTGATATAGAGTATACGGACTTTGAATCTCTCAAGCAAACTGACGGTTCCTACAAACTCTCCTATTGGGTAAACTCCATACAGGCAAGCGAACAGATCACTCTTTCGCTCTATGACAGCCATGACAAGAAATGCACCATATCCAGTAATAATAAACATTATTCAAGCTATTCCCGTTCTATAAATGATTATCTCTCTGATTATGAAAGCATCGACGATAAGACAGACAAGCTCGTTGCCGCACTCGACAACTACTGCAAGGCTGCCGAGAACTATTTCAAAAACACAACACATGAGATCTCCGGCATCGGAAGTGTAAATACTTCTAATCTCCAGAATGCAACCAGCAGCTTTGCACAATCCAATATGAAAGATGCCAAGATATCTCTCGTTCTCAACTCCGCAACAGCTCTGCGTATCTATTATCCCTCATCTACCGCCCCTGAGACAGTAACATACTATGCCAATGATGATACTCCGCAGGATGCAGTACTGTCTTCCAAAGGATATATCGAGATACCGAACATCCCCGCACACAAGCTTTCTGCAAAATACACCGTCAAAGTAAACGGCGTCTCCAGCATCATTTATCCGCTGAACTATGTAAAGCGTGTTCTCAGCAGCAGCACTGCTGACGGCAAGCTGGCAGATGTTTCAAAGGCTCTGTATGTCTATGCACAGGCTGCAAAGGCATATACCGAAAACAACTGAAAGGAGTAAACAATGGAAAACTACACATCACCCGAAATGGAGATAATCCGTTTTGAAGCAGAGGACGTCATAGAAGCAAGCGACCTCTCACTCCCGCCGATGTAATAACTCAGATAACGAACGCCGTCCGTATGGGCGGCGTTTTCTGCTGCCGCCCCTTTAGCACTCTCTACCGGCGTCTGTTAGCACTCATGGTATGTGAGTGCTAATTTTCATCATTCTGTCACGATACCGTGATAAACCTGTCAAAAAGCGGCTGTATCATATAGACAATGAAACGAAAGGGATGATTCCAATGGAACAGGAAGGTATATCAGGCACATAAAAACCAATAATAACGCATATAAGAAATTACAGGAGGTATGGATATGAGATACGGACTTACACCATTCGGCAGGGGCTATGACCTCTTCAACATCTTCAATGATATGGATAAGGATTTCTTCAGCGGCGCAATGCCTGCAAACGCCTGCCGCACTGATATAAAGGACGCCGGTGACAAGTATGTCATGGAGTCAGAGCTGCCGGGATTTGAGAAGGAGGATATCACACTTGATATCAACGGCACCTATCTTACCATCTCAGCCGAGCACAAGACAGAGACAGAGAACAAGGACGAAGAAAGCAAGTATATCCGCAAGGAGCGTACCTACGGTTCCTACAAGAGGAGCTTTGATATCTCCGACGTTGACGCCGAGGGTATCGCCGCAGAGTACAAGAACGGTATACTGATAATAGATCTTCCGAAGAAGAAGCCGGAAGCACCTCTCGCAAAGAGACTTGAGATAAAGTAACACCGGTCATAATGCCCGGGGGCAGTTAAACATTACTGCTCCCGGGCTTTTTGTATCCGGCGGGCATCACCACCGGCATATTAAAGATGTTTACAATTACCTCCGTCTCCGATTAAAAATAAAACATATGTTCTGTTTCTATTGACAAAGCAGAAAATATGTTCTATAATAATATATGCAAGGAAAGAGAACATATGTTCTCATACGCTACAGGACGTTATACCGATTCTCCCTAAGAGAAGGAGGTAAATAATGGAACAGCTTATCAACAACTACATCACAAGCTGCCGGCTCGCTAAGGAAAGGATAGGCGAGCTTACCCGCCGTGAAAAGGAACTGGGGCGCAGCGGCTCTCTCACAGAAGCAGAAAAACTCGATCTTGACCGCAGGATAAAAATGCTCTACGTCGAGCACGGTCAGATGATGGAGGTGGTCAATTACCTTACCGGATACCTGAGGAGGGTAGAACAGCGTGCCGAGATTTGAGAGCTACTCCGATGAATTCACCGGCAAACCCGATGAAAGGCTCCGTGCTATGCTCGATGCTCCCGACGATACAGGCAAGCGGATACAGAAGATACTGTTAAAAGTTATTAATAATGAACTGACTGCGAGACAAAAGGAGATCGTTGTGTTATACTATTATAGGAACATGACCACTGTGGAGATCGCCGCCGCTCTCGGTATCAGTCAGCAGGCTGCCTCCGCTGTGCTTGTACGTGCAAGAAACCGGATATTCCGGATATTGCAGTACTATTACTACAGATAACGTCAGGAGAAAACTATGGATACGCCGATATACGATTTTATCTCAGCCTACGCCGCCGGAGGAGGTCTCCGCTGCCATATGCCGGGACACAAGGGGAAAGCGCCGCTGCCGGAGCTCGATTTGATGTATGCACCCGACATCACCGAGATAGCCGGTGCGGACAGTCTCTTCGAGGCCGACGGCATCATACTCCGCAGCGAAAGGAATATGGCTTCGCTCTACGGCTCAGCTGCCTGCTTCTATTCTGCCGCAGGCTCGACTCTCTGTATACAGGGAATGCTTGCCGCCATGAAGCAGGAGGGAAGATGCGTCATAGCCGCAAGGAACGTCCACCGTTCCTTCCTCAATGCCGCAGCGCTTCTCGGGCTCGATGTGATATGGCTCATGCCGGAGCAGAACAGAGGTATCCTCTCCGGCACCTTCTCAGCTGAGGCGGCGGAAGAACTGCTCAAGGAAAACCCGAACGCCTGCCTCTATATAACCTCGCCGGACTACACCGGAAAGACTGCCGATATCGCCGCTCTTGCGGAGACAGCTCACAGGTACAGCGCTCCCCTGCTCGTTGACAACGCACACGGTGCGCACCTCCGCTTCATGCCGGAGGACTGCCACCCGATGAGCCTTGGGGCGGATATGTGCTGCGATTCGGCACATAAGATGCTGCCGGCACTGACCGGAGCGGCGGTGCTGCATTCATGCGAAAGATACGCCGGGGTACTCAGGCAGTGCATGGGGATGTTCGCCTCAACAAGCCCCTCGTATCTTATAATGGCATCGCTCGACCTCTGCTGCAGGTATATCGATGAACGTATCCGGAAGGACATCGCAGTGAACCTTGACTGTATACGTAAGCTGAGGGAGCATTTCTCCGGAAGGCTACGTTTCACGGACGGCGACCCGTTTCATATAACAGTGCTCTCCTCGGAGAGCGGCTGTGACGGGCTCAGCCTTGCACAGGCACTGCGTGAGAACGGAGCTGAATGCGAATACGCCGACAGGGATATGGTCGTACTGCTGATGTCACCGATGAACCAGCCGGAGGACTACCGCCGGCTCACCGTGGCTCTTGAAAAGGCCGTTGACAGAGCGGAGCGCTGTCAGCCGCCGGAGCCTGTTGTACTCACTCTGCCGGAAAAAGTCATGGGGATACGTGAGGCAGCCTTTGCACCCTCCGAGGAGATACCCGTTGAGGAGGCAGAGGGAAGGATATGCGCCACAGTGAAGGTGCCGTGTCCGCCCGCCGTACCGATAGCAGCCTGCGGAGAGAGGATAGACCGCAGCTGCACAGACATATTCAGAAGATACGGCATACCGACTGTGAATGTCGTAAAATAAAAACACCGGACAGCATACCAGCTGACCGGTAAAGGGAAACATGATATAGATATAATAGGGGGACTGCTTCGGCAGTCCCTTTCAGCTTGTTGAAACAGTTCTTTATCAATCAGTTTGGGATTCTAAAGGGGCTGCGGCAGATTGTCAAGTCAAGTGCAACAAAAAACTTCATCAGGAGATTTATCCCCGAGGCAGATTCTTGGACGAGCGTTTATTAAAGCCACAATACGATCAACATCAGCCTGAGATACTGA
>JAFZRF010000019.1 GCA_017620025.1 Ruminococcus sp.
GGGCTGCGCCCCTTTAGCGGAGTCCAGAGGCAGCGCCTCTGGCAGGGTGTGGGACAGAGTCCCACGAACAGCCGCAGGGCGCTTCGCAAGGGGTGAATTACAAAACAGTCCGGGGGACTGTTTTGGAAGAGGGGACGCCTTGCAAGTGAAGGCGTCCCCTGATATAACTATGGTTTATCGACAGACTAAGTCCCGCTTTTTCTGCGGGACTTTTGTTTATACAAGCTGACTCATCAGCTCTTCTATCTCCTCCCTGCGGGCAAGGCCGTCCGAGAAGGCTGTTGCTCCGCCGCAGGCTGTTGCGAGCTTCAGGGCGTAGTCACACCCCTCCGGCAGGCCTGCGATGAAGCCTGCAAGCATGGAATCGCCTGCACCTACCGAATTACGAACCGTTCCTTTGCACACGCCGCAGGTATGCAACCTGCCGCTCTCTTCAAGCAGGACAGAGCCGTCGCCTGCCATGGACACAAGAACGTTCCGCGCACCCATTTCCTGAAGCTTTCCTGCGTACTCAGCCGCCTTTTCCGCTGTATCTACCGTGACACCGAACAGCTCGCCGAGCTCTGAATGATTCGGCTTTATAAGGTAGGGACGGTATTTCAGCACGTTCAGCAGCAGCTTACCGGAGGCATCGACTGCGGTCATGATATCCTTGTCGGAAACATGGCTCAGTATACGCTGATATATGTCGTCGGAAAGGCTTCCGGGGATACTGCCTGCGAGTATCAGTGTATCGCCGTCACGGAGCTGTGAGAGCTTGCAGAAAAGCTTTGCAATGTCGCTTTCTCCTATATCGGGGCCTCTGCCGTTGAGCTCTGTCTCCTGACCGGACTTTATCTTCACGTTGATGCGGGAATCGCCGCTCGGGAGACGGATAAAGTCCGCCTTTACGCCCATCTCAGCTACGCCCTTTTCTATCGCTTCGCCCGTGAATCCGGCTGTGAAGCCGAGCGCTGTTGACTCCCTTCCGAGCTGTGCAAGCACGGCAGAGACGTTTATTCCCTTTCCGCCGAAGCATATCTCCTCAGACGATGCACGGTTCACCTCGCCGAGGTTAAGTGCGTCGGTATGGACTATGTAGTCTATAGCCGGATTGAAGGTCACTGTATATATCATATCGATGACTCCTTGTTCATTTATCAAATCGAATTATATCACCATGCGTCAGAAAAGTCAATATCAGCCGATGATTATATCCTCCGCCCCTATACGGCGGCGGAAGGTCTCATCATGCTCGACTATCAGCATTGTCGGCCTGCAGCTTACTATCAGCTCCTCGAGCTGCCTTCTCGATACTACGTCAAGGTAGTTCAGCGGCTCGTCCCATATATAGATATGAGCCGGAGTACAGAGGCTTGCTGCGATGAGCACCTTTTTCTTCTGTCCGTCACTGAAGCCGGAGATATCCGTTGCGAACTGCTCACGGGTAAATCCGAGCTTGCGGAGTATGGCAAGGAAAAGGCTCTGATCAAAACCATGCTCTTCGGCGTAGCTGCCCGGTGTGCCGGAAAGTCCTGCTGACTCCTGTTCTATGCGTGAAATACGCAGCTGATGATTCATGGATATCTCACCGGTATGGGGTACGTCCTCGCCGCAGAGCAGACGTATTATACTTGTCTTGCCGCAGCCGTTACGGCCGGTAAGCGCTGTTATAGTCCCCTGTTCGATATCAAAGGAGACTCCGCTGCATACTTCCCTTTCGCCGTAGTTTATCGCAAGGTCACGGACACTTATCAGACGGCGGGTGAAGTACTGCATGACAGGCAGCTTCAATGCGGCAGTCGTCTCGATGTTACGGAGCAGACCGGATTTCTTCTCGATATCGCCGGCTATCCTCGTCTCTATTGCCTTGGAGCGGTTCATGAGCTTCTTTGCCTTGCGTGCTATTGACGGACGGCGTGATATGCTCTTCTCCGTCTTTGAAGGATCGAAACCTATCTTGGAACGCTCGATCTTGTCAGAATGCTCCGCTGCCTTCTTTGCGGCTGCTTCAAGGCTCTTTATCTCACGCTTCAGCTTTTCGTTCTGTACGGCCTCAAAGCTGTCCCTTGCCTCCTTGTTGCGCTCCCATGCGGAGTAGCTGCCGGCCTCTATCTCGATATTGCAGCGGTTTATCGACAGGGTGTGGTCAGTACACTCGTCAAGCACCGCACGGTCATGGGAGACAAGTATGAAACCCTTCTTGCTTTTCAGATAGCGGCTTACTATACGCCTGCCGCTTTCGTCAAGGTGGTTCGTCGGCTCGTCGATGAGGAGGAAGCAGTTCTCCCTCAGAAACATCATGGCAAGCAGCACCTTTGTTTTCTCTCCTCCCGACAGAGTTGAATAAGGCCGCCATATCACATCCCCGCTCACATCGAGCAGGGAGAGCTCACGTATAAGCTGCCAGTTCTCGGCGTCCGGACATATCTCCTCTGCAAGGCAGTATACCGGTAGCTCCGGATCACTTACCTCAAAGGGGAAGTACTCGAAATCCACGCTCGCCGTTATCTTTCCGGTATACTCATACTCCCCCATGAGCAGTTTCATAAAGGTCGTCTTGCCTCGTCCGTTGCGGCCTGTGAAGCCGAGCTTCCAGTCTGTGTCGATGTGAAAGCTGACATGATCGAATATCACGTCAGAGCTCCCTTCGTATGAAAAAGTCAGATCCTGTACATTGATCAATGACATAGTATCGCCCTCCTGACATAAAAGAATACCGCAGGAAAAGCTCCTGCGGTCTCTTGTACATTAAAGCGCATAAGGGCGCTGTAAGGCGGCATGATACGGATATGCCGCAAGAGACAGAAAGAAGCGTATTTTCCTGCAAAAAGGCACAGCAAACAAGCGGACTTCGCTCCGCAGATGTATATGCTGTTGTGCCTATGATACTTAGCAGGAAATCTTACGCATCCTTCCACCTCTTTCATAATTGTTGGGTATATTATAGCACATCCCCGGAGTTTTGTCAAGCGGGGGTCTCATCCCTGGTGATATTCTTCACCCAGCGGTACTTCATGTAGTGGTGATATACTGCCGGTATCTTGACGAATTCGTCAAGTGTGAGTATGGCTGCCACGGCAAGCACAGGCAGCTTCAGCACGAACGCTGCGACCGCTCCGAGCGGCACTACCACCGCCCACAGAGTTACAACGTCGCATATCATGCCGAACCTGGTATCTCCTCCTGAGGGGAAGATACCGGATATTATAGTTGAGTTGAGCGAATTGCCGATGATGTAATAGGACGCCATGAGCATCATGTATTTGAGATAGTACTGTGCCTGAGGCTGGAGCGTCACTACACGGAGGATAAGGGGCGTTAATGCAAGTATCACCACTCCGGAGGCTGCTCCTATGAGTATCGAGAAACGCACAAAGCTGCCGCCGGCTTTCTTTGCGCTTTCAAGCTCGTCACGTCCGAGCATACCGCCGAGGATGATGCCTACACCGGAGGCGATTCCCCAGCAGAGGCTTGCAATGATGCTGCGGGCTATGCCTGCTATAGAGTATGCCGCCGTGGCATCGTCGCCGAGATGTCCCATGATGACCGAAAACATCGTAACTCCCCCGCCCCAGCCGAGCTGGTTGATAAGAAGCGGTACTGTATAGTGCCAGTAGTCACGGTGCAGCTGCCTGTCCGAGCCCCTGAACATAAGCCCTATGCGCAGCGGCGGACACTTCCGGTCTGCAACGGCTTTCACTACGCACACCGTCTCGAACACCTTTGACAGTACAGTTGCAAGAGCTGCACCTGCTATGCCCATTTCCGGGAATATCCATAAGCCGAATATCAGCAGTCCGTTCAGGACGATATTGAGCACTACCGCTGCCGAGGCGATATACGTACTGAGCTTCGCTCTGTCGCAGACCTTCATGATGCCGTGATATGCCTGCGTGAAGCCGATGAGTATGTACGACGGCGATACCGTTCTGAGGTAGACTGCTCCGGCTTTTATGAGATTCTCCTCCGCGGTGAATACACGCATTATCAATTCCGGCACTGCCAGCGCTCCGGCTGAGAATAACGCTCCCACAAGGAGAGAATAACGCATAGTTATCGCAAGCGTCTCCTCAACGGTCTTCCTGTCGCCCTTGCCCCAGTACTGAGCCGCAAGTACGTTGCAGCCGAAGATGAATGCTCCGGCGAACAGGCTGTATACGAATGCCGCCTGCACTGCAAGATAAGCCGCCGACATCGCCGACTGCTCCATGAATGCGAGCATGAAGGCATCGCTTGCCGATACGAGCGACATCATCAGATACTGGAAAGCTATCGGCGTTACCACCGTGAACAGCTTCCGGTATATCTCTTTTTTATTGTACATAAATTTCCCTCTCTGTAAACAGTGAAAAATGTCCTGTCCCGTATCAACGGGGCAGGACATCGGTTCAGTCTGCAATGAATGCTGCAAATGCCTTGTATGCGCTGTAAAGATCTATCTTTGAGATTATCTCGAAAGGTGCGTGCATAGATATAACCGGTACGCCCATATCTATAGTATCGACGTCAAGGTTTGCGATGTAGGCCGCAACGGTTCCGCCGCCGCCCTCGTCTACCTTGCCGAGCTCACCTGTCTGCCAGAGAACGCCCTTGCTGTCCATGAGACGGCGTATCCTTCCGGTAAACTCTGCAGAGGCATCGGATGTGCCGGATTTGCCTCTTGCTCCGGTATACTTCGTGATGCATACGCCCTTATTAACGTAAGCGCAGTTGCGTCTCTCGTTCACCTCGGGGAAGGAAGGATCGAAGGCTGCATTTACGTCAGCGGAGAGACACTCTGATGCGGAGAGCACATCTCTGCCCTGCTCGCCGAGAGCCTCAGCGATATCCTCGATGAAGTATCTGAGGTAGGATGAACGCAGGCCTGTATTTCCGTCGCTGCCGGTCTCCTCCTTGTCTGTGAGAACGGTAACGGAGGTATGAACGGGCTTTGAGGAATCAACGGCTGCCATGAGAGCCGGGAATGAGCAGCAGCGGTCATCGTGGCCGTAGCCGCCGATAAGGCTTCTGTCGAAGCCGATATCCCTTGCCTTGAATGCGGGTACTGCTTCAAGCTCGGCAGATACAAGATCAGCCTCGGTGATGCCGTACTTCTCAAAGAGTATATTCATGATGTTCAGCTTTACGGACTCGCTTTCCTTGTCCTTGCTGAAGGGTCTTGAACCAACGATGATATTGAGATCCTCGCCCCTTATCAGCTTTGAAGCAGGTCTTGACATCTGCTCTGCTGCAAGGTGCGGAAGAAGGTCTGATACGCAGAATACGGGATCCTTGTCGTCCTCTCCAATATTTACGGTGACGGAAGTGCCGTCTGCCTTGATGACTACACCGTGAAGTGAGAGCGGGATGGTAGTCCACTGATACTTCTTGATACCGCCGTAGTAATGTGTCTTGAGGAGAGCCATCTCGTTGTCCTCGTAGAGAGGATTCTGCTTCATATCAAGTCTCGGGGAGTCGATATGTGCAGCGCAGAGCCTTACGCCCTCAGCTATCGGAGCAGAGCCGATAACGGATATGAGCACAGCCTTGCCTCTGTTGATCTTGTATATCTTGTCACCGGCCTTGAGCTTTTTGCCCTTCCTGAATTCCTTGAAGCCCTTCTTCTTCAGGAGAGCAACGGCATAGCTTACTGCCTCACGCTCCGTCTTGGACTTGTCGAGGAAATCCTTGTAGAGCTCAGCGAACTCGCTGCTTGCCTTGATATCCTCGTCTGTCATTGTATAGTAGCCGTTCTGTCTGTCAAGGAAGAGCTTTTCCTTGAGCTTCTGTGCGGCTGTCTTCTTCTCTGCCATGGTTATCCTCCTTATTCGCCTATGAAAACTGCCGGATCTGTACGCTTGCTGTAGAGCTCACGTATCTTGTCTGAGACCTCCTTGGATATGCCTGTTACAGTCTCGAGTGATCCGTTGTTGCTGATTATGTAGTCTGAATGCGAGCGGAAGAATTCCTCATCAAGCTGGGAATTCATGCGCTTGCGTGCTTCGTCAGAGGTAAGTCCGTCGCGGACAGTGATCCTGTTTTCACGGAGCTCCGGATCGGCAAGAACTGATATGATGATCTCGCAGAAATCATCGGCACGGCTCTCAAAGAGGGTCGGTGCATCAAGGAGTATCAGCTTTTCACCGTTCGATGAATGCTCCCTTATCTGACGCAGTATCTCTCCTGTGATGTAAGGATATATAATGGTATTGAGCGAGTCGAGCTTGGTCTTGTCAGAAAAGACTATAGCTGCAAGTGCTCTGCGGTCAAGTGTTGCATCGGCTCTGAGTATGCCCTCGCCGAAGAAATCAGAGATCTCTGCGAGACAGGGTGAACCCTTCTCGACTACCGTCCTTGCCACCTTGTCTGCGTCTATTATCGCAAAGCCGTTATCTGCAAACACCTTGGACACAGTGCTTTTGCCTGCGCCGGTCTGGCCTGTCAGTCCGACTACGAATACGCCTTCAAGACTGTTCATATCCTTATCACCTCGAATCCTGCCGCCCTGATAAGGCGGTTATATACTGCAAGACCCACTCCTTCGGATGAGGGTGCACGGACGTAGACACGCTCTGCGCCTGCCTCATCGAGCTCGCGCAGGCGGCTGAACAGATAATGAGCCTGTTCCTCGCTTGTGCGGCCGTAGGTCATATACTTATAGGGAAAGTCTTCCTCGTCTCCTGTGTAGAGCAGGAAATACGTCCCGTCAGAGCAGTGCTCATCGGCAAAGCTCCGGAAATCCTCCGCCGAGGCCTCCACCATTATGATATGAGCCTTCGGGGAATAGTGCTTGTATTTCATACCGGGAGAGCTTACCTTCTCTCCGGCAGCGACCTCGCTGAGTATCGCCTTGTCTATCACTACATCACGGCATACCTCAAGGAGCATTTCCCTTGTTACGCAGCCGGGACGGAGTATACGTGCTGTATGGTCATCGTCAAAGGAGATGACTGTGGACTCCACACCGAACTTTGATTCGCCGCCGTCAACTACCGCTGCTATCTTTCCGTTCATGTCACGCATGACGTGAGAGGCAGCCGTAGGGCTCGGATAGCCGGAGGTATTGGCTGACGGTGCAGCTATTACCGTGCCGGAGAGCTCTATTATGCGGTGCATCACCGGATGAGAGGGCACTCTTATGCCTACGGTGTCAAGTCCGCCGGAGGTAACCATAGGTATCCTGTCGTTCTTGGGCAGCACCATAGTCAGCGGCCCCGGACAGAAGCGCTCTGCAAGAACCTTTGCAAGCTCCGGTATGGATGTTGTGTAGTCCTTTGCCTGTGAAAAATCGGCAAGGTGAACGATGAGAGGGTTGTCCGCCGGACGTCCCTTTGCCGCAAACACCTTGCGTACAGCCTCCGGGTCAGTCGCATCTGCTCCGAGGCCGTATACCGTCTCAGTCGGGATGCCTACTATCTCGCCGCCGCTGATGAAAGATGCAGCCTTTGCGAGGTCGGGCTCCGACGAAGAAAGAAGTATCGTTTCCATAATGCACCTCACTGCTCAGCGCCCGCAAGACGTGCAGCCTGGTCGGCTGTTGCAAGGGCGTCGAATACCTCGTCAAGAGCGCCGTTCATCATATCCTCAAGGCGGTATATGGTTAGCCCGATACGGTGATCGGTAAGGCGTCCCTGCGGGAAGTTGTAGGTGCGTATGCGCTCGGAGCGGTCGCCTGTACCGACCTGACTGCGGCGCTCTGAGGCTATCTTGTCATTCTGCTCCTGCTGCATTGCTTCGTATATGCGGCTGCGGAGTATCTTCATAGCCTTGTCTTTATTCTTGTGCTGGCTGCGCTCGTCCTGACACTCTACCACTACATTGGTGGGGAGGTAGGTTATACGTACAGCGGATTCAGTCTTGTTGATATGCTGTCCGCCTGCGCCGCTGGCACGGAAGTAATCTATTTTAAGGTCTGTGGGGTTTATCTCAAGCTCTACCTCGTCTGCTTCCGCAAGCACTGCGACAGTGACTGTGGAGGTATGGATACGTCCCTGTGATTCTGTTTCGGGCACTCTCTGCACCCTGTGGACGCCGCTCTCATACTTCAGGCGTGAATATGCTCCCTCGCCCTCGATAGAGAAGGATATCTCCTTGAATCCGCCGAGCTCCGTGGGATTTGCTGAGAGCACTTCCTGCTTCCAGCCCTTTGACTCGGCATACATTGTATACATACGGTAGAGTGAATTGGCAAACAGTGAAGCCTCTTCGCCTCCTGCACCGCCTCTTATCTCGATGATGACATTCCTGTCGTCATTCGGATCCTTCGGGAGAAGGAGAATCTTCAGCTCCTGTGAGAGGCTCTCCATAGCCTCCTTGCCTTCCTCAAGCTCAGCCTGCGCCATATCACGGAAATCCCTGTCAAGTCCGCCGCCCTCAAGCAGCTCCTTTGCTTCCGCATATCCGGCCTGAGCCTTCTTGTACTCCCTGTATTTCTCTATAATGGGAGTCATATTCTTAAAATCCTTCATCAGCTGCGTATACAGCTTGTTGTCGCTGATTACACCGGGATCTGACAGTCGTTCGCTTATCTCCTCATACTTCTGCTCCATCAATGCGAGCTTTTCAAACATCAGTATTCTCCTTCCGGCTGACTGTCTTTATGCTTTTCTCGATCTTGTTACGGGGTACCATGAATTCCCTCCCGCAGTTCACGCACCGGAGCCTGAAATCCATGCCGGAACGGATAACAAGCATTTCCTTAGCTCCGCAGGGGTGATTTTTCTTCATAGTCAGAATATCTCCCGGCTGTATATCCAAGGTCATTCCCTCCCATAATAAAAGCGTACTTACTTATTATAGCCTAAAGCCCTTCATAAATCAATAATTTGCCCGTATATTTTTTTCGATTTGTGTAAAAATAATAAAAACGTGCTTTAAAACATATTGAAGTCACACAAATTCTGTGTACCTGAAGTATGTATTATCACATTTTCTAACATGGAACAATTCATTTCAAAGGAGATTATCGTACATGATAACAAGTATAACCGCCGATTTTCACTCGTCAGAAATGGGCAGTCTCGCTGCTGACAGGATACGCAGCCGCATACCCGGAGTATATTCTGCCGTGCTGAGGACTCATGAAGGAGTCGCTGCAAACAGGTCCGGGAATGTGATACCGACCTTCGCCAACAATTTCAGCATGAACTTCATGACAGCACAGGCACCCGGCAGCAGTTACCTCCCTGCCGGCGGAAGGATATACATCGTCTGCGACGGCAGCCGCATCGATGAGATAAACTCGCAGCTGAACTCACTCGGCGCCGTCAATATCCGCTGCAATCAGCCGGCCCTGTAGAATAAATGTGTTCACCGGTGAATATATCTGTAAAAGGCAGCACGGCTGCCGGAGCATGAAAATACGGAGGTACAGCTATGTATTATTCACCGGAGGGAACACTTATAAATAATGAGGAGAATACGAGATACATCTCCTCAGCGCAAGGTCTCAGGGAGGCTATGGACAAGGGCATCATACTTGAAGGTACAGCCTCACTGTGCGGGACTACACATGATCTTACTGTCGGTCTGCCGTGCGGGAAGGGCATCATCCCACGCAGTGATGGTGCTGTAGGCATAGATGACGGCAGTACAAAGGATATCGCTCTGCTGTCAAGGGTCGGCAGGGCGGTCTGCTTCAAGGTCGTGTCTGTCGCAGAGGACAGCAGCGGAAGAGTCAGTGCCGTGCTCTCACGCAGAGCGGCACAGGAGGAATGTCTTGAGCGATACATAAGCACTCTGCAGCCGGGCGATATCATCGGGGCAAGAGTCACGCATCTTGAACAGTTCGGAGCATTTGTGGATATCGGCTGCGGACTGCCGTCACTTATACCCATAGACGCTATATCCGTATCACGCATAGCGCATCCGTCAGACCGCTTCTGCGTCGGGGACAGTATACGTGCTGCAGTACGTTCTGTTGAAGGCAGGCGGATATGCCTTACACACAGGGAGCTGCTCGGTACTTGGGAGGAGAACTCTTCCGGATTCTCGGCCGGAGAGACAGTTACGGGGATAGTAAGGTCAGTTGAGGAATACGGTATCTTCGTGGAGCTCACGCCGAATCTTGCCGGACTTGCCGAGCTGAAAGAGGGCATAGCACCCGGGCAGAGAGTGAGCGTCTTCATCAAGGCTGTCATTCCCGAGAAGATGAAGCTGAAGCTTGTTATTGTCGAATCGTGTACGGATACCGTGCCGGCAAACAGGACCATGGATTATTTCTTTACCGGTGAACGTATGGAACACTGGGTATATCCGCCGGCCTGCTGCGGAAAGGTGATACGGACGGATTTTGTGTGACAGTATCAGCAGCATGAAACTCACCACAGCTTGTAAGAACAGTATATTCTCAGAAGTTTGGGATTCTAAAGGGGCTGCGCCCCTTTAGCGGAGTCCAGAGGCAGAGCCTCTGGTGGGGTGTGGGGCAACGCCCCACATTTATCCGCAGGGCGCTTCGCAAGGGGTGAATTCCAAAACAGTCCGGTGGACTGTTTTGGAAGAGGGGACGCCTTGCAAGTGAAGGCGTCCCCTGATATAACTGACGTTTACCGACAAAGTTAGCGGGCGCACTGTGTACGCCCGCTGTTATCGTTTATTCAGGTATTATCGTATTCGGAGGTGTGCCGTGTGAGGGGACTGAGAACTCTCCCCTGCCCATGAGGAACAGGCTCATAGTCGTCATATCGGCAACATTTACCTCACCGTCGCTGTTCAGGTCGCAGTCGGTCTTCTCTGCTCCGGAGACAAGACGCTGTCTGAGATAAATCAGGTCAAAGGTATCGACTGAGCCGTCCCTGTTGATATCGCCTGTGATACGGAACTCCTCCACCGGCTCGAGTATCCAGAGCTGGTCTCTTTCGCCGGAGCGCTGCTTCTTTCCGGCCCGGCTGCCGTTATCGCCGCCGTCGGTGCCGAGTGCGCTGTCGGAAGAACCCGCCGGTGCTATAAGATAGCTGCCGTCTTCACGCTCTATGAATATACATGACTGCGAGTCGCCCTGTGAAAGGCCTGCGCCGCTGTCTGTAAAACCGAGACTGATGCCATTATCGGCCGATGAGGAAACTATGCTGTATTCGCCCTCGCCGCTTTTCTTTATGTACCATGAGTTGTAGTCTGCTGCGCCGTCGGCTTCATACTGCACCACACCTCTTCCGGCCTCTGCCCTGCCGCCCTCGGCTGTCAGATACCATCCGCTCGCTGCGTTTTTTATGCGGTAGAGTCCCTCAGGCACCTCTGCACCCTTTTCGGGTACTGCCTTTTCCTTCCTCGGGTATATCTGATTAAAGAGCTTCAGCGACTCAAGAGGCTTGCCGTCAAAGCTGAAAAGCGCCTGATTGTCAAAGCCGGAACCGCCTGCGCCTGTTGCGTCCTTGTCGTACTCGGAAGCGGCATCTGATGCCCAGCCGGAGCCGTACCTGTTCCAGTTGTCCTTCTGCTGCTCATAGCTGAGCTGGGGAAGGCCTATCCATGCGGGCTCCCAGTAGAATACTCCGATACCGTGGCTGCCGGTTTCGGCGACTGTCCGGAACACATCGGTTATCGCCTGTGCCTGACCCTCAACGGAGACAGGATATGTGAGCTGAGCGCCGCTGCTGCCCTGCTTCACGGAATCCGGGAAGGCATCGCCGTCCTCGTTGGTGTAGGGATAGGCCGTCTCGGCTACCATGACGTACTTGTTGTACTTATCGCCGATATTCTTCAGTTCGCTGCGGAGGTTGTCCAGAGAGCCGTGCCAGTAGGGGTAGTAGGAGGTCGCAAAGACATCGTAATCAAGGTTGCATTCCTGCATTACCTTGGCATACCAGTCAAAGTAGCCTGATTCCGGGTTGGTGAAGTGGTGACATATCAGAATATCCTTGTTGTAATCCCTTACAGCCTTCTCGCCGCTCGAAAAGAGGTCGCATATCTTGTACATATCCTTCTCGCCGCAGAAGAAGCACTGTGTCTCGTTGCCGACCTGTACCATGCCTATGTCAGCGCCCTGCTCTGAGACGTACTTCACTACCCAGCTTGTCCAGTTGTATATCTCGCCCTTGAGCTTGTCATGGCTGTGCTCTGCCCAGTACTTCGGGCGTGTCTGTTTTGCGGGGTCTGCCCAGAAATCGGAATAGTGGATATCCACAAGCAGCTTCATGCCGTACTGCGCCGCACGCTTTCCGATGATGCCCGCCGTCTCAACGTCGCTGTTTCCTCCGCCGTAGATATGACCGTTTCCGTCATTCGGCTCGTTCCATACCCTTACACGGATATAGTTCACGCCGTTATCCGCAAGGGTGCGGAAGATATCCTGCTCACGCCCGTTCTCGTCATAGAACTTCACGCCTGAGTTCTCAAGGGATACTATCGTGGAGATATCCACTCCCCTGATCGGTTCGCCCCCGTTGAAGGACGGATCGAGATACTGATAGGTAACGCTGTCGGCAGCTGATACAGAGGGGATGCTGCCTGTGAGTCCGGCCGGCCATAGCGCAAGCACAAGCGCAGAGACAAAAGCCGTGATCCTTTTTTTCTTCATTTACTCAACTCCTCTTCTTTCACCTTGCAGCCGCCTTCGCTGCCCGGTGAATCGTTTCTAAGTCAATTATACATTGATACAAGCGGATTGTCAACGATTTATAGTCATGCACACACGTCATTTCTGTTTAATACTGCTTAAAGATATCAACATTGATTGTGCAATGCTACAAAGATGAAATGATCATGTAGCATTTTGGCAGGCTCAACCGATTATATATAATGAAAGCCGCCGGATACCGGACGGCATAAGCTGCACATGGCAGCATATCATTAAAAGGAAGTAATCTACATGAAAAAGAGAATAGCACTTATTATATCGGCAGCAATGCTGCTCAGCGGATGCGGGATCATAAATGAATCCCCAGCCGCATCAGACACAGCTGCATCATCAACGGAAGCTTCTTCTGAAGCAACAGAGGCTGCAACTGAAGCAATAACAGATGCTCCGACAGAAGCACCCACAGAGGCAGAGACCGAAGCAGAAAAGACAGAAGCCCCCTCCGAAGCAGTTACAGAGGCAGCCGAGGCTACCGCTGCCGGAGATCCGGCAACTGAGCCGACTGAACAGACTGAAACACCGGAAGCCGTACCGGAAGATGTATTTGCAGGCAAATACTGTGAGAGCATAGCCGGCAGAGGGATCATCACTCTTACCAACAACGGCAACGGCGTATACAATGTCCACATCCACTGGGCAGGTTCTGCATTTGAGTCTGCAGAATGGGACTTCAGCGGTGAATTTGACGGCAGACAGGTGCTTCGCTACTCAGACTGCACAAAGAAGCACTGTGTATACTCCGAGGACGGTTCATGCACCGAAGAAACGGTATATACCGACGGAACCGGTTATCTCAAGATAGGTGAGGACGGCATGAATGTCGGACTCTTCTGGCAGGACGATATTGAGAACTCGGGCGCTGACGCATGGTTCGTCAAGCAGTAAGCAATCTTCTATATTTTACATAAACCTCCTTAATACCCTGCGGTGACCCGCAGCATAAGCAGAACGCTCTTCTCTGTAAACAGGGAAGAGCGTTTTGCTTTTATAAGTCTGTGCAGCTGCGAAGAAAATTCAGCTCATCAAGGTTTGCCTGCTTTGCAGTCTCGTTCCTTATGTCACAGTGGAAGACGTGACCGAGCCTGTTGTTTTCGTCGCCGTACACCTTGTACTCGTACCTCACGCCGTTTCTCTCAAGGGCATCGATCAGGACCTGCTGCTCTCCCCTGTTGAAGTCGTCAACGGAAGTCATGATATAGCAGGGCGGAAAGTCGGATGTGATATTCGATACAACGTCAAGAACGGAAAGGACCTCCTTCTCCTTGCCGGGCGGCAATATATTGACGAAAGCGGCCTCCTTGTCCTTTGTGGTGAAGATACCGCAGTTAAGGCAGAGAGCCCTGATCTTCGTCCCCGGCGGGAAATAGAGATCCAGCCGCTTTTCAAGCTCCTTGTTTGTCTGTGCGGAGGCAAAGGCTGCGATGCCCATAGCGCCGGATGAATCTCCTATGCCGAATACTCTTTCGGTATCAAAGCCGTACTTCTCCGCCTTTTCAGTAACGAAGCAGAAGACCTTGTATATATCTTCAAATGCTGCCGGATAGCGGTATCTCGGTGCAAGGCGGTAGGTAGGATTGATTACCGCAAAGCCCTGTTCTGCAAGAGACATACAGTAATAGCGGTAGGTCTCCTTTGTGCCGTATACCCATGCGCCGCCGTGGAAATTGACTATTACGGGGAGTTTCCCTTTTGCATTCTTCGGCAGGTATACGTCAAGCAGGTTCCATTGCCCGAAGGGACCGTATTTTATATTATCGTGGTGTATTATCGTATCGGGCGGAGTGAGTCCCTTGTCACGCTTTGCATCATTGCGTCTGCACATAACATTGAAAAGAAAAGTCTGAACAGACATATTACTCCTCCTTGCGGTCAGCGGACTGTTTATTGATAAGTTGTTCAAAGGTTATCCCGTATTTGCAGGCTATCTCATGAGCATAGCTCTTGCCGTCCGGCTTCTTGAACGATATCTTGTAGGTGCGCTCGCCGTCCCTGTTTTCCATTACTACACTCACTGCTCTGCAGACCGCTCCGGGCACACTGCTTATAGCATCGGCGTTTTCCGCAAGCTCATGCATATGAGTATTGAAGCAGGTGCGTGAACCGGTGCAGCAGAGGTATTTCAGCACGTCCTCCGCTATGTAGAGTGATTCGGTATGGCTTGTCGTAGCAAAGGATTCGTTGAAGAGGATAAGGCTGTCACGGCCGGCAGTACGGCATATCTCACGGAATCTCTCCGCCTCTTCGCCGAGACGTCCGAGGGCGACGGTGCGCTCCTCCTCTGCCGGGAAATGGGTATATATGCCGTCACAGGGACGTATCTTTGCCGAAGCCGCCGGAACGAACAGTCCGCTCTGATACATCAGGAAGGCAAGGCCTATGCCCTGTGTGAGTATCGTCTTTCCTCCTCTGTTGGGGCCTGTAAGTATCTGTACGGCAGTATCATCAGTGAATTCGATATCGTTGCAGACGATATCATCAGTGACCGTCCCCCTGAGCCTGCATATCGCAAGCCGGATATTGTAGAAATCAGTCATGAAGGTATCCTTATCGGAGCATTCGCCCTGACAGCACGGCATACCAAGGTCTGAAAGCTCCTTCTCAAGGCTGATGAAGCGCAGATAGAAGAGGAACTCATCGGCAAGGGCTGTAAAGGCACTGAGGCTGACATCCACGTATCTGTCAAGCACCTTCCTGAGCTTTCCTGTAACAGAAGGGAGCATACGCTCGATTATGCTGTTGAGGTTGTTCATCAGCGGGCTGTCATAAGGGCGGTTATGCTTGGGAGCGTTGCGGTTGATACGCTTTTCTATCGTATCAAGCCCGTCCTCGTGGACCTCCATATTGAACGGCATTATCTTCTTGTCGTTTATCTGATCCTTGCGGTGGTACTTGATAAAGCGCTTCAGCAGTCCCTGCTCACCGAACCAGAAGCGGTTGAGGGAGAGGATACCGACCTCTTCGGGAAACAGGTCACGGTCGAGGTTGACACCGAGGGTAAGGCTCCTGATGCTGCTTATATCGTCGCCGACCTCTGCGATATCCTCCGCAAGCTCGTCAAAACCGCTGTCAGAATAGATATCATTCATGTAAGCGGCAAATTTCTTCATGCCCTCCGATCTGAACTCATGCCCGTCTATGGCCTTGATGATCCGGCGTACCGAGCCTACATAGCTGTCGAGCGCACGGAGGCGCATGAAGAGCTCCCATATAGTTGAGTTCTTGTCGAGGGTATTCGGGCGGTCGTTCACATAGAAACGCATCGCGTCGAAAATCTCATGGAGCTCCTCGCAGAGCTCCGGCGAGCTGCGCAGGTCAGCGCATATATCGCTGCGGTATTCTATCGTTCTCCGGCTCATGGGCATATTCAGAAGTATCTTTCGGATGATCTCATATTCTGTGCTGTTTCCGGAGACACTTTCTGCAAGAAAGCTTACAGAGAGGTCGTTTTCTGTATTGTCGCTGAGTGTGAACAGGCTGTCGTCATCATCGGGCGACAGGAGGCTGAAATGTGTTTTTTTATCTGTTTCCGGATCTCTCATTGCTTTAGTCCTTTCGGGTATTATATGCTCTTATTTTAACATACAGGCAGCGGGCTGTCAAATCATTTGTTGCACAAAAGTCTTTGCAGAATTCAGGCTTACTGTACAAATCAGCAAGAAAGGAAAATATCTGAAAGTTTGGGATTCTAAAGGGGCTGCGCCCCTTTAGCGGAGTCCAGAGGCAGCGCCTCTGGGGGGGGGACGCCCCACAGTGTGGGGAGATGTCAGCGAAGCTGACAGAGGGGACGGACCGGTTAGGTTGGGGCAAAGCCCCGCATAACCGCAGGGCGCTTCGCAAGGGGTGAATTCCAAAACAGTCCGGTGGACTGTTTTGGAAGAGGGGACGCCTTGCAAGTGAAGGCGACCCTGATATGGTTATGTTCATCAGATAAAGACGGCCGCACAGCAGATACCGTGCGGCCTTGTTATTATTTCAGTTCAGCTATCGTTACGCCGTCCTCTCCCTCGCCAAAGGTTCCGAGACGAAAGCTCTTCACTGAGGGGTGTGAGCGCAGGCGCTGGTGGACTGCCTTACGGAGAAGTCCGGTGCCCTTGCCGTGGATTATCGTTATCATTGAGATATTCGACATTACAGCCTGGTCAATGAATGCGTCAAGCTGGTATACACCGTCATCACAGGCACAGCCACGGATATCAAGCTCGAGTCTTCCTCTGCGCTCTGCCTTGACTCCTACGCCGCCGGCTCTCCTCTGAGCACGGTTCTGCCCCTTCTTCGGAGCGCCGGGATAGCTTACCTTCTCCGGCTCTTCAAGGCGCAGACGTGATATGTTCATCTTGGTCTTCATTACGCCCATCTGTACGTATACGAAATCGCTGTCGTCCGGGTCGCCTGAGACTATTCCCTTGCGCTGGAGGTCTACTACGTATACCGTATCTCCGCGGCGCAGCTTCCTCGGGAGGACGTATTCTTCGTTCGGATCCTTCTTGTCGATGGGATTTGCGGTATCGTACATCTTGTTGAAGCTCTGCTTTGTGCGTGACTTCATACCGGATACATTTGCGCTGAAATCCTTCTTGTCCTTCTCCTTGCGGAGCTTGTCGAGCTCGTCAAGAAGCTCGTTGGATTCGGCCTTTGTAGCTTCGATAATGCTCATCGCCTGACGGCGTGCCTTCTCGAGTTCGTCGGCACGTACACGCTCTATCTCCTCACGCTCCTTGCGGATAGCCTCCTCGTGCTCGGCTGTCTCACGCTTCAGACGGCGTATCTCATCCTTCTGACGTTCGAGCTCGATACGTGCGGCTTCGAGCTTTCCGATGACCTCCTCAAGCTTGGTGTTGGCCTCGCTGACGGCTGCCTTTGCTTCTGCGATGACATCCGCCGGCATACCGAGGCTCTCGGATATCGCAAAGGCGTTGGACTTTCCGGGTGAACCTACGATGAGACGGTAGGTCGGACGGAGAGTTTCAATGTCGAATTCACATGAGGCGTTCTCTACGTTCTCGCTGTTGATAGCAAATACCTTGAGCTCCTGATAGTGGGTAGTGACCATGAGTTTTGCACCCGATGCCATAAGACGGCGTATTATCGCTACTGCAAGGGCAGCGCCCTCTACAGGATCGGTACCGGAGCCGAGCTCGTCAAGGAGTACAAGAGAATGCTCGTCGGCTGTCTCGATTATCTCGATCACCTTGTTGGTATGTGCCGAGAAGGTCGAGAGGTTCTGCTCGATGCTCTGGCTGTCGCCGATATCGACGAGTATATGGTCGAATACGGAGATACGACTGCCGTCTGATACGGGTATCAGCAGGCCGCACATAGTCATGGCCGCAAGCAGTCCCGCTGTTTTGAGCGATACCGTTTTACCGCCGGTATTCGGACCGGTTATGATGAGTGCCTGATATTCCTCTCCGAGACGGAGATCTACCGGTACTGCCTTTCTGCTGTCGAGCAGCGGATGACGTGCCTTCTTGAGTTCTATAACTCCGTCGTCCGTTATCACCGGCATAGAGCATTTCAGCTTTGCCGCAAGGTTTGACTTGGCAAAGTAGAGGTTGAGCTCAGTTATAACCTTGTAGTTCTGTGCGAGGGTGTCAGCATAGTCGCCGCAGTCGCTGCAGAGCTCACGTATGATTCGCTCTATCTCCTCCTGCTCCTTGCCCTCAAGTATGCGTATATCGTTGTTGGCCTCGACTATCGCCATAGGCTCGATGAATATGGTCTGTCCTGTAGCGGAGGTATCGTGGATAAGTCCGCTGACCTGTCCTCTGTACTCCGACTTTACGGGAAGCACGAAGCGGCCGTCACGGATAGTGACATTTGCCTCCTGGAGGTACTGCTGCGTGTCCTTGTTCTTTATCATCTTGTCGAGAGTCTCTCTGAGCTGCATACCCGCACGGTTGATCTTGCGGCGTATAGCAGCGAGCTCCGGGCTTGCGGCGTCGGATATCTCGGTGTCTGAGATTATTGAGCGCTCCAGCTTTTCAAGGAGCCAGTCATTCGGTGAGAGCTGTGCAAAGAGGTAGCTGAGCTCAGTCTCCACGTTCTCGCAGGTACTGTACCAGCGTGCGAGGTCACGTATCTGACGCAGCATCGCCGCAATATCCATAAGATCACGGAGGGAGATGACTGCGCCCTGCTTTGCTCTTGCCGATACTCCGCAGATATCCTTGAAGTGGGCGAAGGGAGGCGTTCCGAACTGCACGGACAGACTGAGTGCCTGATTGGTCTTCAGGTTCTCATAGCGGACTCTCTCCGCATCGGTATCAGGTCTCAGAGCGAGAGCCATCCGCCTTGTCTCTTCGTTAGAAGTAAGATCTGCGAGCATATCCAGTATCTTGTCGAGCTCCAGTGTCTTTAAGTATCTTTCCATAGTTTCCTTTCTACTCTAAGTTATACCCCTCTACGGAAGGCAGAGGGGCTGTTATCATTATTTCATGAATTTTTCCATCTTGATATTATGATCCTCGTCCTGCTCTGATGAGCCGTTCTTATAGTCGTAGCCCATGCTCTTGTAGAAGCCGACTGCTGTCAGAGAAGCAGGCACTTCTATGCGCTCTGCACGCAGGAAGAACTCATCCTGCTCGAGGGTATCAACTATCATCTTTCCGATGCCTTTGCCCTGATACTCCGGCAGCACGAATATCGTGAAGAGACTGCTCTCCGTAGCGCTGCCCCAGTAGGGACCTATAGCTCCGGTACCGATGATACGTCCCTCGTCACAGACTACATAAATATGCATCCAGCCGGAGCTCTCGATAAGCTTCTCCGGTGTCTTTCCGGCAATGCAGAGCTCTATGATCTCCTCGCCGTAGTCCTTCACGTTACAGGTGCGCATGGTGCGGGCGATGACCTCTGAAAGCTCCTGTGCGTCCTCCTGTCTGAATCTTCTTATATCCATGTTCCGATCCTCCTTGTAAATCAGCTCTTTCTTCTGACTATCGATGCTCCTATACATACGCCGTAGATTCCTCCCAGAATACCGGCTGCAAGAAGCGCAACGCCTCCCAAAAGGTAGCCTACTGTGAAGAAGATCATTACGAAGCTGAGTACTGCAAGCAGTATGAGCAGTCCGAGCGGCTTGTCTTCCTTTGCTGCTTTTACAAATACTCCGCCGAGAACTACGCCTGCGATAAGCAATACGATCATTAGTATAAATGTTCCTGAAACTGTGCCCATTGCCGTTTCCTCCTTTGATGAATTACTTGTGTTATAATTTGCTGTGAATAAAGCCTTATGTATTTCCGTTTCAGATCTTGTCGGCGTCGTATTCGAGACCGTGCTTCATGCAGATCTCTTCAACGACAAGATCCTCGCCCTTTATTGTCGCTTCATCTACCGTGTTTGCGATATCCTCAAATGATACACGGTCTGCCAGCTCTGCGCTCGAATACGGTGTGATCAGGAAAAGATAGCGGTACATGAAGCCGACATATCCCGCAAGATCGATATCGATATCCTGAGCTGTGACTTCTTTAAGTGATCCTCCTGTCTCAGGGAGGATGAAATCCATGCTCTCTTCTGCGGTCTCAAGATGAAAGCGTGACCATTCTGCATCGAATTCTCTCCTGCAGAAGTCCGATCTCAGGTACAGATCGGAAAATTCCTTCATGCTGAGGTTCTTCTTGTATGCAAGCTGATATATCCTTCTCTGCCCGGCGCAGATATCATATTTTCCACTTTCCATTGTTTATCTCCTGTTGCAAAAATACTCAGACCGCCGCACTACAGCAGCGATCTGTAGAAATCAAGTGTTTTGAAATGCTTTTCAAGATGTGCCGTGATGTATGCTGACGAAAACTCCGTCAGGGCGCTCTGCACCTTGTCGGATACACGGAAATTGAAGAGCCTGTCAAAGTCGGCAAGGACTATATGCCTTACCGCATTGAGGACCGGCAGCTTTACCTTCATGTAGTCCGTCAGGCTGTGATCATCTCCGACTGAGCCGAAGCAGTCGGCACAGTAGAAGCCGCCGTCACGTATACAGAAGAACAGCTCCTCCGGCTCGAACACACCGCAGCTGCGGCAGCCGAGTATATCCGGCATATAGCCTGTATCGGCCATAAGGCGCAGCTCGAATATGCTCCTGAGCAGAGCCTCCGGACGAAGTCCGTTCTCAAGATAGTGCAGGCAGTTGAGCAGAAGCCTGAGATTAGTGCCCCTGTTCTCCGTCTCACTTCGCTCAGGTGTGCAGTATACCGCCACCTCCGCAAAATAACTCGCAAGAGACAGCTTTGTAAGGCTGTCTCTCAGTCCGTAAAAAATATGTATCGGTTCTGCGCTGTTGAGAACAAGCCTTCCCCTGCTCTCATTAACACAGAACCGTGAGTATGCAAAAAGCTGTGTGGAGCTGCCGGTCTTTCCGTTGATCTTGCGTGCGCCTTTAACGGATACCTCGGTAACTCCGTTATCCTTTGTCAGGATATCAATGAATTTGTCCTGCTCGCCCACCGGACGTTCCCGCAGGACGATCCCCTCTGTTATTGTCATGGGTATCTGCTGCTTTCTCCGGGTGATCCCGGTATGCAAGGTAATCTGCTACACTTCCGGTAAGGACGAACCTTTCCCAAAGCTGCTCCGTGTCCATTCACAACAACTCCTTCCGGAGCTATTGTGTGTACACTCAGCGGTATATATTTCCGGTACTATTTGTCAGACAGACCGAAGCTGCGGATGAGGCCTTCACGGTTTCGCCAGTCCTCCTTGACCTTTACCCAGCATCTGAGATTTACCTGTATCTGGAAGAATTCCTCGAGATCAAGACGTGCGGCGGTGGAAGCTTTTTTCAGCATCGCTCCGCCCTTGCCGATGATTATGCCCTTGTGGGATTCTCTCTCGCAGTAGATGACGGCGGATATATCAAGGATATCCTTGTCGTCACGCTCTGACATCTCCTCTACTCCGACTGCGATGCCGTGCGGCACCTCGTCCTTGAGAAGCTCAAGGAGCTTCTCACGTATCATCTCGGCGGCAAGCACCTTTTCCGGCTGATCGGTTATCATATCCTCCGGGAAGAAGTACTGCTCTGTCTCCTGTGAGAGCTTCATTATCTCGGAGATGACTATATCGACTCCGTTGTTCTCCGTCACGCTTACAGGGATGACCGCCTCGAATTCAAGGCCTGCCGTGAATTCGGCTATTTTCGGCGCAAGCTCATCCATGTTCCTGAGGAGGTCGATCTTGTTGATCACAAGTATGACCGGCATCTTATCCCTGTTGAGGGACTGTATCAGCTCACGCTCCTGCGGTGCCATTTTCCTTGTGCAGTCCTGCATGAAGATAACGGCATCTATATCGCTCACGGATTCCTTTACGGTATTGAGCATATGCTCGCTGAGCTTGTTGACGGGCTTGTGCATACCCGGTGTGTCAAAGAACACGAGCTGCACATCGTCTATGATACGTATACCGGTTATACGTGTACGTGTGGTCTGTGGCTTGCTGCTGACAGAAGCTATCTTCTCGCCTACTATCGCATTGAGCAGCGAGGACTTTCCGGCATTGGTATGGCCGGCAATGGTAACAAACGCTGTTCTCGGCATTACTCTGCCTCACTCGGGCTTACGAATGTAGCATCACGGGAAATACCGAGCTTCTCGAGCACGGATTCCTCCTTCTCACGCATGATCCGCTGGTCGAGCTGACTTGTCTCGTGGTCATAGCCAAGAAGATGGAGCATGGAGTGTACTGTGAGGAAGCCGACCTCACGCTCAAGAGAATGACCGTAGTTCTGAGCCTGCTTTACGGCTGTCTCGAGAGAGATTACAACGTCGCCGAGCTGTACTGCGCCTGTCTCGGGATTTGTCTCAGTCCTGCCGTTCTCGCTGGTGAGCGGGAATGAAAGGACGTCCGTCACGCTGTCCTTGTCACGGTATATCTTATTGAGATTCTTTATCTCACTGTTGCTTACAAATGATACACTTACCTCTGCGTCCTGCTTGAACCCCTCCGTAGCAAGAACTGCCTGGCAGCATCTCCTGATAAGGAGCCTTATTCCCACCGGTACCTTTACCTCTGTCTGATTGTTCTTTACGTATACCTTTAACTTAGGCATGCTTATTTCTCCCTTCGTTGAATTTTTCATATGCTTTGATTATATCCTGTACAAGGCGGTGACGGACAACGTCCTTTTCCGTGAAACGATGTACTGCGATGTCGTCAATGCCCTTTAATACCTTCATTGCTTCGACAAGTCCCGATCTGCCAGCGTCCGGAAGATCTATCTGTGTTATGTCTCCGGTTATGACCATGCGGCTTTCGTTGCCGAGTCGTGTAAGGAACATCTTTATCTGCTCTGAGGTCGTGTTCTGTGCTTCGTCAAGGATGATGAACGCCTCATCGAGCGTTCTTCCTCTCATGTAGGCAAGCGGGGCGACCTCTATTATCCCCTTTTCCATGTATCTCGAAAAGCTCTCGGCTCCGAACATATCGAAGAGCGCATCGTAGAGCGGACGGAGATACGGGTCTACCTTATCCTGGAGATCTCCCGGAAGGAATCCGAGCTTCTCGCCTGCCTCGACAGCGGGACGGGTAAGGATGATCTTCCTTATCTTATGCTCCCTGAAAGCTCTTACTGCCATAGCAACGGCAAGATAGGTCTTTCCGGTGCCGGCAGGTCCTATTCCGAGCACAATGGTATTTTCCTTTATGCAGTCTATGTAGCGCTTCTGGCCGACAGTCCTCGGGCGGACTATCTTTCCGGAGGAGGTAAGGCATATCCCGTCGCCTTTAAGTTCCTCGAGCTGCTGTTCAACGCCTTCCGATACCATAGAGGTAACATAGCGTATCGTCTGCTCGCTGAGGGGCTGCCCCCTTTCGCTCATTTTCAGCAAATGCTCGACGGCCTTTGCCGCCCCGGATACTCCAGGCTCTTCGCCGATGACCTTGATATCGCCCTGTCTGTTGACCACAGACACGCCGTACTCTTTCTGTATATTGCTGATATTGCCGTCAAACTGACCGAACAGCTCCGTAAGCAGTTCGGAGTCTCCGACACGGATCACTTTTTCTGCCATTCAATTCTCCGTTTCTCCGGCTTCGCAGAGATATGCGTCCGCAGGGAATGCCCCGCGCACTGCAAGAGCCGAATTTGAATACGCATGATCGTCTGACACTTCTTTGAGTACCTTCACCTCATCAGGGAAGATTATCTCCTGCCCGGCGTCACGCAGTTCCAGCTCAAGTATGGCAAGCCGGTCAGAATACGGATATATATCGAGTTCAAACATCTGTCCGAGATGATCGAAACGGTATCTTGTCTTCACAACAGGGACAAGCTTCGTATCACGTTCCCTGAGGAGCTTTTCGTACTCCTCCTCAGTTATCTCACGCTCGGCCTCATGCCGGGTGACATGGGTATAGAATATCTTTTCGGTATACTTATACGTGATGACGCCGTTCTCGCTGATACGGCGCACTCTGCGCTGCGATCCGTCCTCGCCGCTGACAAGATAGGTCTGGACGATATCTGCGCTCCTCACGATGCTGAGCCTGTCGAGCTGCGGCTGTTCAACAAGGAACTTCCGCTCTATCTCAAGTCCGTCTGTCATACTGTTATATCCGCTCCTGTTACTATATAGTTTTCCACAAAATATATTATACTATAGTTTTTGATAAATGTCAACAAAAAATTTTGTTACGATTTTCTCTTTATGACAAAATTTATAAAAATTTCATTTTCAACAATCATTGTTGAATACCCGTCTGCAGCCTGTTCTGTGCGGATGAAGCGGTATATCGCAGCGGCGTGACATCCATCGGACAATCATTTCCCGGGCATACCCTTTCGCGTATCGTTATGTCAACAGCCTTCTCTTAATTATCAACAAATTTCGCAACTGCTCCACAGTTAAAATGCACACATATATATAATTCTCTTATTTTTCATAGGAGGTACTTGCAAATTTCCGGCGTGTGATGTATAATGAATATATAAATTTTTAGGAGGTAATATCCAATGTCAGTTAAAGTTGCTATTAATGGTTTCGGCCGTATCGGTCGTCTTGCATTCAGACAGATGTTTGATGCTGAGGGTTACGAGGTAGTTGCAATCAACGACCTTACAAAGCCTTCAATGCTCGCACAGCTCCTCAAGTACGATACCGCTCAGGGCGGTTACTGCGGTAAGATCGGTGAGAATCTTCACACTGTTACTGCTGATGATGAGGCTGGCACAATCACTGTTGACGGCAAGACACTTACAATCTACGCTAAGGCTAACGCTGCTGAGCTTCCCTGGGGCGAGATCGGCGTTGACGTAGTTCTCGAGTGCACAGGTTTCTACTGCTCAAAGGAGAAGTCACAGGCTCACATCGATGCAGGTGCTAAGAAGGTAGTTATCTCTGCTCCCGCAGGCAACGATCTTCCTACAATCGTTTACAGCGTAAACGAGAAGACCCTCACAAAGGATGACAAGATCATCTCTGCTGCTTCATGCACAACTAACTGCCTCGCTCCTATGGCTAAGGCTCTTAACGACTATGCTCCTATCCAGAGCGGTATCATGAGCACAATCCACGCTTACACAGGCGATCAGATGATCCTTGACGGTCCTCACAGAAAGGGCGACTTCAGAAGAGCTCGTGCCGGCGCTGCTAACATCGTTCCCAACAGCACAGGTGCTGCTAAGGCTATCGGCCTTGTTATCCCTGAGCTCAACGGCAAGCTCATCGGCTCCGCTCAGAGAGTTCCTGTTCCGACAGGTTCCACAACAATCCTCACAGCTGTTGTTAAGGGCGCTAACATCACTAAGGACGGCATCAACGCTGCTATGAAGGCTGCTGCTTCCGAGTCCTTCGGCTACAACGAGGATCAGATCGTTTCTTCTGACGTTATCGGCATGAGATTCGGTTCTCTCTTTGATGCTACACAGACAATGGTTGCTGAGATCGGTGACGGTCTCTACGAGGTTCAGGTTGTTTCATGGTACGACAACGAGAATTCATACACATCACAGATGGTAAGAACAATCAAGTACTTTGCTGAGCTCGGCTAATTACCATTACAAAGTCTTACAGAGTGCGTTCCTTCGGGAGCGCACTTTTTCTTTTTTGACACATATTGACTTTTTTAGCCCGGTCTGATATAATAATTTTGTTATTTATTTGCTTTAACATTATTATATACCGGATCAATGACAGGAGGATCATTATGAAAAAACGTATCTGCCTTATCTGTCTGGCGGCTGTCATGCTGACAGGCTGCGGAAGCACAGCTCCTCAGAACAATACATCAGACAATGCAGCAGGAAACAGCGCCGGCGCTGATGCTCAGGGCTCTCCCGCTGATGAAAAGAAAGACGAGAATGCAGAAGAAGAGATCGTGTATAGAGATAGAACTGATATACATCTCTCCATCCCTCGTCCGGCATCACTGAAACAAAAGCCGTATACAAACGACATTGTATACGTGACCGAAACACTCTGGGACGAGGATTTTGTAAACGGAAAGAGAGTATATGACAAAAATGAGGTCGTATTCTTCCAGGATCTGCTGTTCTACAACAAAGATAATATTGAGTGTAAACTCGATACATTACTGGAGGATCAGTTCCTTAAAAAAATAGACAACGCACTTTATGACTATTATGAAAAAAATGCCTGTGAAGATATTTCAAGGTATACAATTGATGAGAACACCGAAGAAGATCTTGCCGGAACGCCTGCCCGCCGGATTTCGGGTACGATCAAAACAGGCTACGACTCTGACGGAGAATACCTTGACGTTCACTTTATTGCACATCTCTGCATACCTGAGACCAATCATCCTTTCATGACCTTCACCTGCACAGCTTCAAATAATAAGGACAAACTGGACACCATGACTCATATCGCAGACATGATAATTACGAAAGTCAAGAAATACGAACCTTGATCTCCGCTTACACTGTGCGTTCCTTAGGGAACGCACTTTTTGCGTCCCTGCTTTGTGTAAGAGCCCGTATTTATCAGAGACGCCTTTCGATCTTACAATAATTCCGCATTTTCCTCTTATACTATATTAAATATCTTCTCAGACGTTGACAAATCATTCTGAATAGTGTATAATTGTTTATATATTATCCTGCCGGGAAAGCGGCAGTTCCAAGAACAGGAGGACAACAAATAATGTGTGGAATAGTAGGCTTTACAGGAAACAGTCAGGCAGCACCCATACTTCTTGACGGACTTTCCAAGCTCGAATACAGAGGCTACGACTCAGCCGGAATCGCTGTACGTGACGGCGCAAAGGATCCTGAGGTCGTTAAGGCTAAGGGCAAGCTCGAGGTGCTCCAGAAGATGACCAACAACGGCGAGGCAGTTCACGGCGACTGCGGTATCGGTCACACCCGCTGGGCTACTCACGGCGAGCCTTCCACCCTCAATGCTCACCCCCATTCAAGTGATGACGAAAATGTTATTGCCGTACACAACGGTATCATAGAGAACTATCAGGAGCTCCGCGAGAAGCTCACAAAGAGCGGCTATACCTTCAATTCACAGACAGATACAGAGGTTGCCGTAAAGCTTATCGACTACTACTTCAAGAAGTACGGTCTCGGCCCTGTTGATTCCATTGCCCGTGCCATGATCCGTATCAGAGGTTCATACGCTCTCTGCGTTATGTTCCGTGACTATCCCGGCGAGATCTACACAGCACGTAAGGACAGCCCCATGATCATCGGCATCACAGGCGGCGAGACATACGTTGCTTCCGACGTTCCCGCTATCCTCAACTACACAAGAAACGTTTACTACATCGGCAATATGGAGATCGCACGTCTCGGCAAGGGTACTGTTACCTTCTACAACATCGACCGTGAGGAGATCACCAAGGAGCTCACAGAGATAAAGTGGGATGCCAAGTCTGCTCAGAAGGGCGGCTACGAGCACTTCATGCTCAAGGAGATCCACGAGCAGCCCAAGGTTGTAAGAGATACCATCAACTCCGTTGTTAAGGACGGCGTTATCGATTTCAGCAGCATCGGCCTCACTGACGAGGAGATGAAGAAGATCTCACAGATCTACATCGTTGCCTGCGGATCCGCTTACCACGTTGGTATGGCAGCTCAGTACGTCATTGAGGATTTCACTTCTATCCCTGTACGTGTTGAGCTTGCTTCAGAGTTCCGCTACAGAAAGATGACTCTTGTAAAGAACAGCCTTGTTATCATCATCAGCCAGTCCGGCGAGACAGCAGACAGCCTTGCTGCTCTCAGACTTGCAAAGGATCAGGGCATTGCTACTCTCGGCATCGTAAATGTTGTCGGTTCCTCTATTGCACGTGAGGCTGACAATGTATTCTATACACTCGCAGGTCCTGAGATCTCTGTAGCTACAACAAAGGCATACAGCACTCAGCTCATCGCCGGATACCTCCTTGCTATCGGCTTTGCAAAGGCAAGAGGAGAAATGGACGAGGACAAATACCTCGCACTGCTCAAGGAGCTCGACACTATCCCCGAGAAGATCGAGAAGACTCTCGAGGACAAGGAGCGTCTCCAGTGGTATGCCAACAAGCTTGCTGCAACGAAGGACGCATTCTTCATCGGCAGAGGCATCGACTACGCTATTTCCCTTGAGGGAAGCCTCAAGATGAAGGAGATCAGCTACATACACTCCGAGGCATACGCTGCCGGAGAGCTCAAGCACGGTCCTATCAGCCTTATCGAGGAAGGCGTGCCTGTAATCGGTGTACTCACACAGCCCGATCTCTACGAGAAAACCGTAAGCAATATGGTCGAGGTAAAGAGCCGCGGAGCTTCTCTCGTAGGCCTTACCACATACGGCAACTACAGCATGGAGGATCTTGCAGACTTCACAGTATACATCCCCCAGACCGATCCCCACTTCGCAGGCAGTCTCTCCGTTATCCCGCTTCAGCTGCTCGGATACTATGTATCCGTTGCAAAGGGATATGACGTAGACAAGCCGAGAAACCTTGCTAAGAGCGTTACTGTTGAATAATTGAGAATTTGAGGACGTACAGTCAGGTGCTGTACGTCCTTTCTTCTTGTCAAAAAGCACTTGTCAATCAGTCTGGGATTCTAAAGGGGCTGCGGCAGATTATAATATGAAGTGCAACAAATAAAAAAAGAATTGACTTCATCTCGTCCAAGGTGTAAAATTGAGTTTACCACAACACCAACAACACGGAGGACAAGATGAAGTCATATACTCA
>JAFZRF010000068.1 GCA_017620025.1 Ruminococcus sp.
GCGAAATCTAATTTGCTCACTTGTGAGCTATAGGGTATGAAATGCAGTTGGCAGACTTTTCTCAGCCTCTTAAGGGGCAGTGTCAGTATCAAGCCCTTATAGGGCTTTTGCAAACCACCCGTTCAACGGGTGGTTTTGATTATTTAAGAAATCCGTTGATGATCTGCTGTTCAGCCTCTGCTTCGGTGAGACCGAGAGTCATCAGCTTGATCAGCTGTTCTCCGGCTATCTTTCCGATAGCGGCCTCATGTATCAGCTCTGAGCTGGTATCATTGGCTTCAAGCTGCGGAACAGCGAGGATATGGCCCTTATCCATGATGATCGAGTCGCACTCGGTATGTCCGTGACAGGGAGCATTTCCTGTGATGCAAAGATCGAGCTTCTGATAGGAGCTGTCTCTTGCAACTGAGCGTGAGACGATATCTGCACTAGAATCATTGCCGTTGAGTTCAACCTTGTAAACGCTGACGGCAGACTGCTCTCCGTGAGTCATAAGTCTCTCCTTGACGAGCAGCTTTGCACCCTCGGCAAGCTCTGCCGTAGTCACACGCTCGGTGGAGTCAACACCCTTGATTTGCACCATTTCCATCTCCATGGAGCTTCCTTCCTCCATGTGTACCTCGGTACCAGGATTGAGGATTCGCTTGCCCTTGCCGTCACCTTCGCCGTAGTGCTTTTCTACGTAGCGGACACGGGAGTTCTTTCCGATGAAGAAACGGTGTATGCCGTCATGCTCGGAGTCCTGCACGCCGCAGTTGTGAATGCCGCAGCCTGCAACGATGAGCACATCGCAGTCCTCACCGACATAGAAATCGTTGTATACAGTCTCCTTGAGACCGCTCTCGCTCAGTACGACCGGGATATGAACGCTTTCGTTCTTTGTGCCGGACTTTATGCGGATATCGATTCCGCTGCATTCGGTCTTGGATGTTATCTCAATGTTCTCTGTGCTCCTTCTTCCGGCGCTCTCACCGTTGGCACGGATGTTGTATGCGCCCTCGGGAACCTTGTGGAGATCAGCGACCTCCTGAAGTATCTTCTTCTGTATGCTGTCCATGCTCTCAGCTCCTTTCTGTCAGCTTCTCGCAGCTGTTGACAGCAGAGGGAGTGCCGATAAGCTCGGGGAGCACCTCACTGCCGGGGCCGTGCTTGCTGATAGTGCCGTCAGATACGACGATTATCTCGTCAGCTATCTCAAGTATCCGCTCCTGATGTGAAATAACGAGGATAGAGCTGTCGGATATCGATTTCCTCATTGACTGGAAAACGTGGATGAGACTCTGGAAGCTCCAGAGGTCTATGCCGGCCTCGGGTTCGTCGAATACAGAGAGCTGAGTTCCTCTTGCAAGTATGGTGGCAATCTCGATACGTTTCAGCTCGCCGCCTGAGAGGCTTGCATTTACCTCACGGTAGATATAGTCCCTTGCGCACATACCTACCTTGGAGAGGTATTCGCATGACTCAGCTACAGAAAGTTCTCTTCCGGCAGCAATACGAAGCAGGTCGATGACCTGTATGCCCTTGAAGCGGACCGGCTGCTGCAGGGCATAGCTGATACCCATGCGGGCGCGCTCTGTGATGCTGGCATCAGTGATATCTGTTCCGTTGAAGAGGATCTGACCGGATGTGGGCCTGATAACACCGGCGATAAGCTTGGCGATAGTGGATTTACCTCCGCCGTTGGGGCCGGTGATGACGGCGAATTTATCCTTGCTTAAGGAGAAGCTTACATCATGGAGTATCTCCACATGACCCAGGTCGTCATCCACCTCATAGCATATATTTTTAAGTTCGAGCATTTGAAACTTGTCACTCCTTATCATAATAGCTCTTTATAGCACCGAAGTATATTATACACTGATATTATAACACAAAAAACAAGAATCTGTCAATCTAAGAATGACAATTTGTTCACAAGCTTTTATTATATTAAATCTGCGCTTAATTCTTAAGCAGATGCACAAATACAAATTGTCAAAATTCTGTTATTTATGGTACGGGATATTGACATCTGTGATTTGAAAACGGCGCAATAATGCGAGTATTCTGCATGGATACTGTGCAAAATGTTGGTAATTAACTTAGCGTAAATTGCTGACGGCTGACCAATTATTGCGGATTAATAGAATAATCCTTTACAAATTTGGAAAAATAGTGTATATTTGTATTGTAAAGATAAATATAAATGTTGCTGATTTGACTATGACTATTGTTAATTTCGGCAACAAAATGAACGGGAAAAAGGGTTTCTGAAAATATCAAATTAAACGACAGTGATCGATCACGGAAAAGGAGAATGATTTTTATGAAGATCAAAAGATCTCATCTCTGCGCCGGTCTGTTATCTGCTTGTCTGATTGCTTCAGCGACACCTATTGCTTCATCAGCAGCACGAACAGTTCCGGAAAACATCGGCGATGTTAACGGCGACGGAAGGATCAATGTAGCGGACTCAGTAAGTATCCTCCAGTATATCGCCAACGCCGTAAAGTATCCATTGGCAGATGATCAGCTCGACAGAGCGGACGTATGCAACAGAGGCGACAGCGTTACAGGTATGGATGCTGTTACTATTCAGAAGTATGATGCAGGAGTTATAAGAGAGCTTCCTGAGTCATGGCTTGAGGGCTATGAGGATCCTACAGAGCCTCAGCCTACCGAACCGCAGCCGACTCAGCCAGAGCCGACACAGCCTCCCGTAGAGCTTGAGGATGTTGAGACCAAGATCAAGCTCAACGGATCAAGCATCACAGTAGACGGCAAGTATGCAGTTGCTGAAGGCTCTAAGGTTACTATCAGCCATTCCGGAAGCTACTATATAGACGGAAAGCTCAATGACGGTCAGATCTGGGTAGAGGTTCCCGACGAGAACGCTGACCCCGGAACAGTCAAGCTTATATTCAACGGCGTAGACATTACCGGAAAGAGCGCACCTGCTATCTTCGTAAAGAATGCTGAGAAGACTTCTATCACCGTATCTGACGGTACGGAGAACTCTATCACCGACGGCGAGACTGCATATTCCGGTGATTATCTTGATACAGCGCTTATCGAGGCAAAGGACGACCTGACGATCAAGGGCGGCGACCTCGGAACCGGTATCCTCAATATCACAGCAAACACTCAGAACGCTATCATCTGTAACAATGATGTCAAGATCACAGGCGGCAATATCAACATTACAACACTCAATGAAACTGACAAGACAGATGCTATCAAGGGTAAGACTTCCGTTAATGTAAAGGGCGGAAAGATCACCATTGACTCCGAGGGCGACGGAATCAAGTCCTCCAAGGGCAATGTTGAGATCTCTGACGGTACTATCGTTATCAAGGCCGGAAGCGATGCTATACAGGCTGAGACCGAACTTCTGATATCCGGCGGTGATATCCAGGCCTGCGGCGACAAGGGAATCACCTGCAAAGAAGGAACTATCAATATAACCGGCGGTGAACTTCTTGCAACAGCTTCCGATAATCAGTGTGAGACACTTTCTTCCACAGATCAGGCGGCAATAGTTCTTGATTTCACAAAGCAGTGGTCGAAGAACAACCCGATAGCTGTTACCGATTCTTCAAAGAAGGTAGTATTTGATAAGAATACTCTCAAGAAATACAGATACGCTATAGTATCTTCTCCGTCACTTTCAAGCGGTACCTCCTACAGGGTATATGCCGGCGGTATCGAGACTTTAGCTTCTGCTGACATCAAGGCAGGCACACCTGCTGCATACACCAACGTAAACAACACCGACAGCGCAGATCTTCTTTACGGCGACCTTTTCGACCAGAGCAAGATCCACCGAATTGAAGTAGAGATGGACGGCTGGGACAACTTCCTCTCTCATTCACAGGATGAAGAGTATTACCCCTGCAACGTCATCGTTGACGGTGTACGTATCGACAATGTCGGCATCAGAACAAAGGGACACAGCTCCAATATGTTCGTATATCAGGCCGGCAAGGACAAGTACAGCTTCCGCATCAAGTTTGATAAGTACGACAAGTATCAGAACTACAAGGGACTTACAGAGATCTGCGTAAACAACTTCTACTCAGATCCCTCATGTATGCGTGATGTGCTCTGCTACAATGCTATGTACGATCTTGACGCATATGCACCTAATGTAGGCTATACAGATATGTACCTCAACGGACAGCTCTACAGCTTCTACCTCCTCTGCGAGCAGCCGGGTACTACAGTCGGCGAGAGACTTGCAACAAATGATGATGCTGTATTCTACAAGGCAGCGGATGTCGGCAACTCTTATGACTGTACATTCAGACCTCAGATGGCTCTCAACAACTTCGAGGTAAAGTGGGGCACTGACGATGAGCTCAAGCATATCGCAGACCTAAAGGACGCTATCAATAAGGTTACTTCAAGCAACTACAAGTTCATCGAGGACTATATCGACGTTGACAGCTGGCTCAAGGGCTTTGCGGTAAATGCTGTAATGGCCAACTACGACAGCTACAACGGACAGATGGCTCATAACTACTATGTAGAGTATAACGAAGGCAAGATGTATTACGTAGGCTGGGACTACAACCTCTCAGTCGGCAACTTCATGGATTACGGTGCAGCGGCAGAGTCCGATATCACAACCGGTCTCTATCAGGCAGATGCAAGTCAGCGCCCGATGCTCACCAACCTCCTCCAGGTGCCCGAGTACAGAGAGAAGTACTACGATTACGTCAAGCAGATAGTTCGTCTCTACAGCGATCCTGAGAAGACAGTCAACGGACTTGCAACGCTCATCCGTGACCACGTCAAGGCTGACCCGAGATTCTTCTTCACATACGACCAGTTCGAGACCAATATCGCCAAGAGCGCTAACGGAATCCAGAGTTCCGGCGGCAATAACGGCGGCGGTATGTGGGGCGGCGGCGGCTGGGGAGGCGGCGGCTTCGGCGGCGGCTGGGGAGGCGGAATGATGTTCCCCGGCATGGGCGGCGGCCTCTTCTCCTACGGCGGCGACCAGGTATCCATCGTTGACTTCATGATCAAGAGAAACGAATACATACACAACAAGCTTGGATTCTGATAAAAACACGGGGCGTTCCCACATCGGCCCGGTCTTGACCAGATAAAGCGAGATCCCGGAACAGTTCATCTGTATCCGGGATCTTTTTTACTTATTATTGCCGAATCTGTTCTTCAGCTTCTTTTCAACGATAATCGCCGAGCCGATCATAGCGGCAGTCATTAGTGTCAGAACTACGACCTGCAGGCTGTTTCCGGCGTAGTTGTTTATAAGAAATACAACTATGCCGCACAGCGTCAGTATCAGTCCTGCCGTTCCGCCTTTCATCCATATATCTCCGCATTCTGTGTTGGCAAGTTTCCACGCCTCATTGCTTGAAACAGCTCTTTTCGATCTGTAGCCTATTGAATGATCTCCGGGTTTATCGGCATAATCTTTCATGCACCAGCCTCCGAGGATCATTGAAAGTGAAGTGATTGCATTGACTATTGTTAATACTATCATTGCTGCCATTGTATCACCTTCTCTTGTAGGCTATAAGCTCCGGCTCTGAGCCGTCTACGCTGTAGCTGCAAACGAGTATGAATGCCGTATCAGCGACTACTCCGTAGCAGACTCCCATATCAGCGAACTCTATCTGAGTTCCGAGATATACCTTCGTGTCATCAAGAAGCTTTACAGCTTCTCCGGACGGAAGAGGGTAGGCAAGGTTCACAAATGAACCCGGCAGCTCATTCAGGCTTTCGGCGGGCGGTATGTAATTTGAAGCAAGAAGAGTATTTACTTCACCGAGAAGGATCTTCTTGAATTCATCGTATTTCTCTTTTCCGCCGATCTTTATATATTCAGCAGCAATACATCTGCCTCCGAAGGGCTTACCGCAGGTTGCTTCACAGCCTCTGCAGTTTTCGCCGAATGGGCATTTATTACAGTCTGCTCCACAGATCGTTCTCATATCATACACTCCTTTACTAAAAGATATTATAATCAAATTATACATCAGGCATCAACGCCTGTCAATAGCAAGCTGTTTGTTCATAAATTTGAATTGAATGAAACTATAAGGGATGATATAATAGGTATACAAACGGCGAAAGGAGAGTACCATGAAGGAAAAGGTCATAGTATCGGTAATAGTTCCGGCGCATAATGAAGAAAAATATGTCGTACGCTGTATACGTTCAATTAATAAAGCGGCGGAGGCTTTCGGCGGGGGAGTGGAGATAATAGTCGTCTGCAACCGCTGTACAGACCGCACGGCAGAGCTTGCTGAAGCAAACGGCGCCCGTGTTGTATACAACGAGGACAGGTGTATAGCAAAGGTAAGAAACAGCGGTATCGCAGCTGCCCGCGGAAGGTATATAATGACCATAGACTGTGATAACCGTATGACTTCCGGTACTATACGTGAGGTATGCGGTATGCTCAGAAGCGGCAGGTACATCGGCGGAGGCGCTCCGATCAGATTTGAACGCTATTCGCTCCCGCTGCATCTCAATGACATGATGTGCCGTATAGGTTTCCGGATCACCGGACTGTACAGCGGTATCTTCTGGGCGGAGAAGAAGACCTTTGATGCAGTCGGAGGGTTTCCTGATAAGAGAGCGATGGAGGATGTCGTGCTCGCAAAGGCTCTGAAGAAGTACGGAAAGCAGCAGGGGAAGAAATACGGCTGTCTCCGAAAGAACGTGCTTATCAATTCAACAAGGAAGTATGACGATCTCGGCGACTGGCTCTATTTCAAGCTTATGATCTCCAATGCAGGCACTATGCTCAAAGCAGCATTCGGAAAAACTGAGGAGCTGGACGACCTTCTTGACAAGCTCTTCTATGACTACAATGACAATAAAAACAGCGCCGGTCCATAAAGGGCTGACGCTGTTTTTACGCTTTATATGGAGTCTGATGAAGCCTTACTTAGCACGCTTTCTGCTGATGATGAGAGCAGAACCGGCTGCGAGGATGCCTGCTGTTACAGCCATACCCGGGAAAGCATCACCTGTCTTGGGTGAGTTGGTCTTTGCACCGGCTGTTGTTGTTGCAGCGGCAGTTGTTGTTGCATTAGCTGTAGTTGAAGCGTTTGTTGCAGACTGTGAAGAAGCAGCCTGAGTTGCAGCCTGTGAAGCAGCCTCGGTTGAAGCAGCTGTAGCAGCCTCTGTAGCAGCTTCGGTTGCAGCCTGTGATGCAGCCTCTGTAGCAGCAGCTGTGGGAGCCTCTGCAACAGCAGTTGCAGCCTCTGTAGCAGCTTCGGTAGCAGCAGCTGTAGTCTCAGTTGTTACCTCCTCCTCAGCTGTGGTAGTAGTTGTCTCGGCTGCTGTAGTTGTAGCAGCCTCTTCAGCTGCGTTAGCGATATAATTGCCGGGAGCGTATACACTTCCGAAAACGAGAGCTGTTGAAAGAGCAGCTGCAGCAATACCTGAATAGATCTTTGCCATGATAAATCACTCCTGTAAAAATATTATGTTAGAACGGTTTGCCCGTTTCATAAATAACATTCGCAGTGAACTGACAGAAACGGACAAGTTAAAATAAAAAAATATATCTCGCGGTTTGTTCGATACATGAAACAGGCTATATAGCGTTATATTATTGTGCTAAAAAAGCGTGATGATCAATTTGTTTTTTGTGAATATCAAATCTGTTATATTTAAAAAAATATCTTGCATATTTAATAAAAATGTGATATAATGTTAATATAGAATATAATTGTATAGTGTGGGTGTCTGTGCGTAAATACAGGAAAGCTGTTCACGGCGCAAGTGAGCTTTCTGTAAGTACGTCAGGAAACCATGATCAAGAATGAAAGGAATGATGCAGAATGAACACCTCTCTTTTCAAGCGCATTGCAGGTGTCGTAACCTCATTTGTGCTTGCACTTGTGGTATGCGCTTCTCCGGCGCTTGCCGCAGACAACGAGGGAAATGAACGGTACTCCGATTACAGTATCGAACATATCCTGAGCAGCTTCGGCTATTTCACTCCCGGCGACCTTGTAAGCGATAACCATATAGTTGGTGCTATTGCAGTCGGCGGAGAGTTCACCTCCAAGGACGGCTGGGGCGACGGTTCTATAACGCCTAACTATATCCAGAGCTTCCAGGGCGGCGGCGGAACCTTCCATACACACAGCTACATAATGCAGATGGATATCCCGGGCAAGGAGCTTCTCGCCAATATGACCAACTATTACGGCGAGAGGACATCAGCTATAGACGGCCAGGAGGGTAACTGGATACAGAATCCGGATTATATCGACTGGAATGCAGCTATGTCTGAGATAAGCTCCCAGTCACAGAGATGGGCTGATCAGTCAGTTGTTCCCGCAGAGGATAACTTCTCCTATGAGCCGACATGGGACGGACAGAGACTGCTTTCTCTTGATATCGATGTATCAAAGTATCCCGACGGAAAGATAGCTATCCCGAGAAGTGTTGTTGAGAGGCTCAATGCAGAGGCTTCATGGACAGTTCCGAGTATCAATCTTATAGACAGCTCGGCGCCTGACGGAAAGCTCAGCCTTGAAAAGCTGGCAAAGAGCGGCATCACGCTTTCTTTTACCGGAGTAGGCGATAAGGATGTTATCCTTGTTACCAATTCATTCCTTCCCGAGGCATGGGAACACTGGGACGGCAATCAGCTTTTTGTCGCTCTGAGCGTTAACGGACACGAGTTCAATCAGCTTCTAAAGGAGATACCCGGAACAGAGCATAACGGCGAGATATATCTCGGCGGAATGAACCTTGCCTATAATTTTCCTGATTCTACGGGAAATATTTACTCCATTGCGCAGTCCGGACACCTGATTGCTCCCAAGGCTTATGTACAGAATCTCGGCCGCAGTAATTTCGAGGGAAATGTAATAGCTGCACGTATCTATGCTGACAGCGAGCAGCATTTCTACCCCTACAATATTACAGAGAACAAGTTCGACATCACAAAGACAGATGAAGACGGCATTGCTCTTTCCGGAGCAGTTCTTGAGCTCTCCTACGACGGAAACGGCTCTCTCAGCGATATGTCAGCTTCAAAGCCTGTCGATATCAGCGGCAATACCGCAACATGGACGTCTGACGGAACAGCAGTCAGCTTCTCCAAGATGCCTGACGGTAAGTATACACTCCGAGAGGTAACACCTCCCTCAGGCTATGAAACTGCCGAGCCGATAGTATTCGAGGCTCTTCTCGGTGAGATTACCGTTGCAAGCGGCGTTGACGGTCTCAACAGCTACAGCGGACATCTGTTCACCATTGTTGATGAAGAGATAGTTACCACTACAACAACGACCACCACAACAACCACTACTACCACGACCACCACTACGGAAACTACCACTACAACAACCAAGGCGACGATCATCGAAACTACTGTAACCACGACAGAAACCACGGTAACCACCACAGTAACAACCGAGATCAACGCAAAGACCAAGGTGGATATCAATAAGGTAGACAATCTGGGCGGAGCAGAGGTAGTAGGAGCAACACTGACACTGACAGGCACAAGACCTGACGGAACACCGGTAGAGTTCGCAAAGGGCTCAGTATTCGTAGGCGACGGCGGACAGGTAGTGAACGCAAGCGGAGCATCACTGGTA